>NZ_JAAFHA010000111.1 GCF_010365055.1 Rhodoferax sp.
CGGGCCGCTGTCAGCGCGGTTTCAGGCGTGAGTGACTTGGTCTGAAATGTCGTCACTTGCGCGAGCAACGCACTTGAAAGCGCGAAGAGGGCGAGTGAGATGCTGGCTTTTTTGTACATGGAAAAATCCTTTAGGCCGTTGACGGCTGACAGTCGACATTCTGACCGATTCTGTACACCGGCGTCTTGTGGGCGGGTTGTCGGCAATGACCTCGGGGCGCTGCGCAACCAGCCGCAACACAACGCGTTCGATGCCGGCGCGGCCATTGCCAACTCACAGCCGTAAGGACTTGGATTGGCCACAACGGGACTCACCTTTTGTCACGCCAGCGCCCTTTGAATGATGATCTTCTGCACGTCCGAGGTGCCTTCATAGATCTGGCAGACGCGCACGTCGCGGTAGATGCGCTCGACGGGAAAGTCGCTGACATAGCCGTAGCCGCCCAACGTCTGGATCGCGGCGCTGCAGACCTTCTCCGCAATTTCACTGGCAAACAGTTTCGCCATGGCGGCTTCTTTCAGGCAGGGGCGACCGGCGTCGCGCAAGGATGCGGCGTGCCAGATGAGCTGGCGCGCGGCCTCCAGTTGCGTGGCGCAGTCGGCCAGCCGGAATCCGACCGCCTGGTGGTTGAAGATGGCGGTGCCGAAGCTTTGCCGCTCCTTGGCGTAGGCCAGCGCCACCTCAAACGCGCTGCGCGCCATGCCCACACTTTGCGCGGCAATGCCGATGCGCCCACCCTCCAGGGCACCCAGGGCAATCTTGTAGCCCTCGCCCTCCTGGCCAATCAGGTTCTCGACCGGAATGCGGCAGTTGTCAAAGTTGATCTGCGCCGTGTCGCTGCTGTGCTGACCGAGCTTGTCTTCCAGCCGCGCCACCACGTAACCCGGCGCGCTGGTCGGCACGATGAAGGCGCTCATGCCCTTCTTGCCCGCGCCCTTGTCGGTGACGGCAATGACGATGGCCACGTCGCCGTTCTGGCCGCTGGTGATGAACTGCTTGACGCCGTTGATGACGTAAGCATCGCCTTCGCGCGTGGCCGTGGTGCGCAGGCCGGACGCGTCCGAGCCGACATGCGGCTCGGTCAGGCAAAACGCGCCCAGCAACTGGCCTTGCGCCAGCGGCGTCAGCCATTGCCTCTTCTGCGCGGCATTGCCATAAGCCATCAGGATGGCATTGACCGGGCAGTTGGTGACACTGATCGCGGTGCTGGTGCCACCGTCACCGGCGGCGATTTCTTCCAGCACCAGCGCCACCGTCAGGTAGTCCATATTGGCACCGCCCAGTTCTTCCGGCACGCAAATGCCGTAGGCGCCCAGCGCGGCCAGCCCCTGGTGCGCTTCCTTGGGAAAAGTGTGCTCCTTGTCCCACTGGGCGGCGTTGGGCCAGAGTTCAGCTTGGGCAAAGGCGCGCACCGCGTCGCGGATCATTTCCTGGTCTTGGGTTAGCAACATGGGGCATGCCTCTCAATCGTTCATCAAATTTATAAAAAAGGGGGCGCCAGCCCCCGTCCGTCTTGCGCAGACAGCTATTTAACTTATAGCATTTCAAGCGCCAGCGCGGTGCCTTCGCCGCCACCGATGCAGAGCGTGGCAAGGCCCTTTTTCAGGCCACGCGCCTGCAGCGCGTACAAGAGCGTCACGATGATGCGCGCGCCGCTGCAGCCAATCGGGTGGCCCAGCGCGCAGGCGCCGCCGTTGACGTTGACGATCTCGTGGCTGAGCTTGAGCTCGTGCATCAGCGCCATCGGCACCACGGCAAAAGCTTCATTGACTTCCCACAGGTCCACGTCTTTCACGGCCCAGCCGGCTTTGGCCAGGGCTTTTTGACTGGCGCCAATCGGCGCGGTCGAGAACCATTCGGGTTCTTGCGCATGCACGGCGTGGCTGACGATGCGCGCCAGCGGCTGGCAGCCCAGTTTGGCGGCGGTCGAGGCGCGCATCAGCACCAGCGCGGCGGCGCCGTCGTTGATGCTGGAACTGCTGGCGGCCGTGATGGTGCCGTCCTTTTTGAACGCCGGTTTCAGCGATGAAATCTTGTCGAGCTTGACCTTGCCGGGGCCCTGGTCGATGGAGATCACGGTGTCGCCAGTGCGGCCCTTGATCGTCACGGGCGCGATTTCAGCCGCAAAGGCGCCCGAGGTGGTCGCCGCTTGGGCGCGCTGCACGCTGGTGGTGGCAAAAGCGTCCTGCTGCGCGCGCGTGAAGCCGTATTTGGCGGCGCAGTCTTCGCCAAAGGTGCCCATCGAGCGACCGGCTTCGTAGGCGTCTTCGAGGCCGTCGAGCATCATGTGGTCAAAAATGCGGTCGTGGCCGATGCGGTAGCCGCCGCGCGCTTTTTGCAGCAGGTAGGGGGCGTTGGTCATGCTCTCCATGCCGCCGGCCATCAGCACGTCGGCACTGCCGGCGAGCAGCATGTCGTGGGCAAACATGGTGGCGCGCATGGCCGAGCCGCACATCTTGGACAGCGTGACGGCACCGGTGCTCTTGGGCAGGCCGCCCTTGAAACCGGCCTGGCGCGCCGGGGCCTGGCCCTGGCCGGCCATGAGGCAGTTGCCAAAGATCAGTTCGTCGACCATGTCGGCGCTGAGCGTGGAGCCTTTGATGGCACGCGTCAAAGCGGCCTGGATGGCGACGCCGCCCAGGTCGTGGGCCGCGAGGCCGGCAAAGTCGCCCTGAAAGCTGCCCTGGGGGGTGCGGGCAGCGCTGACGATAACGATGGAGTCATTCATATCAAGTCCTTTCAGTTAAAAATCGGGTTCAGCCCCCGTGTGTATTGCACGAGCAGCTATACAAAAGCGAGCAAAATCAGATTGACAAGGGCACAGCCGCATCGCCGATCTCCGGGTGAAAGCGCTTCGCCTGGTCATAGGGAAACACGTCGTACACATGGCCGGCCTGGATGCGCTCCTTGTGGCTTTGCCAGAAGGCCGCGTCCAGCAGGTCGGCGTGGTGCTTCATGAACACTTTTCGTACCGCCGGATTGCCGAGCAAAAAGGGCGCAAAGGTTTCGGGGAACACGTCGTGGGGGCCGACCTTGTACCAGACCTCGCCCGACATCTCGTCTTCTTCGTTGCGGGCCTGCGGCACTTTGCGGAAGTTGCAGTCTGTGATGTATTCGATCTCGTCGTAGTCGTAAAACACGACCTTGCCGTGGCGCGTGATGCCAAAGTTCTTCCAGAGCATGTCGCCCGGGAAGATGTTGGCGGCCACCAGGTCTTTCAGGGCGTTGCCGTACTCGATCACGCCGCGCTCGATCTGCTCGCGCGCCCGCAATGCCGCCGGGCTGGTGTCGTCCGGGTTGGCGCCGCCGGCGTCAAACGCCTCCTGCAGGTAAATGTTGAGCGGAATCATGCGCCGTTCAATATAGACATGCTTGATGATGACTTCAATGCGGCCGTCGCCGTCACGGTCGCTGATCTCCAACTGGCTGGGGGCGAATTTCTCCAGTTCGGCAATCAGTTCATCGTCAAAGCGCGCGCGCGGGAAACCCACTTCGCTGTACTCCAGCGTGTCGGCCATGCGCCCGACCCGGTCGTGCTGCTTGACCAACAGGTACTTGCCCTTGATCTGCTCGCGCGTGGTGTCTTTGGGCGGCGGGTAAAAATCTTTGATGACCTTGAACACGTAGGGGAACGAGGGCAAATCAAACACCAGCATCACCATGCCCTTGATGCCGGGGGCGATGCGAAATTTGTCGGTGGAGTGGCGCTGGTGGTGCAGGAAGTCGCGGTAAAACAGCGTCTTGCCCTGCTTGGCCAAGCCCAGCGCGTTGTAAATCTCATTGCGCGGCTTGCGCGGCATCATGCTGCGCAGGTACTGCACGTAGGCCGACGGTATTTCCATGTCCACCATGAAATAAGCGCGCGCAAAGCTGAACAGCATCAGCAGATCGTCCTCGCCAAACAAGACCGCGTCGATCACCAGTTGGCCGGCCTTGTTGTGCAGCACCGGCAGGGCAAAACCGAACTCGTTAAAGCCGTTGATCAGCTTACCAACGATGTAACAGCCTTTGTTGCGAAAAAACAAGCCCGACAGCACCTGGAACTGAAAATTGGCGCGCAGCTTGGCATCCCCCAGCTGCGCCGCCATGGCCGCCTGCACCAGCGCCGCATCGCCGGGCAAGTCTGCAAAGGGGCAGCGCAGATCAAAGTCAGTCACCATCTGCGCCAGCACCTGGGCCAGGCTGTCGTGCGTGGGGTAGTAGGAGCGGTAGGTCGGACTGGCCTCAGACTCGTCGTTTTCAATGTACTCGGTGCTCACGGCCGGGCGCACAAAGATGAAATCGTTCTGGAAATAGCTGTGGTGCAGGATCTTGGTCGTGACCGAGTTGAAGAAGGTTTCGGCCAGCTCGGGCTGGTGGTGGTCCACCAGCAGCCCGATGTAATGCAGTTTGACCTGCTGCCACACCTCCATCGGCTGCTCGTCGGCCTTGAACTCGCGCACCAGCCGCATGGACGCCTCACGCACGCGCAAGTCATAGAACTCGATGCGGTCGCGCTGGGCGCGCTGCTGGCCGTGCCAGTCGGCCGTCTCAAAGCGGTGCTTGGCGCGGCTTGATTCGGTTCTGAACAGCCGGTAGTGGCGGTTAAAGCCGTCCATCATGGCCTTGGCGATGTCGTAGGCCAGCGAGGAGTCGAGACGAGTGGGGAACATGTTGACTCTGTATTTAATAGCTGTTCAGGCAATGGATACGGGGGCTAGAGCCTGATTTCTTATAAATTCAGGCGACCAGGCCCGGGTCCGGCAAGTTGGGCAGCAGCGGGCGCGGATAGCGTTTGAACGCGCTGCGAAAGACGTTCACGACTTCGTCGGGGCGCTGCATCGTGACCCCCAGGTCTTTGACCAGACCGTCCTTGATGCCATAGCACCAGCCGTGCACCGCCACCTTTTGGCCGCGAGCCCAGGCGTCCTGCATCACGTTGCTCAAAGCCACGTTGCCAACTTGCTCGATCACGTTCATCTCGCACAGCACGTCTTCCTGCTCGGCCACGCTCAAATGGTCCAGGCGACGGCGGTGGCGCAGCTTGACGTCCAGCACATGGTGCAGCCAGTTGTCGGCCAGTCCGACGCGCGTGCCGCGCAAGGCCGCCAGCACGCCGCCGCAGCCGTAATGACCCACGACCATGATGTGCTCGACCTTGAGGTGATCGACCGCAAACTGGATCACCGACAGCGCGTTCAGGTCCGAATGCACCACCACATTGGCAATATTGCGGTGCACAAAGACTTCACCCGGCTCCAGCCCGGTGATCTCGTTGGCCGACACGCGGCTGTCGGAGCAGCCGATCCACAGGTATTTGGGCGACTGCTGGTGCGCCAGGCCGCTGAAGAAGCCCGGCCGCTGCGCTTCCATGCGCGCGGCCCAGTTGCGGTTGTTGTCAAACAGGTGTTGCAGAGGTGATGTCATGGGACGATCTTACTGATAGATTCGACCCGATGATGTTTCAAGGTCCGTTCGGGCTGAGCCTGTCGGAGCCCCAGGGCGAAGGATCCATACTTCATCGGGCCTTGGCAACAGTCAACAGGTCTGTGCAAACAGCTCGCGCCCGATCAGCATGCGGCGGATTTCGCTGGTGCCGGCACCAATCTCGTACAGCTTGGCGTCGCGCCACAGGCGCCCCAGCGGGTACTCGTTGATGTAGCCGTTGCCACCAAAAATCTGGATGCCCTCGCCTGCCATCCAGGTGGCTTTTTCAGCCGTCCACAAAATGACCGAGGCGCAGTCCTTGCGCACCTGGCGCACGTGCTCAGCCCCCAGCAAGTCGAGGTTCTTGGCCACCGTGTAGGCAAAGGCGCGCCCGGCCTGCAGCACCGTGTACATGTCGGCCACCTTGCCCTGGATCAGCTGGAATTCGCCAATGCTTTGGCCAAACTGCTTGCGGTCGTGGATGTAGGGGATCACGCTGTCCATCACCGCCTGCATGATGCCCAACGGCCCGCCGGTGAGCACGGCGCGCTCGTAGTCCAGCCCGCTCATCAGCACCTTGGCACCGTTGTTCAGGCCGCCCAGGATGTTAGCAAAGGGCACTTCGACGTTGTTGAACACCAGTTCACCGGTGCTGGAGCCGCGCATGCCGAGCTTGTCGAGCTTTTGCGCGATGGAAAAACCCTTCATTCCTTTTTCGATCAGAAACGCGGTGACGCCGCGCGCACCGAGCTCGGGCTCGCTCTTGGCATAGACCACCAGCGTGTCGGCATCGGGGCCGTTGGTGATCCACATCTTGCTGCCATTGAGCAGGTAGAAGCCGCCCTTGTCCTGCGCCTTGAGCTGCATCGACAGCACGTCGCTGCCGGCCCCCGCTTCGCTCATGGCAAGCGCGCCCACATGCTCGCCCGAGATCAGCTTGGGCAGGTATTTTTGGCGCTGCTCAGGGCTGCCGTTGCGCCTGATCTGGTTGACGCACAGGTTGCTGTGGGCGCCATAGCTCAGGCCCACCGAGGCCGAGGCCCGGCTGATTTCTTCCATCGCCACCATGTGCGCCAGGTAGCCCATGTTGGCGCCGCCGTATTCCTCACCCACGGTGATGCCCAGCAGGCCCAGGTCTCCCATCTTGCGCCACAGGTCCATCGGGAACTGGTCTTCTTGGTCCAGTTGGGCGGCGCGCGGTGCAATTTCTTTTTGCGCGAATTCGTAAACGGTATCGCGCAGGGCGTCGATGTCTTCACCGAGTTGGAAGTTAAGTCCGGGCAGGGTCATGGTTGTCTCCGTTGGGTTGAGTTAATCGGTTGCGAGCAGAGCGGGCCTTTTGCACGTCGCCGCGGTCTGTCCCGCAAATTTTTGGCAGGTCCGCTCCTCTATGCCGCATGGCTTTGAGCCGCCTTGGCCATCCTGCGGGTCGCGTCGGGCTTCTTGCGGCTGCTTGCCAGCAGGGCTCTGGCCTCACGCTGGTGCTCTTTGAGTTCATCGAGGTTGGCCTGCAGATCGGTCATCTGCGCCTCCAGCTGTTTTTGGTGCTCGGCCAGCACCAGCAAAAATTTTTGCAGCTGCGCGCCGGTGTCGCGCGGGCTGTCGTACATGTCGATGATTTCCTTGGCCTCGCTCAAGCTAAAACCCAGGCGCTTGGCGCGCAGCGTGAGCTTCAGGCGCGTGCGGTCACGCCCGCTGTAGACCCGCGAACGCCCGCCCGGGCCGGTGCGCTCGGGCTGCAACAGGCCCATGTCTTCATAAAAACGCATGGCCCGCGTGGTCAGATCAAACTCTTTGGCCAGATCGCTGATGTTGTAAGTAGGTGCCATAAAGGGTGTTCAACCTTGGTGACAGCAGCCGTGGGTGCGACCCCCTAAAATGCCGACCTTGATTGACGTTTACGTAAACGTCAATTATGTCGCAAATCTGGAGCCCGCTTGAAACCACCTGAACCGCTCGGCGCAAACCCAATCGCCGATGAACTTGAAAAACAGTTGCACTACCCGCTGGGCGACACCCTGCCCGCGCCAGGGAGCGCCGTCACGGTGGCGCCGGGCGTGAAATGGCTGCGCATGGGCCTGCCGTTTGCGCTCAATCACATCAACCTGTGGCTCTTGCGCGATGAAATTGACGGCCGGCCCGGCTGGAGCGTGGTCGACTGCTGCATCAGCTCCGAGCCGGCCAAGGCGCAGTGGGAACAGGTTTTTGAGCATGAGCTGGACGGCCTGCCGATCCTGCGCGTGCTCGTGACCCATATGCACCCGGACCACATCGGCCTGGCGCACTGGCTGTGCGAGCGCTGGCAGGCTCGGTTGTGGATCAGCGCCACTGACCACGGCATGGCACGCATCGGCAGCCAGGGCCCCAACGGTTTCAGCAGCGAGGCGGCGGCCAACTTTTTTGCCTTGCATGGACTCACCGACCCGGCCTCCCTTGAAAAGATCAGGGGCCGCGGCAGCTATTTTTCAACCCTGGTGCCGGCCGTGCCGCGCCAGTACCGGCGCCTGCAGGACGGCGACGTGCTCAGCATCGGCACGCGCGACTGGCGCTGCATCAGCGGCTACGGCCATGCGCCTGAACACATCGCGCTGTACTGCGACGAGCTGCAAGTCTTGATTGGCGGCGACATGATGCTGCCGCGCATCTCCACCAACGTCAGCGTCTACGACCAGGAGCCTGAATCGAATCCGCTCAAGCAGTTTCTGGAATCCATTGACAAGTTCAGAGGGCTGCCGGCCCAGACGCTCACCCTGCCGGCGCATGGCAAGCCGTTTACCGGCTTGCATGCGCGCATTGGGCAGTTGCACGATCACCACGCTGAGCGCCTGCTGGAGGTGATGCAGGCCTGCCTGGAGACACCGCGCAGCGCCGCCGAACTGCTGCCGCTGCTGTTCAAGCGTGCGCTCGACCTGCACCAGACCACCTTTGCGATGGGTGAGTCGATTGCCCATCTGCATGCGTTGTGGTTTGAGGGGCGATTGCAGCGCAGGCTCGGTGACGATGGGGTTTATCGCTTTGGGGCAAGCGCTGGCGTTTGAGCCGCTCATCGCCTGCCCCACCCCGGCTTAGAAGATCATGCGCGCGATCAACAAGCCGGTCGCGACCGACACCCCCGTGGCCACCAGTCCTGGAATCATGAACGAATGGTTCAGAACGTAGCGTCCTATTTTTGTGGTTCCGGACAGGTCGAAGTTGATCGCTGCGATCAGTGAGCCATAGGTTGGAATAAAGAAGTAGCCATTGACCGCCGGGAACATACCGATCAGGAACTGGGGCGGGATGCCCAGTACAACGCCCAGCGGCATCAACGCCCGGGTGGTCGCAGCCTGGCTGTAGAGCAACACCGAGGCCAGGAACAGGCCGAAGGCAAAGGTCCACGGCGCGACCTTCGCCCATTCACCAATCGCGGGAACAATCAGGTCCTTGTTGGCGGAAATGAAACTGTCACCGAGCCAGGCCAGACCAAAAATGCCGATGACCGCGACCACGCCGGCACGCAAGGTGGCGGTCTTGGGCACATCGTCCACAGCGACTTTGGTCACCAAAAGCATGATGGCCGCGATGGACATCATGATGATTTCGATGACGATGGGCATGGACAGTGGGCTTTTTGCCCCGGGCAGTTGCCGCAGAGCCGGGAAGAAACCAAACAGCACAACCAGAGCAACACCGCTCAGGAAAACGAAGGCCGCGAGCTTTGCCGTTGGTTTGAGCGCCGGGCGCTGCGCAGCCAATTGGGGCGGTGGAATCTCGCCTGCGGCGAGCCGCGCCTGGTACACCTTGTCGTCTTTGAGGTCCTTGCCGATGAACATCGAAACGATGGCGGCGGCGATGACGCCGACGAGCGTGGCGGGGACGCAAATCAGCAGGATCTCGCGCAGTCCCCAGTCGGTCATGCCCTTTTCAGCAAACATGCCGATCATGGCTGCGGTGGCCGCCGCCACCGGGCTTGCGGTGATGGCCTGCTGCGAGGCGATCGTGGCCACCGCCATGGGTCGCTCTGGTCGGATGCCATTGCGGTGTGCCGTCTCATAGATCACCGGGAGCAGCGGATAAACGATATGCCCCGTTCCGGCGAGGAAGGTGAAGGTCCAAGTGGTGAGCGGCGCGACGATCGTCACGTACTTCGGATTGGCCCGGATGATGCGCTCGGCGATACCAACCAGAAAGTCGATGCCGCCAGCGGCCTCCATGACCGACGCGGCCATGATGACGGCCAGGATGATCAGCATCACATCGACCGGCGGCGAGGTGGGCGTGATGCCAAAGGCACCGACCAACACCATCAAGCCCACCGCGCCCCACAAACCCAGGCCGATGCCTGAGGATCGTGCCCCCATCCAGATGGCCGCAAGCACGACCAGGAATTGAAGAACAATTGAAACGGTCATTTTGTTTTCTCTCTTTCTTGCTGGTTTCAGAGTTTATGGTGATCGCGCTTATTGCTCGAATTTCGGGCTGATCAGGTTTTCAAAGGAGAACACCTCGTTCCAGCGCTCTTGCGTCAGCAGTTTTCGCTCAAGGACGACGATGTCGTGCAGTGATTTGCCGGTTTCGGAGCCCTCGCGCGCGATTTCTGCGCACAGCTTGTAGCCCAGTGAAGGCTTGAGCACCGTGATGATGCCCAGCGAGTTCAACACCCGGCTGTGCATGTGTTCCACGTTGGCGGTGACGCCCTGGATGCAGTTGACATTGA
>NZ_JAAFHA010000112.1 GCF_010365055.1 Rhodoferax sp.
TTGCTCGGCATCGAGCGGCAAGGCGAGCACGAAGTTGCTGCCGCCGCCCCGGCGCGGGCGCAGGGTCAGACGCCCGCCATGGGCGAGCGCGATCGCGCGGCACAGCGCCAGGCCCAGACCGGCACCGCGCGGGCCCGACTGATCACCGCGCGTATAGGCCTCGAAAATGACTTTTTGTTCGGCCTCGGGAATGCCGTGGCCCCGGTCCTTGACCGAGACCAGCAACTCCTGCGCGTCGACGCTGACGCTCAGGTCAATCGGGCCGTCGCTGTATTGCAGCGCGTTGTCGAGCAAATTGCTGATCAATTGGGCCAGCAGCACGGGGTCAGCTTTGACCAGCGGCAAGTCCTCGGGCACGGTGGACTTGATGCGCCGCTCGGGGTCCCGCTGACGCACACGCGCCAGCACGGCCCCGACAATTTCCTCCATCGATTCCCAGTCCCGCTTGAGCGACTGTTCCGAGCCCGTGAGCCGCACCAGTTGCAAGGTGTTCTCGGTGACCGTGGACAGGTAGGACGCCTCGCTGACAATGCTGCCGAGCAAGCGGTCCTGCTCAGGCGCGCTCAGCTTGTCGCGCTGCGTCTGCAAGGACGAAGCGGCACCGACGCTGGCCGCCAGCGGGGTGCGCAGATCATGCGAGATCGCGGCCAAAAAAGTGCTTTGCAGCTGTTGGCGTTGCGCCTCGCTTTGGGCCGCGCGCATCGACGCGCTGCTGGCGCAGACGCCACAGCGCTTGCGCCAGCAGCGCGCACAGCGCCTGAGCGTGTTCCCTGCCCGCGTCATCGGCGGCCAAGGCCGGGCGCACACAGGCGGCGCCGGTCACATGGCCGCGCTCGCCCAAAGGCAGGTACCAGGCCAGCAGACCGGGCCAGCGCCCCGTGCCCGGCCCCAGCACCGCCGCCTCGCTCATGCAGCAGCGCATGCCGTCGCGCACGGCGGGGTCCAGGTCCCCGGCGAGATCGAGCTCGCGCCCATCCTGGGTCAGGGCCAGCGAACACGGTCCGGCAAAGGCGGCATCCAGCGCCTTTTGACCCAGGGCGACGATATCGGCCGGGGCGCTGACGTTGGACAGGTCGGTAGCAAGCGCCTGCAATTGCCGCGCGCGCCGTTCGTTCAGGCGCGCCAGTTCGGTCTCGCGCCGCACGCCCCTCGCCAGATGGCTGATCACCAGGGCCACGACCAGCATCGCGCCCAGTGCGATGAAGTGTTCCCGGTTTTCGACCTCAAAGGTCCAGCGCGGCGGCACGAAAAAGAAGTTCAGCGCCGTGACCGCCGCGACGGCGCAGACCGCTGACTCTATCCAGTCGAGCTTGTAGGAGGCAATCACCACCGCCAGCACATAAATCATGGCCTGGCTGGTCAGCGATACATGGCGGTCGAGCAGGAATCCGCAAGCGGTGGCCGCCGTCAGCAAAAACGCGACGATGACCCAACTTCGGGCTGGCGAGCGGTTGGGTGCTGACAACTCTGGAGAATTCATCATTAAGGCAGCGTACCACCTGCCGTGTCAGGATTGCATTAGGAAAGTGCTTGGCCGTCGAACCCAAGTGTCACGCCATTTCGCCCTTCAAATCCAGTTGGACTGACTGACCGCAGTGTGGCGCCAGCGCTGAACGGCAGGTTGTGGTCGTCAAGAATCATCCGCGGTCTCAAATCCTATGACTGGCTACGCTGCGCTGCCGACTTTCCCTCCGAAGAAACCAGCTTGTTACTTTCTCTAAGCAATCTCGTTCCACGCCGGTTCTTTAAGTCATCAAGGGCCTAAAGCTCAATCACCGTCTCCAGCACCCTTCCGGCCTCAATTGTGATGCAGCGCGCGTAGCGCGAGGCAATGGCACGGTCGTGGGTGACCAGCACCAGCTTGGTGCCGAGTTCGCGGTTCAGGACAAACATTAGCTCCATCACTGTTTCACCGGTGGGACGACCTCGGCGGCCACGATGATGTGCGCCGTCCCATCGACTGCTGTCTGCGCGTTGTAGGCATAGTCAAAGCCGCCACCGGCACGCTTCATGATGCGCGACTCGGGGTCGGTAAAGCTGTCTTGGGCTTTGGCCGCAGGAACACCAAAGTCACGTTGATACGGTTTGCCGCCTTTGGGCTTGCCGTCTTTGTCTTTGGGTTGGCGTTCGTCATCGGGGCTGCGCCCACGCTGTGTGTCGCTTTGGCGCTGGCGTTCTTCGAGGCGGACTTTGGCTGCGGTAATAGCGGCAAGCCTTGCTTGTCTGCGTTCAAGCTCAGCGGGGATGTCCAGGTCGGGTTCGTTCTTCTCTGCCTCGTCAGTGTTGGCCGCCTTTAGCACCAGCGCGCTAATCTGGGCTTTAAGTTCTGCTTCGGCTGTTTGCATGCGGCCATAGCTCATGGCTTTGTGGCGGCTGGCGTTGGCCTTGATCTTGGTGCCATCAACAGCGATGGTACCGAGTTTGACCAGTCCTATTTCGCGTGCCAGGCGCACGACTTGAACAAACAGTTCGGTGAACTCGCCCAGGTGCAGCGCACGAAAGTCCCGGATCGTGCGGTGGGCGGAGAAGTTGTCGGCCGCGAGTACCCGAAAGGCGACATCTTCATGCAGTTTCCTGGCAATCTTGCGTGAGTTAAAAACACTTGTGGCGTACGCATACACCATGACCTTGACCATCATGGCCGGGTGAAACGGCTGGTTGCGTGGACCACCCGCCGCGTAGCGGCCATGGAAGGCGCTCAGTTTCAGGCTGTCGACGGTGTCGTTGATGAAGTAGGCCAGATGACCTTGGGGCAACCAATCTTGCAGCGCATTGGGCAAGAGTGGTTGCTGTTCGGGGTGGTAGGGGATGTAGCTTGCACTCATGCCCTGCATTGAACCTCAAACTTTAATAATTGGGATCGGGAGAATCCCATCTGCCGCCCAGACTCCTAGCGAAAATAATGTCATTGGCTGGTCAGCCGCGAGCACAACCAACCGACTACTGACTCCTACATGGCACCAGTCTGGGTGACATCCGCCACCCTCAGTGGACATTCGACGGTAAAAAAGCAGTTCGAAGCCTATTTGAAATCAAACTCATGCCTGCTGCTGGTTTACTGGTGAGTGTTCACCTTGTAATTTTCTTGAACTTCCGTGTCTGTTCAGTCAATGCGCCTTCTACCGGTAGACGCTCCATGCTGGAAGCGCCATAGAAGCCATGGCACGCGGGACAGTTTTCCAAGATGTAGGCTGCATCTTCAGGGCTGGCAATTGGACCGCCATGGCAAAGCACAATCACCTCAGGGTTGACACGTTTGGCAGCCTCGGCCCAGGCGTTAACCCGAACCACGCAATCTGCCAATGTCAGCGCTGTCTCGGCGCCGATCGCTCCGCCGGTAGTCAGGCCCAAGTGGGGCACCACAATATCCGCACCGGCTCGCGCCATATCGATCGCACTGGTTTCATCGAAAACATACGGCGTGGTCAGCAGGTCCAGTTAGCGTGCGGCGAGCCCAGCAGAGTCCAAAAACCGAGATTGTCCATTAAGATTTTTTTAAGTGAATCCGCGAAGGTCAATGGTTCACCGGTATTGGCTCAGAGCTGGGTCGAGTCAACTTTATCAATTCCCCTTGTACTTCGTTAGTCTGGACAATTTCAGGGGCAATGCGCATTCGTCTTGTCCAGCTTGTTTGGCAAAAAAAGCCATAGGCGATCATTCATGAAAAATAATATCCTTCAAGAATGCAACACTGCGCTAAATGATTCCCGCGTCCTGCGGGTACTCGAGAGTCTGGGCTAAACGGGCTTCGTCGGCTGCGAATTCCGTCCGGCTGGCAATTCGGTCGAGGGGCTCGGAGCTTGAAACGCTCCGAAAGCGGGTCCTCCCAGGACTGAGCCGAGAGCGGCGGGCCTGAAGGCCGCCGTTTCCGATTTCAGATATTGCCCAGGTCCTGGTAGCTGGCGTGCAGGGCCCAATCTCCCGCGCAGAAGCGGTCGCGGGCAAAGTTGTGCTGGTGCCAGTACGGATAGATATAGGGTACCCGGCTAACCAGGTTGAGCTGTTCCAGCTCGCTTGCCGTCAGGACCAGATCGACGGCTGCTATGTTGTCGCTGAAATGCCCCGGCGTCAGCCCGCCGACCACAAGCGAGGTGATGCCAGGGCGCGAAAGTGTCCACGCCAGGGCAATCTGCGCCGGCGATACCTCGCGCTTTCCGGCGATGTCGACAAGCGCATCGACGATGTTCCACAACCGGTTCTCATCGCGGATCGGCGGCTCGCTCCAGCCCGCCGCCTGACGGGAATCCGCAGGCTTTGCATCGCGGCGGAACGCGCCCGAAAGCAGTCCGGCGGCCAGGGGGCTCCACACCATCACGCCGAGACCCTGGTCTACAGAGATCGGCAACAGCTCGTACTCTGCCTCGCGTGCCTCCAGCGTATAGTGGATTTGCTGGGTTACAAATCGTGGATATTGCCTGAGGTCTGATACGCCCAGCGCCTTCATGATGTGCCAGCCGGAGTAATTCGAGCAACCGATATAGCGGATCTTGCCCTGCGCCACGAGCGTATCCAGCGCCGAAAGCATCTCTTCCAGCGGCGTCAGGCCGTCCCATTCGTGCATGAAATAGATGTCGATATGATCGGTGCGCAGCCGCTTCAGGCTACGCTCACACTCGCGGATCAGGTGATAACGTGACACGCCTTCATCATTCGGCCCGTCGCCGATCCGCATGCGCGCCTTGGAGGAGATCAGGACCTTGTCACGTCGGCCTTCCAGCACTTCGCCGAGTATTTCCTCCGAGCGGCCGGCGGAATACATGTTCGATGTGTCGAAGACGTTGATGCCACCGTCGATGCAGGTGTCGACAAGCCGGCGGGCTTCGTCCACCCCCTGCTTGGCGACCATGGCGAAGTCGCCTTTGCCGCCGAACGAAAAAGTGCCCATGCTCAACACCGATATCTTCAAGCCAGAGCGACCCAGTGTTCTATATTCCATTTTGCTCTCCTTAGCGTAATGTTTTGCGGCTGACGGATACGGATAGGAAATTCAACCACGTGAAACCTAGTATCGCATTGTGGAGCAGCACTCGATCCGCGTAATAACCCTCGATTTGCACGCAACAACGACTCGTCCGGTAGCCTCGCCGCTTCGCCCTACCACCAGCCCAGTTGACGCGTTGATTGACCTCGACGTCCGGTACCAGGTGCCGTTACGCTGCCGACTTTCGCTCCGAAGAGACCAGCTTGTTACTCTCTCCAAGCACTCCCGTTCCACGCCAGTTTTTAAGCCATCAAGGCCTTAAACCTCAATCACCGTCTCCAGCACCCGTCCGGCCTCAATCGTGATGCAGCGCGCGCAGCGCGAGGCAATGGCGCGGTCGTGGGTGACCAGCACCAGCGTGGTGCCGAGTTCGCGGTTCAGGTCAAACATCAGCTCCATCACTTTTTCACCGGTGGCAAAGTCCAGGCTGCCGGTGGGCTCATCGGCTAGCAGCAACGCCGGTTTGACGACAAATGCGCGCGCCAGCGCCACCCGCTGTTGCTCGCCACCACTCAACACCTTGGGGTAATGACCGAGGCGCTCAGCCAGGCCGACGCGCGCCAGCATGTCGGTTGCGGCCGCGCGGGCATCGCGCCTGCCAGCCAGTTCCAGCGGCAGCATCACGTTTTCCAGCGCCGTGAGATTGCCCAGCAATTGAAAACTCTGAAACACAAAGCCGACCTTCTGCGCCCGCACGGCAGCGCGCTCGTCTTCATCGAGGGCGAACAAGTCTTGCCCGGCCAGCCGGACGGTGCCGCGGCTGGGCGTGTCCAAACCCGCAATGATCGACAAGAGCGTGCTTTTGCCCGAACCCGACGCCCCGACAATGGCGACTGTTTCCCTGGCATTTAACGAAAAATCAATATCGCGCAAAATGTCAAGGGTGCCGGTGGAATCCGTCACCGACTTGAACACGTGGTCAACGGAAATAATTGAATCAGACATGAGGCTTTCTTTGTATCGAACTGACACGCATCGGCGACACTTTATCGCCATAGGGGTACTGGCTGCTCTGGCGGGGGTATCGCTGGGGGCGCCGGCGCAGGCTGCTGGCCCGGCTCCCAAGACCGCCAAAGCCAGAAAAATCCTGGTGTTGGGCGACTCGCTGAGTGCCGAGTATGGCCTGAAACGTGGCCGCGGCTGGGTGGCGCTGCTTGAGCAGCAACTCAAAGCCGACAAAATGCCGGTCAGCGTGATCAACGCCAGTATCAGCGGCGACACTACCTCCGGTGGACGCGCACGACTGGGGGCGCTGCTGACCCAGCACCGGCCGACCCACGTCATCATTGAACTCGGTGGCAACGACGCACTGCGTGGCTTGCCGCTGGAACTCACCCGCGACAACCTGACTTTCATGACGCAATTGGCTCAAAATGCCGGCGCGAAGGTGCTGCTGATTGGCATGCAGGTGCCCCCCAACTATGGCAAAGACTACGGCGAGCGCTTTGCCGCGCTGTTTGCCAGCGTGGCAAAGGCCAGGCGCGCCGCGCTGGTGCCGTTCTTGCTCAAAGGCATTGCCGAAGATGACGCGACGCGTATGTTTCAAGCCGACCGCATCCACCCCAAGGAAGAGGCGCACCCTCTCATGCTGGCCAATGTGTGGCCAGAATTGAAAAAAATCCTTTAATGAGCCTGAACACCTTGCCCGCAACCGAGGTCATCGCTCGTTTGCATGAGTTTGACACCGTCATCGACGCCCGCAGTCCCGGCGAGTTCGACGAAGACCACCTGCCGCACGCCGTCAATTGGCCCACCCTCAACAACGAAGAGCGCCGCGATATTGGCACCCTGTACAAACAGGTCAACGCCTTTGAAGCCAAAAAACGCGGTGCTGCGATCGCGGCGCGCAATGTTGCAAGTCACATTGACCGTTGGGTGATCGACAAACCCAAAGACTGGCAACCGCTGGCCTACTGTTGGCGTGGTGGCCAGCGCAGCGGCGCCTTGGCGCTGATTCTGAGTCAGATCGGTTTTCGGGTCACGCTGGTCGAAGGTGGCTATAAGGCGTTTCGGGCCGCGGTGGTGCAGGACATTCCAAGGCTGGTCAGTGGCCTGGACTGGCGCGTGATCAGTGGCACCACGGGGTCCGGCAAAACGCGCCTGCTGCAGGCCCTGGCCGAACAAGGGGCGCAGGTGGTGGACCTGGAAGCGATGGCCCGGCACCGTAGTTCGGTGCTCGGTGCCATTCCCGGGCAGGCGCAGCCGACCCAAAAACGCTTTGACACGCTGGTGTGGCAGGCGTTGCGAGCGCTGGATCCCACGCGCCCGGTCTTCATCGAGAGCGAAAGCAAGAAGGTGGGCAACGTGGCGGTGCCCACCGCGCTGATCGAGGCCATGCGCCAAAGCCCTTGCCTGAACCTGGTGTTGCCGGACGCCGAACGCGTGGCCTTGCTGATGGAAGACTACAGTTTTTTTGTCAGCGATGTCGAGAGCTTTTGCGAGCGTCTGCAGGTCTTGACCGACGTCAAGGGCAAGGTGCTGGTGGAGGGCTGGCAGCGCCAAGTGCGCGCTGGCAACATTGCCCCGGTGGTGCAAGAGCTGCTCACGCTGCACTACGATCCGAGCTATCTGCAGTCGATGCAGCGTAACTTTCTGCGCTATGCCGATGCAAAAATAATAGCACCAAAAGACCATTCTATGCGGGCTATGGCCGAATTAGCCCAAAAAATAATGGAAGAATCGTTATAGGTCAAATTTCGGCACGGCGGCAAGAAGCGTGCCGCTCTAAGCCAGCGCTGCCAGCAATTCCGTCTCGATTTCAATCTGCGCACGGTTGTGTTGCAGCTCCGGCCCCTCGATCAGGAAGATGTCGTCCACGCGTTCCCCCAGCGTGTTGATTTTTGCGAGTTGCAGGTTGATGTGGTGCTTGGCGAGCACCCGGGCCACGCAGTACAGCAGCCCAACCCGGTCACTGGCGGAGATGTTAAGCAGCCAGCGCTGCCCTTTCTCGTCCGGGCGCAGGGTGACACGGGGTGTGATCGGGAAACTTTTCACCCGGCGTGACACCCGCCCACGACTGGGTGGCGGCAGGGGGCCCGCTTCTGCCAGGACGCGACTGAGTTCGCTCTCCACCATGCTGGTCAGTTCGCGATAGTGTTCGGGCAGGGCAGAGGTGACCACCTGAAACGTGTCCATGGCATAGCCGTTGCTGGCTGTGTGCACGCGTGCGTCCAGAATGCTGAAGCCGCCCTGGTCAAAATAACCACAGATGCGGGCAAACAGGTCGGGCTGGTCGGGTGTGTACACCACCACCTGCAGTCCCTCTCCCACCGGTGACTTGCGCGCACGCACGATCGGTTTGCCCGCGCCCACGTGGCGCGAGAGTTGACGCGTGTGCCAGGCAATGTCGGCGGCATCGTGGCGCAAGAAATAGCCCACGTCCAGCGTCTCCCACAGGCGTTTGTGGGCCTCAAACGGCTGGGCGTGCAGGGCCAGCAGAATCAGCGCCTCGCGCTTGCGGGCTTCGACTTCATCGTGTGGATCGGGCGCGTGACCACCCAGAACCCGCAGCGTCAGGCGATACAGATCTTCCAGCAGCTTGCCTTTCCAGGCGTTCCAGACCTTGGGCGAGGTGCCGCGAATGTCAGCCACCGTGAACAAGTACAAAGCGCTCAGATAGCGCTCATTGCCCACCCGTTTGGCAAAGGCGGCAATGATGTCGGGGTCGCTCAGGTCGGATTTTTGCGCCACCCGGCTCATCGTCAGGTGCTCGCGCACGATGAACTCGATCAGCTGCGTGTCTTCCTTTGGGAAAGCGTGCTGTTTGCAGAATCGGCGTGCCTCGACGGCGCCCAGTTCCGAATGGTCGCCGCCGCGCCCTTTGGCGATGTCGTGAAACAGCGCCGCCGTGTACAGGATCCAGGGCTTGTCCCAACTGGCTGCCAGCTGCGAGCAAAACGGGTACTCATGGGCGTGCTCGACGATAAAGAAACGCCGCACATTGCGCAGCACCATCAGGATGTGCTGATCGACCGTGTAGACGTGAAACAGGTCGTGCTGCATCTGGCCCACAATCGCGCGAAACGCCCACAGGTAGCGCCCCAGCACCGAGGTCTGGTTCATCAGCCGCATGGCATGCGTGAGGCCGCTGCGCTGCATCAGTATCTGTTTGAAAATCTCCCCGTTGACCGGGTCATTGCGAAACTGGCCGTTCATCAGGTCACGGGCGTTGTAGAGCGCGCGCAAGGTGCGGGCGGACAGCCCTTTCAGGCCGGGCGTGGTCTGAAAAATCAGGAAGGTTTCCAGAATGGCGTGCGGCTCGCGCTGGTACAAGTCGTCGCTGGCCACTTCCACCAGGCCCGCCTTGTCATAAAAGCGCGCGTTGATCGGCAGCGGTGCGTGGTTTGACGGGTTGAGCCGCTCCTCGATGTTGAGCAGCAGAATCTGATTGAGCTGGGTCACCGCCTTGGCCGACCAGTAATAGCGCTTCATCAGCGCTTCACTCGGACGCACAAATGCCCGGGCGTCGTTACTGGCTGGGGGCGCCTCAAAGCCAAATGACTGGGCCATGGCGTTTTGCAGGTCAAACACCAGCCGGTCTTCACGCCGCTGCGCGAGCAAATGCAGGCGCGCGCGAATAAGCCGCAACACCGCTTCGTTGTGCTTGATCTGCTTGACCTCGAAGGCCGTGGCCAGGCCGCTGTGGGCCAGCGCGTCCCAGTCATTGCCGTAGCCCGCAGCCTTGGCGACCCAGAGGATGACCTGCAGATCACGCAGGCCGCCCGGCGACTCCTTGCAATTGGGCTCCAACGCGTAAGGGGTGTCTTCAAACTTGCTGTGCCGTTGGCGCAGTTCCAGCGTCTTGGCGATAAAAAAAGCCTGCGGGTCGATCGCTGAAAAAAACTGACGCTCAAATCCAGTGAACAGCGCGGCGCTGCCGGTGACCAACCGGGCCTCCAGCAGCGAGGTCTGCACTGTCACATCGCGCGCGGCTTCCTCCAGGCATTCGGTCACCGTGCGCACGCTGGAGCCGATCTCCAGCCCGGCGTCCCAGCAACTCCCAATAAAGCCTTCGATGCGTGTCTTGAGTTGCGCGTCGCTGGCGGGTGACTGCGCGTCGGGCAACAGCACCAGCACATCGACATCGGAGTAGGGAAACAGTTCGCCACGCCCAAAGCCACCGACGGCCACCAACGCAAACGAACTGGTAAAGCCCGCTTGCCGCCACAGGATCATGAGAGCCCTATCCGCCAGCTTGGAGAGTTTGCCCAGCGTGGCGCGAACACCGCGCGTGGTGGTCCCGGGTGACGCAATCGATTCCAGGATGGTGGCTTTTTGCGCGCGGTAACGGCTGCGCAGCGCTTGCAGGTCGGTCATGCGGGGCCCATGCGGTTGTCTCTCGCTGTCCGGGCGATGGCGCCGCAGGTCAGCTCGTGACGGGTAAGGCCGCCGGCTCCGGCACAAAAGACGGAATCGCCGGGCCACCCGCTGACAGGGTCAGCACCTCGTAGCCGGTCGGCGTGACCAGCACCGTGTGCTCCCACTGTGCTGACAGCGAGCGGTCTTTGGTGACGATGGTCCAGCCGTCACCCATTTCCTTGATGTCCTTGCGCCCCACGTTGAGCATCGGCTCGATCGTGATCGTCATGCCCGCCGTGAGTTGCTCCAGCGTGCCGGGGCGCCCGTAATGCAGGATCTGCGGCTCTTCATGAAAACTGCGCCCGATGCCGTGGCCACAAAACTCGCGCACCACGCTCAGACCCTGGCCTTCGGCGAAGGTCTGGATGGCGTGGCCAATGTCGCCCAGATAGGCGCCGGCCTTGACTTTGACAATGCCGTGCCACATCGCCTCGTAGGTCAGATGGCAAAGCCGCTTGGCCGCGATGGACACCTCACCCACCATGTACATGCGGCTGGAGTCGCCGTGCCAGCCGTCTTTGATGACAGTCACGTCGATGTTGACAATGTCACCTTTCTTGAGCGGCTTGTCGTTCGGAATGCCGTGGCAGACCTGGTGATTGATTGATGTGCAAATAGATTTGGGGTAGGGGTTGTGGCCGCCGGGCGCGTAATTCAGGGGCGCGGAAATGGCCTGCAGCACTTGCGTGGTGTGCTCTTCGGCCAGCCGGTCGATCTCATTGGTGGTCACGCCCGGTTGGATGAAGGGGCCCAGGTAGTCCAGCAGCTCGCCCGCCAGGCGACCCGCGATACGCATGCCGGCAATGCCGTCGGCGTCTTTGTAAGTGATAGTCATGGCTGCAATTATCCCATTGGGCAAAATTTCCTTCACCTGGGCAGGGGCAGCGCAGTCTGGAGCAGGGCGGAGTTGCTGAAAACCAGGCCAGCAGTGCCATGGAGGATGTCATTGGTTACAGCCGGTGCCTGATTTGAGCGACTGCGGTGCGGTGTTCAGCGGCCATCCGTTTTCGTGGCATTGATTTCTGGACGGCAAAGCTGACAAATTTGCAGTGCCAGACTGCGCTTTTTCAGCAGGCCATGAAGGTGTTCAAAATACGACCGTTTAATGTGCACCGTGGCGGTCGGCTTATGGCAGATGGTTGCCGGTCACGTTTTTCCTCGATACCGGTCATTGGATTGGCAAAAGTGAATCCAATGGGGATGCCGTGCCACCTGCTGCCACTTTGAGCACGTGGGTATAAATCATGGTGGTACTGACATCGCTGGCCCAGCAGTTCTTGCACAGTCCGAATGTCTGTGCCCGCCTGCAGTAGGTGCGTTGCAAATGAGTGGCGCAAGGTATGAACGGATACGGGCTTAGCAATGCCCGCGTGCGCCACGGCTTTTTTCAGGGCACGTTGCAGGCGCTCCTCAAACAAATGGTGTCTTCGCTCAACGCCGCTGCGCGGGTCGATTGACAACGTGGGCGACGGGAACAGCCAGAACCATCCCCACGTGTAGCCAACCTTGGGGTATTTACTCTCCAATGCGTGTGGCACCTCAACCCCACCGCGCTGCACCTGCCGGTCTGCTTCCCACTGAGCGCGTGCCGCCAGCATCTGTTGCCGCATGGCAGGAGCAAGCGAGCGCGGCAACATCACCACCCGGTCTTTGCTGCCCTTGGCCTCGCGCACGATGATCACATGCCGGTCAAAGTCCACGTCCTTAATGCGCAGCCGCATGCCCTCCATCAAACGCATGCCAGTACCGTAGAGAAGACGTGCAAGCAATGCGGTTACACCGTCCATATGCGCCAGCACACCGGCCACTTCGTCCTTGGTCAGCACCGAGGGAATGCGTTTGGTCTGATGAGGGCGGCCAATATTGTTGAGCCAGGACAAATCGATGTTCAGCACTTCTCGGTACAAAAACAAGATGGCACTGAGTGCTTGGTTATGCGTGGAGGCTGATACCTTTCGTTCGTTGGCCATCATTGACAGAAACGCCTCTACGTCCAGCACGCCCATGTCTCTCGGGTGGCGCATGCCGCCGGATTGGGTTGCACTCCAGCGGACAAAAAATCGCACCCAATACAGGTAGGCCTTCTCCGTCTTCAAGCTATAGTGCAGATACCGAACCCGCTCGCGCACCTGATCGAGCAAGCGGGCAGACTGTAGAGGAGGCGCACCGGGTTTCATGGAAAATTTATACCTGTTAATTCATCCAGTATATAGACCGCAAAGCCAGCAGGCAAGCGGGTTGCGCTGTTTTTCAAAAGAAGATGTATCGTCAAGCGCCGGATGTATCAACCGGGTTTTGCCGTCTACATTACGTTATGCCTAGTCCGAGATGTGGTCGCGCGCATACGCTTCCGGCGGTAGTTCCGCACCGAGTAGCACACGGCCATCACAGTCCTCTGGGCTTATTGCTTTCACCTCGGGCCGATTGTCAAACCCGAGAAACAAGCAAGCCAGCGATTCTTGTGGGCATCGCTCCAACTCAGCTATCAATTCTTTCACTTTCATTTTCTTTCTCCAATTTAGGCAGCAAGCATAACCAAGCGCTCAAGCGGGACCGGCTGAAGCCGGCCGCTTAGCTCTGCGTTAGCCCACGTATCCCATATCAATTGCGAACTATGTTTTCCGTATCATTTTTGAAATTTCCTTCGCTTGTAATTTGTGTGCTGCTGCTTACTAGTTGCGGCACCCAGTATCGTCCCCTAACAACAGAACAGATGAAGGCTATTGATAATTCAGCGGAGACCAAACTAGCAATTGCACAGGAACGCATGAAAACTTTAAGGCTAGAAATTAGTAATATTGGATATAGCGAAGAAAAAGCAACCGAATATATTAATGCGCGTTGTGAATTTCTAAGGGAGTCAGAGTATCTATATTCGGATTACGCCTCTGTTCCGTGTTATGTTAAGACGGCTTTTCTTAGAGAACCAAAAGTCGATTACATCAATCGCGCAAACGCTACGCTGATTCAAAATTTCAAAGACCCAGAATCCGTCAAATTTAGAAACATATCTCTATCGCTCGTTGACGTACCAATCGTTTGCGGCGAGGTAAATGGGAAAAATAGTTATGGTGGTTACACTGGGTTTAAAAAATATTACGCTACTGACACCAAAGATTTTGGCGGAGTTGATGACGGTTCAGGACGGTTTTCCACTATTTGGGATCGGTACTGCCAAAAATAAACAAGGCTACCCCTAGTTAGCGTTCCGCAAAACTCTTCCTATTCAGGCTTATGTTATTCCAGCGCATTCAGCTTCTCAAGCGTTTCTCCGCTGGGTGCTTTACCGTGTGCCGGGCTTCGCCTTTCTGTGCCTCGCCAGTTCCAAGCCTTTTTTGCTTCTAGCGCTTATGCAGCTTGCGCTAGTAGCTATCTTTTTATCAGCATTGTGCCGCTTCCGTGGCGCAGTGCTTTTTCAAGGCTCGCGTTCGTCGTTAAGCTTGGGCGCCCTGTGGTGGCATCTCGGGCTAACCGGGCGTTCAAGGCGGACGGCTTCGCCGCCGCTTAACTTCATTCGTGTGTGCCGTGCATGGCACGAGTCCAGTCGGGTGAAAGTCCTGACACCAGGTATTCGCAGAGCCGAAGGTTAGCCAAAGGGCAAGTGCGTCG
>NZ_JAAFHA010000113.1 GCF_010365055.1 Rhodoferax sp.
AGCGCTCAATGACGAGCGCCATGGCCAGGATAGAGCAGGCAACCAGCGGCCAGATCGGCCAGCCTGCGGCTTGTATGATTGAAAACAAATGGGGTCTCCGCGCAGATGAAGTGCGGCGCAATTATGGCGCACGTGCCGATTTCCCAGACTTCATCAGTCAGGCATCAATATTGCTGTGCCTGGGCGTTTGAGCCAGTCACCCACAGAATCTGTGGATAACTTTGTGCAAAACTGGCGGCTGAGGTGCCGCCGGGCCGCATGGGCTGGGGCTTGCGACAGATCGATGACAATTTAGGCAGTAGAAAATACAATGAAATCAACGACTTGCACCACGACATCAGGCTTTCCAGCAGTTTTTGCCGCTGGCCGCGAAGCTTATTTGGTGCTGTGGAGCATTGCGCGGTGGCGCGCTGGTGGCAGTCCGGGTACTTCCCATGATTGAAGCCAAACTCCCCGCTGTGACGCCCCGCATCTGGCAGATTGGCGCACTCTGCCGCGCCATCGCCGATGCGCTCGACGCCCGCTTCAATCCGGTCGTCGTGCGCGGCGAGCTCTCGGGTTTCTCGCGCGCGTCGAGCGGACATTGTTACTTTTCCCTCAAGGATGAAAGTGCTCAGATTCGCTGCGCCATGTTTCGCCGCGCCGCCAGCTCGTTGGACTTCTCGCCGCGCGACGGCGAGCTCGTCGAAGTGCGTGGCCGCCTGGGGGTCTATGAGGCGCGTGGCGATCTGCAGTTGATTGTGGAGAGCATGAGCCGGGCCGGGCAGGGTGCGCTGTTTGAGCAGTTTCTCCAGCTCAAGGCCAAGCTCGAAGCCCAGGGGCTGTTTGCGCCCGAGCGTAAGCGCCCGCTGCCGCTGCTGCCGCGTGGCATTGGCGTGGTGACCTCGCTCGGTGCCGCTGCGCTGCACGATGTCGTGACGACGCTGCAGCGACGCACGCCCCACATCCCGGTGCTCGTTTTCCCGGCCACGGTGCAAGGCAGCAGCGCCCCTAGCGAGTTGATTCAAGCACTATCAAACTTATATCTACTCACCCAAGAGGGACGGTGGCTAGAGCCTGATTTTGTGAAAAAATTGACAAAAAAGAGTGCCTCTGCTGTGCCGTGCATCGACGTCATCTTGCTGGTGCGTGGCGGTGGTTCGATGGAGGACTTGTGGGCTTTCAATGATGAGCAGTTGGCGCAGACCCTGGCCCAGAGTCCGGTGCCGGTCATCTGCGGCGTCGGCCATGAGACCGACTTCACCATCGCCGATTTCGTGGCGGATCTGCGTGCGCCCACGCCCACGGCGGCGGCCGAGTTGGTGGCGCAGCCGCAGCAAGTTTGGCTGGGCGCGCTTGATGCGGCGGCGCAGCGCCTGCAGCGTAGCGTGACGCGGCGTCTGGATCAGCAAAGCCAACGGCTGGACCTGACGGCATCGCGTTTTGGGCGACCGTCGGCGTTGGTCGGGCGTCAGCGCCTGCGCTTATCCAACAGCGCGCAGCGCCTGCAATTGGCCTCAACGCACTTTGTGCAGCAGAAGGCACAAGCCCTGCAGCGGCTGCAGCTGGCTTTGCCCACCGCAGCGCAGCGTGGCCTGCAGCGCCAAGACGAGCGTTTGCAGCGCGCGGCGCTGCGGCTGGGCTTGCTCGATCCGCACCTGGTGTTGCAGCGCGGCTACGCCTGGTTGACCACGCCGGACGGGGTCGGCATCAGCAGCGTGCAGCAAACCTGGCCGGGTCAGGCCCTGCGCGCCACCCTTGCCGACGGCGCGGTTGATTTGACGGTAGCCCCCTCGACGTGAGCAAAGTTTCTACAATTGCGGATCTCCAACAACAAACTCAAGAGGACATCATGGAACATACCCTGCCCGCCTTGCCATACGCGATTGACGCACTGGCCCCCGCCTACTCCAAGGAAACGATGGAGTACCACTACGGCAAGCACCACAACGCCTACGTCGTGAACCTCAACAATCTGCAAAAAGGCACCGAATTTGAGAGCATGACGCTCGAAGAGATCGTGAAGAAAGCCAGTGGCGGCATCTACAACAATGCCGCGCAAGTGTGGAACCACACCTTTTTCTGGAACGGCATGAAGCCCCAGGGCGGTGGTGAACCCACCGGTGCGCTGGCAGCCGCCATCAATGCCAAATGGGGCAGCTACGCTGCCTTCAAGGAGGCCTTCGTCAAGTCGGCCGTGGGCAACTTCGGCTCGGGCTGGACCTGGCTGGTGAAGAAGGCCGATGGTTCGGTCGATATCGTCAACATGGGCGCGGCCGG
The DNA here is from genome assembly GCF_010365055.1 of Rhodoferax sp. GTDB lineage: Bacteria > Pseudomonadota > Gammaproteobacteria > Burkholderiales > Burkholderiaceae_C > Rhodoferax. The sequence goes on from NZ_JAAFHA010000113.1 coordinate 2,260, forward strand.
CACGCCGTTGACCAGTGCCGACAAAGCGCTGCTGGCAGTCGACGTGTGGGAGCACGCCTATTACATCGACTACCGCAACCTGCGTCAAAAATACGTTGAAGTCTTTTTTGACAAGCTGGTCAATTGGGGTTTTGCTGAGGCTAATTTCGCCTGAGGTTGCTGCTGACCTGAACCACTGGCCGGACCCGCCGGTGGTTGCGCCATGAACAAAGCATTCACCAAAGAGACCGATGACGCCGACGAGGACGAGGCGCCGCCTGGCTTGCCTTCGCTACCCGCCGGTGGCAAAAATTACATCACACCGCAAGGGTACGCCCGGCTGCGCGGCGAATTGCTTGATTTGATCGATAACCAGCGGCCCCAGGTCGTGGAGGCGGTCTACTGGGCCGCCAGCAATGGCGACCGCTCGGAGAACGGCGACTACATCTATGGCAAAAAACGCTTGCGCGAGATTGACCGGCGCATCCGCTTTTTGACCCAGCGGCTTGAAATCGCGCAAGTGACCGACCCGGCGCTGCACCATGGCAGTGAGCAGATATTCTTTGGTGCGCATGTGAGCTATGTGGAGGCCACAGGCACGGCGCGCAGCGTCACCATTTTGGGCATCGACGAGGCCGACAGTGCTCAGGGCCAAGTCAGTTGGGTGTCGCCGATTGCCCGCACCCTGCTGCAAGCGCGCGTCGGCGATGAATTGCAGTTGCTGACGCCGCGCGGAAAGGTCGAAATTGAGGTGACGGGCGTCGACTATCCGGCGCCTCAGGTCTGAGCCGCTACAACAACCTATTGGACGCTTTTGGCCCGTTGGGCCCTGAGGACAGACTGCGTTCTTCGGAGATTGCTCAAGGCGGCTTCGAGCTGCTTGCTGTCGCGCACGGCAAGCACAAAGCGCAAATCAGTGGCGTCCTGGGCGGCTTCATCTTCCATGTCGATGTGAATGATGTCGGCCTCGGCTGCAGCCAGGGCGGCAGCGACCCGGGCCAACACGCCGCGGCCATTGATGACGGTCACACGGACCTCGGTTTCAAAGGGGCGAACCGGCTCGTCCGACCATTGCACGTCAATAAAGCGCTCACTGTCTTTGAGCTTGAGCTTCTGGGCCACGGCGCAGTCCGCTGCATGAACCAGCAAGCCTTCGCCCCGCCCCAGGTAACCCACAATGGCGTCGCCCGGCACCGGTCCGCAGCACGGTGCGAAGCGGATGGAGGCGCTTTCGCTGCCATCGAGCACGACGCCGCCTTGTGCGACCGCTTCGTTGGTGGTGTAACGCTCGCGCGTGAGCAACAAGGCATCCGGCTTTTCGCCCCGGTCGGTCAGCAGGGTCAGCAAACGCTTGGCCACGATGCCGGCAATGCGTTTGCCCAAGCCGAGGTCCAGAAATAACTCGGACATGCTCTTGTTGCCGCTAAAACGCAGTAACTTCTCCCATAGCAGCCGATTGCTGCCGGTATCGTCTGGCAATTTTTCAATGCCTTCGGCGCGCAGCGCCTGCGCCAGCATTTTTTCGCCCAGGTCCTCAGATTCGGTTTGGGCCAGTGTCTTCAGGTGCTGGCGAATTTTTGAGCGCGCCCGCGCCGTGCGGACAAAGCCGAGCCAAGCTGGGTTGGGGGCGGCGCCCGGCGCGGTGACAATTTCAATGACATCGCCATTTTTGATCTCGGTGCGCAAGGGCACCTGTTCGCCATTGATGCGCGCGGCCAGTGTGCGGTCGCCGACATTGCTGTGAATCGCGTAGGCAAAGTCCACCACCGTGGCTCCTTTGGGCAGTGCCATGATTTGACTTTTGGGCGTAAAAACATAGACCGCATCCGGGAAAAGGTCGACCTTGACGTGATCCCAAAACTCGGCGGCATCGCGTGTTTCATCTTCGATGTCGAGCAGCGATTGCAGCCACTTGGAACCCAGCCAGTCGCCGGTGCCTTGCGGGGTATTGACTTTGTACAACCAGTGCGCGGCAACCCCTGACTCGGCCACCAGGTGCATGGCCTCGGTGCGTATCTGAAACTCCACATTCACCCCGGACGGGCCGACCAAGGTGGTGTGCAGCGACTGATAGCCATTGAGCTTGCCAATGGCAATGTGATCCTTGAACTTGCCGGGCACCGGCTTGTAGAGCTGGTGCAAGGTGCCCAGCGCGGTATAGCAGTCAATCACGCTGGGCACCAGAATCCGAAAACCATAGATGTCTGTGACCTGGGCAAATGTGAGGTGCTTCTCCTCCATCTTCTTGTAAATCGAATACAAGGTTTTCTCGCGACCGGCGATGCGCACGTCCATGCCACTGTTGGCGAAAGCCGTGTCCACTTCTTCATGTACTTTTTGAATCAGATCGCGTCGACGACCACGCGACTTGGTCACCGCCTTGGACAAAACCGCGTAACGCCAGGGGCGCAGATAGCGAAACGCCAGGTTCTGGAGTTCGCGGTAGGTCTGGTTCAACCCCAGGCGATGGGCAATCGGTGCGTAGATGTCGAGCGTCTCGGACGCGATGCGTGCCCATTTGTCGCGCGGAGCGTCCGACAGCGTGCGCATGTTGTGGGTTCGATCCGCCAACTTGATCAGGATGACGCGCACGTCGCGTGCCATGGCCAGCAGCATTTTGCGAAACGACTCGGCCTGGTTTTCTTCGCGCGTACTGAAATGCAGCTTGTCGAGCTTGGTCAGGCCGTCCACCAGTTCGGCCACCGGCGAGCCGAAGCGCTCGATCAGCTCAACCTTGGTGACGCAGCAGTCCTCCAGCGCATCATGCAGCAGCGCCGCCATCAGTGCCTGGGCGTCGAGCTTCCAGTCGGCGCATTGGGCGGCGACGGCAATCGGGTGGGTAATGTAGGGTTCGCCGCTGTTGCGCAGTTGTCCCAAATGGGCTTGGTCGGCATAGCGGTACGCCAGGCGCACCTGCGCCAGATCGGGAACTGACAGGTAGTCGAGCTTGGCCGTCAGGCCGGCAAAACTGGCCGCGGCCGCGTTGACGGCCGCCGGGCTCGGCAAGTCGGCCGCAGGCCGCAGTCCCGCCGCGGCTGGTTTCTTGCTGGAGTTGGGCTTGACAACGTTACTCACCCCGTGAATATAGCGTGCCGCCAGCGCTTTGCGCCCCACCAATAAAAAAGCACCGAAAACGGTGCCTTTTTGGAATCAGAAAAAAATCGTCAAAGAGGCACTTTTTTCAGCATCTCCAGGCCGATTTTGCCCGCGGCGATTTCGCGCAGGGCGGTGACGGCGGGCTTGTTTTTGCAGTCCACCTTGGGCGCGTGGCCCTGGCTCAGCATGCGTGCACGGTAAGTCGCCGCCAGCACCAGCTGAAAACGATTGGGGATCTGCTCAAGGCAGTCTTCGACAGTAATACGGGCCATGAAATTCTCCGAAAGACCAAGGGGGTGCACTAGAAAATATGCAGTGCTTTGAACGTTTCAGCCCGAGCGCGACGCTGCGCCGAGAACTTGAGTCGCTGGGAATGAACAATCGCTTTCAGATCAAAAAGCGCACGATCAAACAACTCGTTGATTATAACGAAGTCAAATTTATGCACTTGCGCCACTTCAATCGCTGCGTTTTTGAGTCGAAGCGCAATGACGTCGGCCGAATCTTCACCACGGCGCTCCAGGCGCGCGCGCAACTCTTCCCAGCTCGGCGGCAGTATGAAGATGCTGACGGCATTGGCAAACAGCTTCTTGATCTGCAATGCGCCCTGATAGTCGATTTCAAGCACCACATCGGCCCCTTGGGCCATGCGCTCTTCAATCGCTCTCTTGGAGGTGCCATAGCGGTGCTGGTGCACCGCAGCCCATTCCACAAACGCATCGGCTTTCACCATGGCGTCGAATTCCTGCTCGGAGACGAAAAAATATTCGCGTCCGTGTTTTTCTTGTCCGCGCGGGGCGCGCGTGGTGTGTGAGACCGAGAGTTGAACGTGCGAGTCGAGCTCCAGCAGCGCTTTCACGAGGCTTGATTTACCCGCCCCACTGGGGGCGGCCACAACAAATAAATTTCCGGGGTAGTCCATAAGAGTCAGTTTCGCAAGAAGCAGCGGTTGCGTGCGGCGAGAAGCCAGGGCGCTATTCTATGTTTTGCACCTGTTCGCGCATTTGCTCGATCAACACCTTCATGTCCACCGAAATATGGGTCAGCTCCAGGGCTGCCGATTTGGAGCCCAGCGTGTTGGCTTCGCGGTGCAGCTCCTGAATCAGGAAGTCAAGACGCTTGCCCAGCTCGCCACCGTGCCTGATCAGGCGTTCAATTTCATCCAGGTGCGACTGGATGCGGGTGATTTCTTCGGCGACGTCAATGCGAATCGCAAAAGCAGTGGCTTCAGTCAAGGCCCGGTCCTGCGCGGCCTCCGGCAGCGTGCTGCCATCGGTCAAGGCCATGGCCTCCTGCCATCGATCCAGAAAGCGTTGGCGCTGCTGCGCCACCAATTGCGGCACCAGCGGCACGGCCAGTGCGGCTAGCGCACGGATCTGACCGAGGCGCTCGATCAGCATGGCGGCGAGCCGTGCGCCCTCGCGCTCGCGGGCACTGAGCAGCTCTTCCAAGGCCTGGCGGCCCAGCGTCAGAATGGTTTCACTCCAGTCGCAAGCCGCACCGAGCTCGCCGGCCGCCAAGCGCATGACGTCCGCCACGCTCAAGGGCGCGGCATTGGGCAGCCAGGCTTTGACGTTGTCCTGTACCGCGTTGAGACGCTGCAGCAGCCTGGGCGTGGGGTCGACCACGCTACTCGGGACATTGCTTTCAACAGCGGCGCGCACCTCGACCTTGCCGCGCTTGAGACGGCTGACCAGCAGCTCGCGCAGCACCGGTTCATATTGCCTGAGTTCTTCGGGCAGCTTGAACGACAGGTCCAGAAAACGACTGTTGACGGAGCGGATCTCGAGTCCAAGATGACTGGGCGGCGCACTTTTCGACTCGGCCTCAGAACTGGGGCGGGCGCTGCTGTGTTGGGCACTGGCATAACCAGTCATGCTGTAAACTGACATGGAGACTCTTTGATCAATGAAATGGGTCCAAGAATAACCCGGTTCCTGCCAGCCCCATTGAAGTTCACCCAATATTTATGTCAAAGGTCAGACCTGCACCCTTAGCGCCCAATACCCTGATCGGTGGTTACCGCGTGGTCCGCAAAGTCGCAGCGGGTGGCTTTGGCGTGGTCTATCTGGCTGAAGATGGCGAGGGGCTGCAAGTCGCCATCAAAGAGTACCTGCCGTCGGCGCTGACGACTCGCGTTGCGGGCGAACTGCTGCCACAGGTGCAGCCGGAAAAATTGTCTTTGTACCGGCTTGGACTCAAGAGTTTTTTTGAAGAGGGCCGCTCGCTGGCGCAAATATCCCACCCGTCCGTGGTGAGTGTGCTGAATTTCTTCCGGGAGAATGAAACCGTTTACATGGTGATGAATTATCTGGAGGGCGCCTCGCTGCAGGATTTCATCGTCACAGCGCGCGACCTCAAGCAGGCCAAAGTGTTCCGGGAGTCAACCATTCGCTCTTTGTTTGATGAAATTCTGCGCGGTCTGCGCATTGTTCATCAGCACAAGATGCTGCATCTGGACATCAAGCCGGCCAATGTCTTTATCACGGATGACAACAAATCGATACTGATTGACTTCGGTGCGGCACGTGAAGTGTTGAGCAAGGAGGGTAACTTCATTCGTCCCATGTACACGCCTGGCTTTGCCGCGCCTGAGATGTACCGACGCGATGCCCCCATGGGGCCGTGGACTGATATTTACGCCATTGGCGCCTGTATTTATGCCTGCATGCTGGGCTACCCGCCCAATGAGGCACCGCAACGGATCGAAAAGGACCGCATTGCCATGGCGCTCACGCGCTTGCGCGGTGTTTACTCTGACAATCTGATCGAGGTGGTGGAGTGGTGCATGTCGCTCGATCCCCTGTCGCGGCCGCAGTCGGTGTTTGCTTTGCAAAAAGAGCTGAGCCGCGCGGGCGAGCGTCGATACACCAAATTGAGTGTGACCGAAAAAGTCCGACTTCAATTCGACACCATGGTGTCAGACACGAAAAAGAGCGTCCACAAAGCGACCCGCTCTGACGCGAAAATCAAATGAAATTTTCTATCTTTCAAATCAGCCGCAAAGGCTCGCGAGAAAAAAACGAAGACCGCATGGGCTATTGCTACACGCGCGCATCCGGCATTTTTTTTCTGGCAGATGGCATGGGCGGCCATCCGCAAGGCGAGGTCGCGGCGCAGCTGGCTTTGCAGACCATCGCGGCCCTGTACCAGAAAGAGGCGCAGCCAAAAATCGATGACATTGCCGCGTTTTTGACCGCTGCGGTATTGACGGCGCACCGTCAGATTTTGCGCCATGCCATTCAAAATGGCATGCTCGATACGCCGCGCACGACGGTGGTGGTGGCCCTGGTGCAGGATGGGGCGGTGAGCTGGATCCACTGTGGCGATTCCCGCCTGTACCTGGTGCGCCAGCGCGAACTGTTGGCGCGCACCCGCGATCACTCGTTTCTGGAGCAGCACCGGGCCGCTACCGCCGGCATGAAATCGGCGGAGCGTATCAATCGCAATGTCCTGTTTACGTGCCTGGGTTCACCCACGAAGCCGGTGTTTGACCTCGCCGGGCCGGTTGCACTGCAACAGGGTGACAAGCTGATGCTCTGCTCAGACGGCCTGTGGGACCGGCTCAGTGACGCCGACATTGTGGATCATTTGGCGCAAAAACCGGTCAGTGAGGCCGTGCCCGAGATGGTGGAACGCGCGCTGCGCACGGCCGGCGACAAAAGCGACAATGTGACCTGCATCGCGCTTGAGTGGGAAATGCCGGATGGCTTTGAATCAACCCGCGGCAGTATCTCAACTGACACGCTCAGCGATGGTTTTTTTGCCTCAACGTTTCAGGCCGATACGCTGGATGCGACGCTGGAAGACCTGGACGATGCGGCCATTGAGCGCTCCATCGCTGAAATCAACGAAGCCATTCGCCGCTCGGCGGTCAAAAAGAGCGGCTAAGCGCACCATTTCACCATGCATCAAATTTCGAGAGTCGGCGCACGCGCTGTCAACCAGCTGCGAGCAGTCAGAATTCAGCGCGGCTACACCATGCACGCCGAAGGTTCGGTGTTGATCGAGTTCGGCAACACGAAGGTGGTGTGCACCGCGTCGGTCGAAGAAAAGGTGCCGGGGCACAAAAAGGGCAGCGGCCAGGGCTGGGTGACGGCCGAGTACGGCATGCTGCCGCGTGCCACCCACAGCCGTAACGAGCGCGAAGCGGCGCGCGGCAAGCAAAGCGGGCGCACCCAGGAAATTCAGCGTCTGATTGGTCGCGCTCTGCGCTCGGTGTTTGACCTGGGCCTGCTCGGTGAGCGCACGATTCACCTCGACTGCGATGTCTTGCAGGCCGACGGCGGCACGCGCACGGCGGCCATCACCGGCGCCTTTGTGGCAGCGCAGGACGCGGTGACCGGGTTGCTGGCGCAGGGCAAGCTGCAGCAGTCGCCAATCCGCGACCATGTCGCCGCCATCTCGGTCGGCATCGTCAATGGCATGCCCCTGCTTGATCTGGAATACACCGAGGATTCGGCCTGCGACACCGACATGAATGTGGTGATGACCGGGAGCGGTCATTTTGTGGAGGTGCAGGGCACGGCCGAGGGCGCGGCATTTTCGCGCCAGGAGATGGATGCCCTGCTGGCACTGGCCGAACAAGGTATCAGCGAGCTGATCGCGCTGCAAAAAACGTCACTATTGAGTTGATAGCTGCTCGTGCATGTTACACGAATACGAAGGGACTTCCCGCTTCCCGGTAACGGCATCAAGTGCCAAGATTGGGTTTGGAAGTCAATCTGCAACCTTTAGAAGGAGAA
>NZ_JAAFHA010000114.1 GCF_010365055.1 Rhodoferax sp.
CGGGGGACATTCGCGAAGTTGGACCCCCAACGCGCGCGGCGGGTTCGGTTGACTGCGCGGGTATCGAGCACAGTCACTCCACGCTAGCGCCGGCGCTGCACTTGCAGTGCCCCTGGATTGACGATGTTGGTCGGCGTGCCCTGGATGAAGTTGATCACGTTGTCAAACGCGGCCCCAAAGTACATCTCATAACTGTTCTGCTCCACATAGCCGATGTGCGGCGTGCAAATGCAGTTCTCCAGGCGCAGCAGGGCGTGGCCTTGCAAAATGGGCTCGGTCTCGAACACATCGACCGCCGCCAGGCCGGGGCGTCCGCGGTTCAGGGCGCTGATCAAGGCATCGGGCTCGATCAGTTCGGCGCGCGCCGTGTTGACCAGGAGGGCGGTGGGCTTCATGCGCCCGAGATCATCGAGTTTGACGATGCCCTGTGTCTCATCCACCAGACGCAGATGCAAGGACAGGACATCGGATTGGCTAAAAAAATCATCCCGACTGAGCGCCGCGTCAAATCCGTCCAGCAGCGCGCGCTCGCGCGCCGGTGCGCGCCCCCAGACCAGCACCTTCATGCCGAAAGCCTGGCCGTAGCCGGCCACCAGGCGTCCGACGTTGCCATAACCCCAGATGCCGAGCGTCTTGCCCTTCAGGACCGTGCCCAGTCCGAAGTTGGGGGGCATTGAGCCGGTCTTCAAACCCGATTGTTGCCACGCGCCGTGCTTGAGATTGCCGATGTACTGGGGCAGGCGCCGCATGGCGGCCAGGATCAACGCCCAGGTGAGCTCGGCCGGCGCCACGGGTGAGCCGGAGCCCTCGGCGACCGCAATCCCGAGCTCGGTGCAGGCGTCCAGGTCGATGTGCGAGCCCACTCGCCCGGTCTGCACCACCAGCTTGAGCTTGGGCAGTTTTTCGATCAATGCGCGCGACAGGTGCGTGCGCTCGCGGATGAGGACGATGACATTGGCATCCTTGAGGCGCAAGGAAAGCTGCCCCAGCCCCTTGACCGTGTTGGTGTACACCTTGGCCGGGTAGGGCGCCAGTTTGGCCGCGCATTCCAGTTTTCGAACCGCGTCCTGGTAATCATCAAGAATTACGATGTTCATAGGCCGTCATTGTGCCTTGGCACGGCCCTTGCGCTTGGCAGCGGCTATTGCTCAAACGCACAAAGAAGCAAGATTTACCTTGGCCTGTCGACCCAACGCAGCTCAGCCCGATGGGGCAACAAGATGCACAGTTGCTCTTTTGAGCCGGCCCTTAAGAGAGCGCCGCTTCGCAGGCCGCCAGGCGATCAAGTTCGGCGCAGACGTCGGCCATGCGGCCAGAAATCACCATGCGCCCGACCTGGGCCGGGGCCTGGCCAACTTCCATCACGCGCACAACGCGCAGCGGTCGCTGGGTCGAGGTATAGGCTGGCGCGGGCCGTTGGCCGGCCCTGCCATGACGCGGGTCGGCTCCGGGCCGCCAAGCCAGCTGCCTGTGATGCAATGGCTGGCCAGAAGGTGTGACGTGTCCATGCAAACCGGTGGACCGTTTGGGTCGATTGGACAAGGCGGGCAGGGCGGGCATGAGCCATCGCCACAGCGCTTGCAGCGGCGCCAAGATTGAGGGAACAGCCAAAAGTGCAGAGCTCATTTGAAACCTTTCAGTGCAATGGCAGACCACTGCTCACATCAGCATGGTGTTGCGGATCAAACCCACCGCCAGGCCCTCAATCTCGAACGGCTCGCCAGGCTCGACCACGATGATTTGGTAGTCGGGGTTTTCCGGGCACAGTTCGATCAGGTCCTTGGTGCGCCGAAAACGCTTGACAGTGACCTCATCGCCCAGGCGGGCCACCACAATCTGGCCGTTCTTGGCGTCCCGCGTGGACTGCACTGCGAGCAGGTCGCCGTCCATGATGCCGGCGTCACGCATCGACATGCCGCGCACCTTGAGCAGGTAGTCGGGCTTGCGCTGAAACAGGCTGCTTTCCACGTAATAGGTTTGGTCGATATGTTCTTGCGCGAGAATCGGTGAACCGGCTGCCACGCGGCCTATCAGAGGCAGCATCAGTTGTGACAGACCGGGTAGAGACTGGATGAATTGCTTGCTACGGGACTCATTGATGGAGCGCAGAGCCTCACTCTTGAGGCGAATACCGCGCGAGGTGCCGCTGACGAGTTCGATGGCGCCTTTGCGTGCCAGCGCCTGCAGGTGCTCCTCGGCGGCATTGGCCGACTTGAAACCGAGCTCGGTGGCAATCTCGGCCCGGGTCGGTGGCGCACCGGTAAGCGCAATGGCGTTCTGGATCAGGTCCAGAATTTGTTGCTGGCGGGCAGTGAGTTTGAGGCTTCCGATCATGGCGACTCCTTGGCGGTACGTGGGTCTAACTGTCACTTTATACACACTGTTGTTGTATTCAGTAACTGTATTTTTAATCAGTTTTTTGAGATTGGCAAGTGATGGCGACAAAATTTATTGAAAAAGTTGTTGTTTTGGCCACCGGTGGCACGATTGCCGGTAGCGCCGCCAGCGTCATGGACAACATTGGCTACACCGCCGCCCAAGTCGGTGTGAGTCAATTGCTGGCAGCCGTGCCGGGGCTAAATCAAGTGCTGGCCGGCCGCACGCTGGTGGCCGAGCAAGTGGCCCAGATTGACAGCAAGGACATGAGCTCCGGGGTCTGGCGGCAGTTGGCGTTGCGGGTCAGTCACCATCTTGCGCAAGACGACGTCACCGGCATCGTCATCACCCACGGCACCGACACCTTGGAAGAGACCGCTTACTTCTTGCATGCCGTGCTGCCAGCGCAGCAGCTTGCCGCCAAGCCCGTGGTTTTGACCTGTGCCATGCGACCCGCCTTCAGCCTGGCACCGGATGGTCCGCAGAATATCCGGGATGCGGTCGTGGTGGCCACGACCACTGGCGCGTGTGGCGTGCTGGCCGTGTGTGCCGGTACGGTGCACGCGGCGGTCCATGTGCAAAAGGTTCACACCTACCAGCTCGATGCCTTCAGTTCAGGTGACGCCGGGCCCGTGGCGTACGTCGAGGCAAGTGCTGTACGTTTAGTGCAAAATTGGCCTCCAGCCCCCGTTAATAGGGCGTCATCAGCTATTGAAATAGTAGCATTGGTGAGGCAATGGCCACGGGTGGAAATTGTGATGAATTACGCTGGCGCGGGCGGTGCGCTGGTGGATGCGCTGCTGGCCCCGGTGGCTGCGGCTGACCCGCAGGGCCAGACGGATCCACCGCTGGCATCGGCATCGCCCCTGCGTGGCCTGGTGGTGGCTGGCACCGGCAACGGCACTATTCATCAGGATTTGGAGGCCGCGCTTCGTCGCGCGCGGGCACTTGGGGTCAGGGTGGTGCGCTCGACCCGTTGCGCCGAGGGCCGCGTGCTGGCGACAGACAGTTCGGAATTCGAGGATTCCGAAGGCCTGTCGCCCGTCAAGGCCAGGGTCGCGCTGATGCTGGAATTGATGCAGGCCTGACCGATCGGGCCTGCGCGGTGGCTGGGTGCCGCCGGACAGACACTGGGCTCCGCCAATGAATGGCGCCATCTGAGGTCAGGGATGTCTTGGCGTTGGAAACGCGCCGGCACCCGTTACTGATTTTTCTTGGCGACTTCGTTACCGATGTAGCCACCACCCACGGCGCCGGCAATGGTGGCCAGGGTTTTGCCGTTGCCGCCACCCACCTGGTTGCCCAGCAGTCCACCGACAACTGCGCCCACGCCGATACCAATTGGACTGTTTTGAGCCACTGGCGCTGCGGGCGCTGGCGCAGGCGCATCGAGATACTGCCGAGCCGGCCGTACGGGAGCGCGTGCGACTTGACGCACCGCCGGCTTGCTGCGCATGGTTTCATTGCCACTGTCTCTAGGCTTTGCGGCCAAGGCTGCCGGCGCCGGAGCAACAGTGGCTGTCGTGTGCGCACTGTCTTCGACGGAGCTATGCGACTTCGGCAAAACGTCGGTCATGGCGGCAATACCGACCAGGCTCACCAAGGTGACAGAGACCGCAGCGGCTGCCATTAAAGGATGGATACGATTGAAAATTTGACTCATTTTTTTGAAGTTCTTAGGAATAAATCGCCATTTGGCGTGCGTACGAATTAAACGTTCGAATGACGCAATGGGGTGTACTCAGATTGTTTCGTTTGTAATGGCGGGTAACGACGACCTTGAAGAACATACCCATGGCGTTTGCCGGTGCTGCGCAGCTTCCTGGGGCGGTTCTGCGAGAACCCTAGCCAGTGCGGCCTGGTCGATGTTTCTGCGCAAGGCCACAACGACATCATGGATGGCTGTATCAGGCGCGAGTAAAACGGATTGACCAAAAGTGTCGAAAAACTTTACAGTCTGCCAACTTCATCCACAGAAAAAACATTTAGTTGATTGATTTACATATTGTTTCTTTATCTGGCACATTGTTTGCTTAACAACGGGAATACTTCATCAGACCCAAGGAAATCGACATGAAACTTGTACGTAACTCAGTCGCGCTGTCAATATGTGCCGGCCTTGGTGGTCTATTGGCAATGACGCCCGCTTTCAGTGGCGTCCTACTGGCATCTGACAATTTCAACACGTATGCAGCCTCCAGCCTCAACGGGAAAAATGGCGGCACGGGATGGGGCGGCGCTTGGGTCGATGCAAACCCAGTCAACGCCAACGTGCTTACTGTGGGCGGGCCTGACGCTCCAATGACTGGCAATGGCGTTCGCTTCACCGGTAATTCTGATGCGGCGGCGACGCGTACGCTGGCAACGGCTTTGAACGGGAACATCATCGTCAACTTCGATTTTCAATTTGACGCAGGCACCATCAGCAACAACGACTTCATGGGCCTGTGGTTCGGCAACAGCACGGGACCTAACATCGGACTGAAGGCCAACTGTGGCGGCGTCACTGGCTGTACGGCTGATATTTTCGCCCGGACCAGCGGCAGTGACGCAGGTGGCAGTTTTCAAAATATCACACTCGGCACAAGCTACAGTGTGATGGGCTACCTGCAAAAGACCGGGACGTCCGTTGTCTACAACCGATTCGATCTTTGGGTCAACCCAACAGCATCGGAAATCGCCACCCTGACCGGTTCGGATGCCTTCGATACCGGGGTATCGTCAATATCGTCGTTCAATATGGTTGGTTTTCGCACGGCCAATCTATCGATCACCTCGACAGCTGATGCCCTCCTTGTCGATAACCTGACCTTGAATCGTGTGCCGGAACCAGGCACTTTGGCTTTGGTCGGACTGGCACTGGCCGGCATCGGGGCCATGCTGCGACGCCGTAAGCTCTGACCGCAACGCTACCGATCTTGGTGGCGCGACAGGGTCGCACGACCGGTACACCCGTCGAGGGTCGCCTGCCAAGGGGAGACTGAGAAGGTCACTTTAGTGGGAGAAGCCGCCGGTTGTGCCACCGTGCAGGCTGGAGACAAAAGAAGCCCGACACCCTGTCGGGTATCGGGTCATGGCTGACCGACGTGACGGCTTTAGGCAGCCAGCGCCGCAAAGGCCCGCGCCGTGATCTCATCGACACTGCCGGTGCCGTTGATGGCGCGGTATTTCGGCGCGGCAGCCGGCTCGGCCTTGGCCCAGTTGCTGTAGTAATCCACCAGCGGCCGGGTTTGCGCGCTGTACACCTCCAGGCGTTTCTTCACGGTTTCTTCCTTGTCGTCATCGCGCTGGATCAAAGGCTCACCAGTGACGTCATCCACACCCGCTACTTTGGGCGGGTTGAACTTGACGTGGTAGGTCCGACCCGAGGCGGGGTGGGAGCGCCGGCCACTCATGCGCTCAACGATGGCGTCGAACGGCACGTCGATTTCCAGCACGTAATCGAGTTTGACCCCGGCGGCTTTCATGGCGTCGGCCTGCGGAATGGTGCGCGGGAAGCCGTCAAACAGGAAGCCGCCGGCGCAGTCAGGCTGGGCAATGCGTTCTTTCACCAGGTTGATGATCAGTTCGTCGCTGACCAGACCGCCGGAGGCCATCACGCCTTTGGCCTCAAGGCCCAGCAGTGTGCCGGCTTTGACCGCAGCGCGCAGCATGTCGCCGGTGGAGATTTGCGGGATGCCGTATTTTTGGCAGATGAACGTGGCTTGCGTGCCTTTGCCAGCGCCGGGTGCGCCCAACAGGATGAGTCTCATGGTTTTCCTTTGATTTGATGAAAATCACTGAATCAACCCGGTTGGCTTTCACGTGAACCGGGCTGCATTGTTTGCTGTCAAGAATAGCACGCGTTAAGCTCGCTCTGGCTGACAACGCGCGCGGCTGTCATGCCCCCCTGGCGCCGCTCAGGTGCCGAACAAGCGGCGCACGCGTTCCAGGTCTTCGGGCGTGTCCACGCCCGGGCCGGGTGCGTGGGTAGCAATATGGACGGCAATCCGATGCCCGTGCCACAGGGCGCGCAGCTGCTCCAGCGATTCCGTGATCTCGAGCGGCGCTTGCGCCATGGCGGGGAATCGGCGCAAGAAGCCGACCCGGTAGGCATAGAGGCCAATGTGGCGCAACGGGGCAGGGCTGGGCAGTGCCGCGCTGTCGTGGGCGGTCAGAGGCTGGTCGCGCCAGCAGGGGATCGGCGCGCGGCTGAAATACAGCGCCAGCCCCGCGGCATCGAGCACCACCTTGACGACGTTGCGGTTGTTGAATTCTTCTAGCGTACTGATAGCGTGTGCTGCCGTGCTCATGCTGGCTGCAGGCTGATTGAGAAGCAAATTGGCAACGGCGGTGACCAGTGACGGGTCGATCAGCGGTTCGTCGCCTTGCACATTGACCACAATTTCGTCGTCGCCCAGTCCAAGCAGACCGCAAGCCTCGGCCAGCCGGTCGCTGCCTGAGGGGTGGTCGGCGTGGGTCAGCACGGCCTCGATGCCATGCGCCTCGCACGCCTTGACAATCAGCGGGCTGTCGCCAGCCACCACGACCCGTGCACGCCCCGCACGGCTGGCACCGGACAGCACCCGCTGTGCCACCCGCACCACCATCGGCGCGCCGCCAATGTCAGCCAGCGGCTTGTTGGGCAGGCGGGTCGAGGCCAGCCGTGCCGGGATCAAGACCGTGTAGGTCAAAGGCCGAGTTCCTCGTCGCTCAGCGTGCGGGCTTCGCTCTCCAGCAGGATCGGAATGCCGTCGCGCACCGGGTAGGCCAGCCGTGCGCTGCGCGAGGTCAGTTCCTGCTTCTCGCGGTCGTATTCAAGCGGCCCTTTGGTGACCGGGCAAACCAATAATTCAAGTAGTCGTGTGTCCATGGGGCAATGATAGCGTTGGCTTGGCGTGGGTCGCCAGCAGGCGGTCGAGGCGGGCATCAAGTTGTGTCAGAAAGGCAGGCTCGGGCGTGACGAGCAGCGGCACGGCCAGCGCCTCGGGCTGCAGTGGCCACAGTTTGACCGCGTCTTTTTCAGTGCAAATCAGGGTGAAGCCCTCGTATTCATTTCGTACAAAGCTCTGAAAATCATAGTGATCTGGCAGCGCCAGGGTGCGTGCCAAGGTTAAACCTTGCGTGCGCAGCATGGCAAAAAAATCTTCTGGCTTGGCTATGGCAGCCAACGCCAGCAGGGGTTTGTTGCACAGGCAGGCCGGACCGGCCAGATCGCCGAGTGCCTGCTGGCTGCCGTCAGCCCTCAGGGCGTAGCGGCTCAGAGTACGCTGGGCGCAGAAACCGGCAAAGGCGGGCGGCGTGCCAGTGTGCAGCACCAAGCCCACTGTGCGCGGCCAGGGTTCGCGCAAGGGGCCGGCGGGCAGCAAAAAGCCGTTGCCGACGCCACGCTCGTCAAACACACAGATCTCCAGGTCGCGCTGCAGGCCGAGGTGCTGCAGGCCGTCGTCGCAGACGATGAGCTGCGTCTGCGGGTAGCACCCCAGCAGGGCGCGGGCGGCGTCAATCCGGCGACGCGCCACAAACACCGGCGCGCCCGTGCTGCGCCGGATCAGGGCCGGTTCGTCGCCGACATCGGCAATCGCGCTGTTAGCACACACTTCGCGGCAGTCGTCGCTCTGGCGACCGTAGCCGCGCGAGATCACGCCCACTTGCAGGCCACGCGCCTGCAAGTGCCGCACCAGCAGCATGACCACTGGTGTCTTGCCCGCGCCGCCCGCCACCACGTTGCCGACCACGATCACGGGAATCGGAACGCGTTCTGATTTGAAGATGCCTGCCTGGTACAGGCTGCGCCGTAACGCCACCAGTGCGCCAAACAGCAGCGAGATCGGCCACAACAGCCAGGCCAGCGGGCCGCGGTGTGTCCAGGCACGGGTCAGGCGCTGTTGCCAGGTTGAAGCTTGGGTTGTCTGGGTCATGATTCAGCCTCCCGGTGTTTGGCAGCGTTCTTGTTTTTTATGTGTTGTATCCCCCCCCTCTCCCCCAACCCCTCTCCACCCCCGCCGGGGCGGAAAGGGGAGCTAACAGCCACATTTGGCCGCGTCTTCACAGGCGGGAAAAAGGTGCGCATGGGCGCGTTGCCATCAAACTGATTGAGCGGTCTCTCGATTTGTTGAAAGCACTTGAAGGCCAGTTGCCGCTGCGCAGGAATTGACTTGAGCGCCTCGTGTCTACATAGTGGCCACTTTGAGGCCAGCGCACCCTCAATCACCCGATTTCCCACCTTTGAAGACGCGGCCGCATGAAGCTCCCTTCTTTCGCCCGGCGGGGCGAGAGAGGGGTTGGGGGAGTGAGTGGGGGAAAGAACGTTCAAAATTCCATCCCAGTCAAGACTACGGACAAGTTCTTTCACTGTCATTGCACCTCAGGAATCAGGTTCTGCGCAAGCGCAGCAAGTCCGGGGCAACAACGGTTTTTCTGCAAGCACTTACTCTCTCAGTTGCCCTTGGCATGCGCCGTCGACTGGGTGGCGAAGGTGATTTGGCTCAGGCCGGCGCGCCGGGCCGCTTCCATCACGGTGATCACGTCCTGGTGCCGGGCACTGGCATCGGCGTGGATGATCACCACCGAGTCCTTGCCGGCTTTGGCGCCTTCCGTCAGGGCCATGGCGAGGATGTCGACGCTGCGGCCGGTCACGGGCGTCTTGTTGACGCTGTAGGCGCCTTCGCTGCTGACGGTGACCAGCACCTCTTTGGGGTAGTCGCGCTGGGCTTCGGTGTCGGCCACCGGTAGCTTGAGCTGCAGCTCGGTGAACTTGCTGTAGGTGGTCGACAGCATCAAAAAAATCAGCACCACCAGCAACACGTCAATGAACGGGATCAGGTTGATCTCGGGCTCTTCCTTTTGACGCGGACGGAAATTCATGGCTTGCGCAGCGTGTTGAGGTGGCGTGCCAGCCGCTCTGACGCCAGTTCCAGCGTCAGCAGGTACTCGTCGACGCGCGCCCGGAAGTAGCGCCAGAAGATCAGCGAGGGAATGGCCACGATCAGGCCAAACGCGGTGTTGTAGAGCGCAATCGAAATGCCATGCGCCAGCTGCGCCGGGTTGCCGCCCGTGGCGCCGCCCGGCGTTGATTGCGAGCCAAAGATCTCGATCATGCCCACCACGGTGCCAAACAGGCCCATCAGCGGCGCGGCCGAGGCAATGGTGGCGAGCGCGTTCAGGTATTTCTCCAACCGGTGCGCGACCAGGCGACCGGCGCTCTCCATGGTGGAGCGCAGTTCGTCCTCGCTACAGCGCGGGTGGCTGTTGAGCGCTCGCAGGCCACTGGCCAGCACCTCGCCCAAGGCCGAGTTCTGCGCCAGTTGATTCACGACATCGGGCGTCGGCACCGCCGTGCGCGAGACATTCAACACCTCGTCGAGCAATTGGGGTGGTGCGATTTTGGCGGTCTTGAGGCTGACAAAGCGCTCAATGACGAGCGCCATGGCCAGGATAGAGCAGGCAACCAGCGGCCAGATCGGCCAGCCTGCGGCTTGTATGATTGAAAACAAATGGGG
>NZ_JAAFHA010000019.1 GCF_010365055.1 Rhodoferax sp.
TTTCGTTTACATCAATGCAATGAATACCGCCTATCAAAAAATAAATCCAATACCTCTTGATTTGGTGGGAAGTCCCTGTAGAGGGCTACAGGCCAAATAAGCCTAAACTTTTTGGCAAACTGACACGCGGTACTGCCCAGGCCCCTGACCCTGCCAGCCCTTGAAGGCATGATGAAACGCTGGCGTATCCTGAAAACCCAGCAGATAAGCCACCTCGGCCACCGGCATGGCCGAGTTGCCCAGGTAATGGCGAGCCAACTCGTGCCGACTGCTGTCCAGCAGCGTCTGATAAGCCACCCCCACATCCGCCAGACGGCGCTGCAGGGTGCGGGTGGACAGGTGCAGGTCGGAGGCGACGCTGGCGAGTTTGACTGGGCCGCTTCCCAGACGACCAGAAATACTTTGGCGCACCTGGGCCACGATGCCCACGTCCTGCGGATAGCGCGCTTGCAGCAAGGCCTCGGCATGCTGCTGCAGCAGCGGCAACAAGGCCTTGTTGGCCTGTGGGATCGGCCAGGTCAATACCGAGGCCGGAAAGATTGCCCGGTTTTCAGATTCGCCCCAACGCAGACGCGCCCCACTCCACTGCGCAATGCGCGCCGCCGTGGCGGCGTCGGTCGCGTGCGTGAATTCCAGCTCAAAGTCGCTCAGGGGCCTGCCGACCAGCCATTGGGCGCAGGTCTGAATGCCCGAGAACACCGACTCCGCCAGCGCACCCGCAGCCGCATGGGCGGCGCAGTCGTTACGCCAAGCGTAAACCACCCTGTCGCCGCGCCGGCTAAAACTGGAGCGACCCAGGTCGTGCACCAAAGACTCAAAGCGCAATACCTGTTGCAGTGCATCCCCCAGGGTCGCACACGCCAGCAGCAAGATACCGTTGACGCCATGGCTGGTGGGCTTGACGGCCTGCCCCAGGCGCCAGCCAAACAGCGGCCCAGCTTGGGTGCGAGCCGCCTGCAGCAGGTCCAGGTAAGCCACTACCGACACATCTTCATCGCCGATGGCGGCGCGCCCGAGGGTCGCGATCAACCGCGTGTCGTCCAGCCCCTGGGCACGCGCTGCATCCCACAGCGTGTGAGCATAGGGCGCCACCACGCGCGCGCTTGGAGCGACGGCGGGGCTTGAGCAATCGGTTGACGGCATCGCGCCATGATAGTCGCGCGCCTTTGCCTTGAAGCTGGCGGCTCGCCAACCGCCAAGTCTTCAATAGCGGCTGACAATGCAGAGAGGCAACCTTCATGCGAACGCCACGAAATCGCGTCTCAACCGACAAGCTGTCGTGTCAATTCCTGGCTCAGCGCACCAGGCTTGGGCTCTTGGGGTTGAACTTCCAGCCGGGCATCAGGTACTGCATGGCGATGGCATCGTCACGCGCGCTTAAAGCCTGTTGCAGATAGAGCTGATGCGCTTTTTCCACTTCAACCATGTCCAGTTCAATGCCCAAACCAGCTTGGGTCGGCACGGTGATGCTGCCGTCCACAATCTGCAGTGGCGCCTTGGTGAGTCGCTGGCCGTCCTGCCAGATCCAGTGGGTGTCGATCGCCGTCACTTTGCCCGGCGCGCTTGCTGCCACATGGGTGAACATGGCCAAGGAGATGTCAAAGTGGTTGTTGGAATGCGAGCCCCAGGTGAGGCCATTCATCTGGCACAACTGCGCCACCCGTACCGAGCCTTGCATGGTCCAGAAATGCGGGTCGGCCAGCGGAATGTCGACCGAGTGCAGCGCGATCGAATGCGCCATCTCGCGCCAGTCGGTGGCGATCATGTTGGTGGCAGTCAGCAGCCCGGTCTCGCGGCGGAACTCGGCCATCACTTCACGGCCTGAGAACACACCTTCGGCGCCACAAGGATCTTCGGCATAGGCGAGTGCATCACGGTGGTCGCGACACATACGGATGGCATCTTTCAAGAGCCAGCCGCCGTTGGGATCCAGCGTGATCCGTGCCTCGGGAAAACGCGCGTGCAGGGCCTCCACCGCTTCCATTTCTTCCTCACCGCGCAGCACGCCGCCTTTGAGCTTGAAGTCCTTGAAGCCGTAGCGCGCGTAAGCGGCTTCGGCCAGTCTGACCACCGCTTGGGCGTCCATGGCTGTTTCATGGCGCAAGCGCAACCAGTCGTCGTTTTGGTCAGGTTCGCTCACATAGGGCAGGTCGGTGAGCGTGCGGTCGGCCACGTAAAACAGGTAACCGAGCACGGCCACGCTGCTGCGCTGTTGGCCCTCCCCCAACAAGGCGGCCACCGGCACGCCCAGGTGCTGGCCCAGCAAGTCCAGCATGGCACTTTCAACCGCAGTCACGGCATGGATGGCGACGCGCAAATCAAAGGTCTGCAGCCCGCGGCCACCGCTGTCACGGTCGGCAAAAGCGACGCGCAAGCGGTTGAGGATGCTGTTCCAGTTGCCTACCGATTGCCCGACGATCAGGTCTTTTGCGGCTTCCAGCGTCTGGCGAATTTTTTCGCCGCCGGGCACCTCGCCCACACCGGTGTGGCCGGCGCTGTCGGTCAGGATGACGATGTTGCGGGTGAAAAACGGGCCGTGCGCGCCGCTCAGGTTGAGCAACATGCCGTCATGCCCGGCCACGGGAATGACTTGCATGCGTTGGATGGTGGGTGTGTGCGTGGTATCAGGCATGAAACGGCTCGCTGAAGTTGAGTTGCAGAATCTAGTCAATAGACATCGTACAACTTGATCGCATTTCTTACAACCGGGTTATCCTGAATACTGGCACTCACGCGCACCGGTCTGTAGCGAGTTCCGACCGTCGCAGTTGCGTCAGCCGCGAGGCCTTCTTCGACGCCATGGGCACGCGCTCACGCCAGGGCAAGCTGCGCCCTGCGCAGGCGCTCGCGGCTGTTGTTCAGGTGGGTGCGCATGGCCGCGCGTGCCGCTTCAGCATCCTGGTTGCGGATGGCATTGAAAATACTCTCGTGGTCGCCGTGCACCCTTTGCAGGTAGTTCGAGCGGCCCTCTGGCGCGCTGTTGGGCGTGTTGACCCGGGCGCGCGGAATGATCATGGTGCCCAGGTAGGTCATCAGGTCGGCAAAGTGCCGATTACCCGTGGCGCGGGCCACTTCCATGTGAAATTCAAAATCTGAAGGTAGCGTATCTGCGTCATGCTCGATAGCGTTTGAAAATGTCACCAAGGCCTTTTCCATGTTGGCCAGGTTGCTATCACTTCTGCGTTGCGCGGCCAAGCCCGCGGCCTCGGTTTCCAGGCTGATACGCAGCTCCAGCAACAAGATCACGTCGGCCACGGTTGAGAAATCGTCTTCGGCAATCTTGAAGTTGCTGGTGTCGGGCGCACTCAGGGCAAAGGTGCCAATGCCGTGGCGGGTCTCCACCAGCCTGGAGGCCTGCATATGCGACAAAGCCTCACGCACTACGGTGCGGCTCACATCAAAGCGCGCCATGATTTCAGCTTCGGTCGGCAACTTGTCGCCGGGCTTGATCTGGCCGCCTTTGATGTTGCCAGCCAGGTCATCGACGATGACCTGCACCAGGCCCCGCGTTCGGCGCGGGCGACTTGCTGACGGACTAGGGGTTTTCCATGATTCCATATAAAAACGCTTGACTCACTGAATGCGGGTGATCACAATTTGCAATGTTGTCAGACAACCTATGACTGACAAGTGAAAAGATGAATCGAATGTAAAGCGAGAAACTGGAAAAGTCCAGTGCCTGCGCAGATTTCCTGAAGTGAGTGAAAAAATGACCATCAAGGCGCATCAGAGATTGTTGCTCACCGGCGCCGCCGGCGGTTTGGGTCAGGCCCTGCGCGAGCGGCTCAAAGCCAATTGTGAGGTGCTGCGTTTGTCAGACCGTGTCGACTTTGGCCCAGCCGCAGCAGACGAAGAAATCATGCTGGCTGACCTGGCCGACGCGCAGGCGGTCGACGCCATGGTGCAGGGCGTGCAAGCCATCGTGCACCTCGGTGGTGTGTCGGTCGAAGGCCCGTTTGGTCCGATCTTGCAGGCCAACATTCTGGGCCTGTACAACCTGTATGAAGCCGCCCGATTGCACGGCGTGATGCGCGTGGTATTTGCCAGTTCCAACCACGTCACCGGCTTCTATCGCCAGTGCGACACCATTGACGCCAGCGCCCCGCCGCGCCCGGACAGCCTGTATGGCGTCAGCAAGGCCTTTGGTGAAGACCTGTCGCGCTTCTACTTTGACCGCTATGGCATCGAGACGGCGTGTGTGCGGATCGGCTCATCCTTCCCCGAACCCAAAGACCGGCGCATGCTGGCCACCTGGCTGAGTTTTGACGACCTGCACCGGCTGATCACGGCCTGCCTCACCACGCCGGTGCTGGGCCACAGCATCGTGTTTGGCATGTCCGACAACGCCGTCACCTGGTGGGACAACAATCAGGCCCGCCACATTGGCTATGTGCCACAAGACAGTTCGGACGTGTTTCGTGACGCGGTGTACGCGCGCACGTCGGCGCCAGACTTGAGCGACCCGGTCGCCCAATTCCAGGGCGGCGGCTTTGTCGTGGCCGGCCCGTTTGCTTTCTGATCGCTGACTTACCATGACCCTGCCCAAAGCTGAGTTGGTGCTCGATGCCCGCAACGCGGTGGGCGAAAGCCCGGTGTGGAGTCCCGCCGAGCAGGCGCTGTACTGGGTTGACATCCCGGCGCGCACGCTGAACCGCTGGACGCTGGCCACCCAGGGTTTGAGCACCTGGCAGGCGCCGGAGATGCTGGCCTGTGTGGCGCCCATGGCCGGCGGCCACTGGATCGTCGGTGCCGAGAGCGGTATTTTTGAGTTGACGCCGCAAGCCGATGGTCAGCTCGGTTTTGAGCGCCTGGCCACAGTCAGCCACGCCTCAGAGGGCATGCGCTTCAATGATGGTCGGTGCGACCGCCAGGGCCGTTTTCTGGCTGGCACCATGTTGATGGATATGGCCTCTAGCCAAGGTGAGGGCTGCGTCTACAGCTATCAAAGCAGCAGCAACGGCGCAGGGCAACTGGTCAAGCTGTTGGACGGTTTCAAAACCCCCAACGGCATGGCCTTCAGCCCGGATGGCCGCACCCTGTACTTATCCGACTCGCACCCCACAGTGCAGTTGATCTGGGCTTTTGACTATGACCCAGCCACCGGAACACCCTCCAACCGCCGGGTTTTTGTCGACATGACCCCCCTGCCCGGCCGCCCCGACGGCGCTGCGGTGGATGCTGATGGTTGCTACTGGATTTGTGGCAACGACGCGGGTCTGGTGCACCGCTTCACGCCCGATGGCAAGCTGGATCAGTCGCTGGCCGTGCCGGTCAAGAAGCCCGCCATGTGTTCCTTTGGTGGCCGGAATCTGGACACCCTATTTGTGACATCGATACGCCCGCAAGGTGTCGATCTGTCTGACCAGCCGCTGGCGGGTGGCCTGTTCGCGCTGCATCCCGGCGTTTGCGGCCTGCCCGAGCCGATGTTTTCCCCTGTTCCTGTCAGTCGTTAATTAGTCAGTCTTTCAACCTGGTCACTCAAGGAGACAACCATGACCTTTCGCAGAACCCTTCTCGCCGCCGCCGTTGCTGCTGTAGCGCTCTCGGCCGCCTTCAGCGCCAATGCACAAAACATCGTGCTCAAGGCATCCGACACGCACCCGGCCGGTTACCCGACCGTGGTCGCGGTCGAGAACATGGGAAAAAAGCTCGATGCTGCCACCAATGGCCGCATCACGGTCAAGATGTTCCCGGGTGCGGTCTTGGGCGAAGAGAAAGCCGTGGTCGAGCAAGTGCAGATTGGCGCCATCCAGATCGCCCGCATCTCGCTGGGCGTGGTTGGCCCGGTCGCGCCGGATGTGAATGTGTTCAACATGCCGTTTGTGTTCCGTGACATTGCCCACATGCGCGCCGTGATCGACGGCCCCATCGGCGTTGAGCTGCTCGACAAAGTCACCAACAGCCCGGCCCGCCTGGTGGCCCTGGGCTGGATGGACGGCGGCGCACGCAGCCTGTACACCAAAAAGATGGTCAAGACCCCGGCTGACCTCAAGGGCGTGAAGGTCCGCATGATGGGTAACCCGCTGTTTGTCGACACTATGAACGCCATGGGTGGCAACGGCATTGCCATGGGCTACGGCGAGGTGTTTGGCGCCCTGCAAACCGGTGTCATTGACGGTGCTGAGAACAACCCACCGAGCTTCTTCACCTCCAACCATTACAACGCGGGCACCAAGTATTACGCCCAGACCAACCACCTGATCATTCCTGAGATCCTGGTAATGTCCAAGGTCACTTGGGACAAGCTCTCTGACGCCGACAAAGCGCTGGTGAAAAGACTCTCGCGTGAAGCCCAGATGGACCAACGCGTCTTGTGGGACAAGAGCGTGGCCGACTATTCCGCCAAGCTCAAAGCCGCTGGCATTGAATTTGTGCCTGTGGACCAAAAGCTGTTTTATGACGCCACCGCCCCGGTGCGTGCCAAGTACGGCGCCGACTATGCCGATCTGATGAATCGCATTGACGCCACCAAGTAAGAACGTCGCAGCCTTCAGCGCGCGGCCAAAGGCCGCGGCGATCCACCTGCACGTGGGTTGCCGCGCCCTGCACGCCACGCCAGCGCATTGACTCTCCATCCGTGAGGCAGCCCCATGAAAAACAAACTACTGCACTTCAATGATGCGCTCTATCTGGCCTGCATCTGGGTATCGGGCATCTCAGTGCTGGTCATGTCCTTGATTGTTCCCTGGGGCATCTTTGCCCGCTATGTGCTGGGTACCGGCTCACCTTGGCCAGAGCCGGTGGCCGTGATGCTGATGGTGGTATTCACATTTTTTGGTGCCTCGGCCGCCTACCGGGCGCGCGCCCACATTGCCGTGGCAATGGTCACCGACCGCTTGCCCAAGAAAATGCAGCTGCTGCTGAGCAGCCTGATCGATGTGCTGATGCTGATCGTGGCGCTCTTTGTGACGGTGTATGGCACCAAGCTGTGCCTGGAAACCATGAACCAGAGCATTGGGCAACTCCCATGGATGCCGGTCGGCGTGACTTATTTGCCGGTGCCATTGGGTGGACTCACCACCGTTATTTTTGTGCTGGAGCATATCGTCTTTGGCCAGCAAGGTAACCGTGCCGTGGTGACGTTTGACCATGAAAAAGTGAAAGCAGAGGCCGCCTGATGGATGCATTGGTATTGCTGGGTTCGTTCCTGGTCTTGATTGTTCTGGGCATGCCCGTGGCTTATGCGATGGGCTTGTCGGCACTCATTGGTGCGTGGTGGATCGACATTCCGGCGGACGCCATCATGATCGCCATAGCCGGCGGCGTGAACAAATTCTCGCTGCTGGCAATCCCGTTTTTTGTGCTGGCCGGAGCCATCATGGCCGAGGGCGGCATGTCACACCGGCTGGTTGCATTTGCCAGTGTTCTGGTCGGTTTTGTACGTGGTGGCTTGTCGCTGGTCAACATCCTGGCCTCCACCTTTTTTGGCGCCATATCGGGCTCGTCCATGGCCGATACCGCGTCCATCGGCTCGGTGCTGATCCCTGAGATGGAAAAAAAGGGCTACCCGCGTGACTTTGCCACAGCCGTCACCATCAGCGGCTCGGTGCAGGCGATTCTGATTCCGCCCAGCCACAACGCGGTGATTTACTCGCTGGCCGCCGGCGGTTCGGTGTCGATCGCCGCGCTGTTTCTGGCCGGTGTCCTGCCGGGCTTGATACTGGGGCTGACGCTGGCCGTCATGTGTCTGTTCATCGCCAAGAAGAAAGACTTCCCTAAGGGTCGCACGATTCCCATGAAGGAGGCCATCAAGATCTGTGTCGATGCGCTCTGGGGTTTGATGACCATGGTGATCATTCTGGGCGGCATTTTGTCGGGGGTGTTTACCGCCACGGAGTCCGCTTCGGTGGCTGTGATCTGGGCCTTTTTTGTCACCATGTTCATCTACCGTGACTACAAGTGGAACGAACTGCCCAAGCTGGTGCACCGCACCGTTAAGACGCTGGCGATTGTGATGATCCTGATCGGCTTTGCCGCCAGCTTTGGCTACATCATGACCCTGATGCAGATTCCGCAGCAGATCACCACCCTGTTCACGAGTGTCTCCACTGACAAGTATGTGGTGCTGCTGATGATCAACATCCTGCTGCTGCTCCTGGGCACGCTGATGGACATGGCGCCGTTGATTTTGATCATGACCCCAATCCTGCTGCCGATCGTCACCACCTTGGGGGTGGACCCGGTGCACTTCGGCATGATCATGATGCTCAACCTGGCCATGGGCCTGATCACCCCCCCGGTCGGTGGCGTGCTGTTTGTGGGCGCGGCGGTGGCCAAACTGCCGATCGAGCGGGTCGTCAAAGCGCTGTACCCGTTTTTTGGCGCCCTGCTGCTGGTGCTGATGGCCGTCACTTACATCCCCGCGCTGTCACTGTGGCTGCCCGGCGTGCTTCTCAAATAGGCAGAACCCCAAGTTCTGCGCCCTGCTTGCCCGTCACTTTCCATTACTTAACCTAGTCAATTCAAGGAGCACTCCATGACTATTCGCAGAAACCTTCTCGCCGCCGCAGTGGCACTTTGCACAGGCTTGCCGGCAGTCCATGCGGCTGATGCCACCGCCTGGCCGACCAAACCAGTGCAGGTGATCGTGCCCGCCGGTGCCGGCGGCGACACCGACTTCAATGCGCGCCAAATGGCGCGTTTCTTCGAGAAAATCGCTGGCAAACCGATGGTGGTGACCAACGTCAATGGCGGTGGCGGCACGATTGCCATGGCCCAGGTCCAGGGCGCGGCACCGGATGGAAACACGATGTTTTTCGGCCATACCGGCATGCTGATAGTCAACGAGGTCTCTGGCCTGATCGACTACAAGTTCGACGCGAAGCTGGACATCGCTTGCATTCCGGCCATTGACAAAGGCGTTGTATTCATCGGTAGCAAGAAATCCGGCTTCAAGAATGTGCAAGATGTCGTGACCAAGGCCAAGGCCGCGCCAAGCACCGTGATCTACGGCACCGAGATGGGCGGCTTTTCACATCTGCAAGGCCTGATGTTCGCCAAGCAGGCGGGCGTGCAGTTGAAATTTGTTGATGTTGGCTCGGCCTCTGACAAGATCACCTCGCTGCTGGGTGGGCGCATCGACCTAGCATCAATCTCTTTCGGCCCGGTCAAAGACTACGCCACCACCGGCGACATGGCCATGGTGGCCCAATTCAGCAAGGACGCCAATCCCCTGCTCGGCAATATCAACACGTTCACCCAGCAAGGCCTGGCCTTCGACATGGAGAAGCCTTACATCATCGCCTTCCCGAAGGGCACCGACCCGGCCATCATCAAAAAGATGGCTGACGTGATGCAGCAGATCACCAAAGACCCGGCCTATGCCAAGGCGCTGGAAGACGGCTTCAAACAACCCGTGTCGTTCATGCACACCAAGGACGCCACCGTCCACCTGAACAAGGTGCGTGACGACCTCATGCAATACAAAGACTTGCTGCGCCAGAAGAAATAAGCTGCTGGACAAACTCGCAGTCACAGGCAATCTGCCTGCTGACTGCGCCTGACCTTGGATAGACCGGAGACCGAGATGGCAGACAAAAAACGAATGGAATTTTTTCTGGGGCTGATCATGCTCTTTGTGGGGCTGGCTTACCTGTGGGCCACCACGGCTATCCCGCGCAAGGACAGCATTGATGCCTCTTTTGTGCCCTATGTGCTGGGTTCGATTTGCAGCGTGCTGGGTGTGCTGCAACTGCTGGCTGCCGCCAAACTGGAGGCCAGATCAGGTTCTAACGACAACGCGGAAAAAGTGGATTACGCCACGGTGGCGAAGACGGTCGCGTTGATTGTGGGCTATGTGGCTTTGCTGAGCAGCGTGGGCTTTCCGATCATGACCGTGGTCTATCTGATGGCACAGCTGTATGTGCTCACCCCGGCCGACCAAAAACCGCGCTGGGTGCTGTATGCCACAGTGGCGGTGGTCGCTGCGGCAGGGATTTACCTGTTGTTTCGCAACGCCTTTGATTTGATGCTGCCCCTGGGCTGGCTGGACTTTGCAAGCGAATAGCCGGGGCACACCATGCTTGACCTGTTTCAACAAGGCTTTGAGGCCGTCTTCACGCTCCAGATTCTGGGGCTGTTGTTCTTCGGAACGGTGGTCGGCATCATCTTTGGTGCCATCCCGGGGCTGACGGCCACCATGGCGGTGGCGCTGTTTCTGCCCATTACGTACAGCCTGGGTGCGGCAGCGGGCATTTCGCTGCTGGTGGCGCTGTTCATTGGCGGCACCTCGGGCGGGTTGATTTCAGCCATTCTGCTCAAGATTCCGGGCACACCCGCGTCGGTGGCAACTACCTGGGATGGCGGCCCGATGATGGAGCGCGGCGAGGGCGCCAAAGCGCTGGGCGTGGGTGTGGT
Organism: Rhodoferax sp.; assembly: GCF_010365055.1. Lineage (GTDB taxonomy): Bacteria > Pseudomonadota > Gammaproteobacteria > Burkholderiales > Burkholderiaceae_C > Rhodoferax. The sequence goes on from NZ_JAAFHA010000019.1 coordinate 10,357, forward strand.
GTTCTCGTTTCTGGGCACCATCATCGGTGTGGCGGCACTGGTGTTCATTGCGCCCACGCTGGCCAAACTGGCGCTGAGTTTTGGGCCTCATGAGTACTTTGGCATCGCCATCTTTTCGCTCACCTTGATCGCGTCGCTGTCGGGTGGCTCCATGGTCAAGGGTATTTTTGCGGGCGTGATTGGCTTCATGTTTGCCACCGTGGGCATTGCGCCGGTAGATGCCATTCCACGCTTTACCTTCGGTCAGGTGCAGCTCAACGGCGGTTTTGAGATTTTGACGGTATTGATTGGTGTGTTTGCTATTGCCGAGGTCATCAAGGTGGCCGAGGACGTCAAGCACGAGAAAAAAGCCGCCATCCAGCAGGTGAGCATGAAGCAGATCAAAGGCTTTGGTTTCTCGGTGGCCGAATTTTTTGGCCAGGGCTGGAACCTGATCCGCTCTTCGCTGATCGGCATTGCCATTGGCATCCTGCCTGGTATTGGTGCGGGCACGTCCAACATCCTGTCGTACGTCGCGGCCAAAAAGCAGTCCAAAACCCCGGAGAAATTTGGCAAGGGCATCATGGACGGCGTGGTGGCGTCTGAGACGGCTAACAACGCCGGTATTGGCGGCGCCATGATTCCGCTGCTGACTCTGGGCATCCCGGGCGACGCGGTCACAGCCATGCTGCTCGGCGGCTTCATGATCCACGGCATCCAGCCGGGCCCGCTGCTGTTTGTGTCGCAGGGCGCGCTGGTGTACACCATCTTTGCGGCGCTGCTGCTGTCCTCAGTGATGATGCTGGTGTGCGAGTTCTACGGCATGCGCATCTTCGTCAGACTGCTAGGGGTGCCCAAAAACGTGCTGCTGCCGGTGATTCTTGTGCTGTGTGTGGTGGGTGCGTTCGGGCTGGGTAGCCGGGTGTTTGACATCTGGACCATCCTGATCTTTGGCTTGGTGGGCTACGGCTTTGTGAAGTTTGGCGTGCCGCAGGCGCCGTTCATCATCGGCTTTATTCTGGGCCCCATGGCCGAGACCAACCTGCGCCGCGGCCTGATGTTGTCAGACAACAAATTCATGGACTTCCTGACCCAGCCCATCTCTGGCACGTTCATTGGTCTGGCCATCGCGTCGGTGGTCTGGCACGTTGTTCAGGCGCTTCGTCACAAGGCGACGCTCCCTACGGACTGAACCCAAGGCAAACACGCTCGGTCGCACCGCCCCCTCCGTACCAAACCACGCTTCCATCATCATGAAAATCACCGCTGTCCGTGTCACCCCGATTGCCATCAAAGACCCTGCCCTGCTCAACGCGGCGGGCGTGCACGAGCCGTTTGGCCTGCGCTCCATCATCGAGGTGGTCGGTGCCAACGGTCTCGTGGGTCTAAGCGAAACCTATGGCGACGCGCCGGTGCTGGACTTACTGACCCGGACCGGGCCCAGTCTGGTGGGTTTGTCGGCCTTTGATGTGCACGGCATGCTGGCTCGCGTGGCCGCGCATGCACCCAAGATCGCCACCGGTCATGTCGAGATGGAACTGGCCCCCGGCTCGCTCGCCAGCAACCTGGTGACCAGCGCCTATTCGGCTTTTGAAGTGGCCTTCATGGATTTGCAGGCGCGCACCATTGGCATTCCCCTGGTGCAGTTGCTGGGCGGCGCGGTGCGCAACAAGGTGCCGTATTCAGCCTACCTGTTTTACAAGTGGGACGCGTCGGTGGATCCCGAGTACGCGCCCGACCCATATGGTGAAGCGGTGAACGCCCAGCAGATCGTCAAGCAGGCGCACCAGATGATTGACCAGTATGGCTTTGAGAGCATCAAACTCAAGGCCGGTGTGTTTGACCCCGAAAAGGAAGCCGATGCCGTACTGGCCCTCAAAGCCGTCTTCCCCAATCACCAACTGCGCATTGACCCCAACAGCAATTGGTCCATGGCGACCAGCCTGCGCATTGCGAAAAAACTTGACGGGTGCCTGGAGTATTACGAAGACCCGACCCCCACGTTGGAAGGAATGGCCGAACTGCACAAGGCCACCGGCCTGCCGCTGGCCAGCAACATGGTGGTGACCAACTGGGCTGAACTCAAGCGCAGCATTGAGCTCAATTCTGTGCAGATTCTCCTCTCCGACCACCACTTTTGGGGCGGCCTGCGCGCCACCCAGGCGCTGGCACGCACCTGCCAGACCTTTGGCCTGGGCCTGTCGATGCACTCCAACTCGCACCTGGGCATCAGCCTGATGGCGATGACGCATCTGGCCGCATCCGTGCATCACCTGAGCTATGCGTGCGATACCCATTACCCATGGCAGAGCGACGAAATTTTGCAGGGCGGCCGGGTGCCCATCACGGGCGGCTGCGTGCACCTGACCGACAAGCCGGGTTTGGGTGTCGAACTGGACCAGGACAAGCTGGCCGAGCTCCATGCGGCCTACAACGTGTGTCGCATTCGCACCCGCAACGACGTGGTGCAAATGCAGCGCTTTCGGCCGGACTGGAAACAGATCAAACCCCGCTTCTAAGCCATGAGTACCACTCCACTTTTTATTCAGATGCACCCTGCTGACAACGTCGCCATCGTCGTCAACGACGGTGGCTTGCCCGCCGGGGCCACTTTTGCCAACGGTCTGACGCTCACGCAAGCGGTGCCCCAGGGCCACAAGGTGGCACTGGTCGGTTTACCCCAGGGCAGCGCCGTGCGCCGCTACAACGTCACCATTGGCACCACGCTCAAAGACCTGGCTGCGGGCAGTTGGGTGAATGAACTGGTGTTGCAGATGCCACCGGCGCGCTCACTCGATGCCCTGCCGCTGGCAACTCGCGCCGCGCCGTCTCTAGCAGCCTTGGATGGCTACACCTTTGAGGGCTACCGCAATGCGGATGGCTCGGTCGGCACGCGCAACATCCTGGCCATCACGACCACGGTGCAATGTGTCTCGGGCGTAGTTGAATTTGCGGTGAAGCGCATCAAGGCCGAGCTGTTGCCCCAGTACCCGAACGTGGACGATGTGGTGGGGCTGGAGCACAGCTATGGCTGCGGCGTCGCGATCGACGCGCCCGATGCGATCATCCCGATTCGCACGCTGCGCAACATCAGTTTGAACCCCAATTTTGGCGGTGAGCTGATGGTGGTCAGCCTGGGCTGCGAGAAGCTGCAACCGGAACGGTTGTTGCCACCCGGTAGTTTTGCTCTACAAAATATAGCTGCCAAGGCAATAAATACGGGGGCTACAGCCCGGTTTGATTCAAATTTTGGCGAAAATCCAGGCGCGCACGCCAGGGATGAGCAGTTGGACGTGGTCTGCCTGCAGTCCGACCACCATGTCGGCTTCATGTCGATGATCGACTCCATCATGCAAAGCGCTGAAAAGCACCTGGCGCGCCTCAACGCCAGACAGCGCGAGACCGTGCCCGCCAGCGCCCTGGTGGTGGGCGTGCAGTGCGGCGGCAGCGATGCGTTCTCGGGCGTCACGGCCAACCCGGCCGTGGGTTTTTGCACCGATTTGCTGGTGCGCGCCGGCGCCACCGTGATGTTCTCCGAAGTCACCGAAGTGCGTGACGGCATTGACCAGCTCACCGCCCGCGCCAGCACGCCCGAAGTGGCGCAGGCGATGATCCGCGAGATGGCCTGGTACGACGCTTACCTTGCCAAAGGCAGTGCCGACCGCAGCGCCAACACCACGCCAGGCAACAAGAAGGGGGGCCTCTCCAACATTGTTGAAAAAGCCATGGGCTCGATCGTCAAATCCGGCAGCGCGGCCATTTCCGGCGTGCTGTCGCCCGGTGAAAGCCTTAAGCAAAACGGCATCAGCAACGGCCTGGTGTACGCCGCCACCCCGGCCAGCGACTTCATTTGCGGCACGCTGCAACTGGCCGCCGGCATGAACCTGCATGTGTTCACCACCGGGCGCGGCACACCCTACGGCCTGGCCGAATGCCCGGTGATCAAGGTCGCCACGCGCAGTGATCTGGCGCGGCGCTGGCATGACCTGATGGACGTGAACGCCGGGCGCATTGCCGAGGGCAGCGCCAGCATTGAGGACGTGGGCTGGGAGCTGTTTCACCTGCTGCTCGAAGTCGCCAGCGGACGCAAGAAAACCTGGGCCGAGCACTGGCAACTGCACAACGCGCTGGTGCTGTTCAACCCGGCCCCGATCACCTGAACGCCTTGCATCCCCATTTTGTTGCGCTGCCCCTGCGACAGCTGCTTTTGTCCCAACCAACCCAACGACTACTGCCATGACACCAGCCACTCCCTACCAAGCCTTCCCCAACAGCTTCAAGCGCGACCTGCTGGCGGGCAAAAAACTCATCGGCTGCTGGTCATCGCTGGCCAACGCCATCACCACCGAGGTGCTGGGCGTGGCCGGTTTTGACTGGATCCTGCTCGACGGCGAACATTCCCCCAACGACATGGGCACTTACATCCCGCAGCTGATGGCGCTCAAGGACAGCGCCAGTGCGCCGGTGGTGCGGCCTTCCAGCAACAACCCGGTCGAGATCAAGCGCCTGCTCGATGCCGGCTTCTATAACTTTCTGGTGCCCTTTGTCGAGAGCGTGGCCGAAGCCCGCAGCGCCGTGGCCGCCACGCGCTACCCGCCCCAGGGCATGCGCGGCGTGTCGGTGTCGCAGCGCAGCAACCGCTACGGTACGGTGGCGGACTACTTCAAGGGTGCCAACGACAACATGTGCGTGATGGTGCAGATTGAGAGCGCCAAAGGCGTGGCAGCAAGCGCCGACATTGCTGCGCTCGACGGTGTGGACTGCCTGTTTGTCGGCCCCTCCGACTTGGCCGCCGGCCTGGGGCACCTGGGCAACGCCAGCCACCCCGAGGTGCAGGCGGCGATTGCGGCCGTGTTTGCCGACGCGAAAGCCGCAGGCAAACCCAGCGGCATCCTGGCGCCGCTAGAGCTTGACGCGCGCAAGTACATCGCCATGGGCGCAACCTTTGTTGCGGTGGGCAGCGACCTGGGCGTGTTCCGGACTGGTACGCAGGCCCTGTGCGACAAATACCGGGCTTGATGCCCTGCCCATCAAAACTGATTTTCTGGATCTTTCAACACCAACTGGAGTATTTCAATGAGCAAACTAGGATTTATCGGCCTCGGGATCATGGGCAATCCAATGGCCGCACATTTGGTCAAAGCGGGCCACGAGGTGTTTTTGACCACGCTGGGCCTGGTGTCCAAAGAGCTGACCGATGCGGGCGGCGTAGACTGCGTTTCTTCCCAAGAGGTCACCCAACGCGCCGACATCATCTTCTTGATGCTGCCCGACACCCCGGACGTGGCCAAGGTGCTGTTTGGCGACAACGGTGTCGCCAGTGGTTTGAGCGCGGGCAAAACCGTGGTGGACATGAGTTCGATCTCGCCGATGGACACCAAGGTGTTCGCGCAAAGAATCAACGCGCTGGGTTGCGATTACCTGGATGCACCCGTGTCCGGCGGTGAGGTGGGCGCCAAGGCCGCCAGCCTGACCATCATGGTGGGCGGCCCGCAGGCGGCGTTTGATCTGGTGAAACCCCTGTTCGAGCTGATGGGGAAAAACATCACCTTGGTGGGTGGCAACGGCGACGGCCAGACCTGCAAGGTGGCCAATCAGATCATCGTCGCGTTGAACATTGCGGCCGTAGGCGAGGCCTTGCTGTTTGCCAGCAAGGCCGGGGCCGACCCAGCCAAGGTGCGCCAGGCGCTGATGGGCGGTTTTGCGTCCAGCCGCATTCTGGAAGTGCATGGCGAGCGCATGATCAAGCGCACCTTTGACCCCGGTTTTCGCATCAAGCTGCACCAGAAGGACTTGGGGCTGGCGCTGCAAGGCGCGCGTGAGCTTGGCTTGGCATTGCCGCAGACCGCGGGTGCGGCGCAGTTGATGCAGGTCTGCGCGGCCAATGGCATGGCGGATCTGGACCATTCGGCGCTGGTCAAGGCGCTGGAATTGATGGGTAACCATGAGGTTGCGAGCCCCAAGTAAGGATCATTCAAAATTCATAGCTAGAGGCGCTTGCTGCAAAGGGGCTGGAGGCCAATTTGATGCATAAATACCCGCTGTGCCGGGTGCAGCCTGGCGGCCAAGGCAACCTGTCGATAATCAGGTTCTCATTGATCAGGACCAACCATGAACCGCCCCATCATCGACCCAACCGATCCGCGTGGCCTGCTGCGCCGCATGTTTGACGCAGCCGTCGCCTCGGCGCAACCCGCGCTGTGCCTGCCTGCGCATCTGCCGGCCCCTCCCAAAGGCAGGACGATCGTGATCGGAGCGGGCAAGGCGTCCGCCGCCATGGCGCGGGCGCTGGAAGACAACTGGCCCGGCCCACTCGAAGGCCTGGTGGTGACCCGCTACGGTTACGAAGTGCCTTGCGAGCGCATCGAAATCGTGCAGGCGGCGCACCCGGTGCCCGACGCGGCCGGGCAGCAGGCGGCGCAGCGCATCTGCGCGCTGGTCAGCGGTTTGTCGGCCGATGACTTGGTGCTGTGCCTGATCTCGGGCGGCGGGTCCTCCCTGCTGCCCTTGCCGCTGGACGGCATCACGCTGGAAGACAAGCAGGCGGTAAGCCGTGAACTGCTGAAGTCGGGGGCCAGCATCAGCGAGATGAACTGTGTCCGGCGACACCTATCGGCCATCAAAGGTGGGCGCCTGGCTGCCGCTTGCCACCCGGCCCGCGTGGTGACGCTGCTGATCTCCGACGTGCCGGGCGACAACGCCTGCGACATCGCATCCGGTCCCACGGTAGGGGATGCAACGACTTGCGCGGATGCACTGGCCATCCTGCGCCGGTATGGCATTGAACTGGCCGCCCACGTCAAAGATGTTTTGACGAGTGGGCGGGGCGAATCCATCAAACCGGATGACCCACGCCTGGCCGGCATCGACACCCGCATGATTGCCACGCCACAGATGGCACTGGAAGCTGCGGCTCACGTTGCCAAAAGCGAGGGCATCAGGCCCTACATCCTGGGCGATAGCGTGGAAGGTGAAGCCCGTGATGTGGGCAAGGTGATGGCCGCCCTGGCGCTGCAAGTGACACGGCGTGGGCAGCCCTTCGAGACCCCGTGCGTGCTGCTCTCCGGTGGCGAAACAACCGTGACGGTGCGCGGCAACGGGCGAGGCGGTCGCAACGTCGAGTTCCTGCTGTCGCTGGGCATCGCCCTGCAAGGCGAGCCCGGCATCCACGCGCTGGCCGGTGACACCGATGGCGTGGACGGGCAGGAAGAAATCGCCGGAGCGCACCTGGCACCCGATACGCTGGAGCGCGCCTGGGCGCTGGGCATGCGGCCAAAAGAAAGCCTGGACCAAAATGACGGTCACGGCTTTTTCCAGACGCTCGCTGACTCGGTGGTGACCGGTCCGACGCTGACCAATGTGAACGACTTTCGCGCGATCCTGATTGAGCGAAAGTGATTCACAGGGCTTGGCCCGGATGGCCCGCGGATTGCCCGAAAAAGTCACGCACCTGGCGCGACAGCACCCTCGATGGGCTGCATCCTCAGTCGCGCTGACTGACGCACAGGCTCTGCGTGGCGCGACCAATCAGTCCGTGCGTGTCGTAGAGCACCGATTCAGCGAGGCCGCCACCATTCGGGCCGAGGTAGGTACGAGCATCGAGGCAGATCCACTCGCCTTGTGGCCGGCGCAAGAGATTGATGGTCAGGTCCGAATTGACGAAGCTGTAGCTTTGTAAATCAAGAATCGCGCTGATGCCATTGCCGGAATCAGCGGCAACGGCGACGCGCTGATAGACACTTGGCGCCTCGCCGTCGAGCAGCGGGTGGCGCAGGCGGAACCAGATGGCACAGGGACCGTTGAAGAACTGGCCCTGCGCAACGCGGGTCTCCACCAGATCGGAGTAGCCCACATGCTTGCTGGCGAACGGGAAGGTCGCCGCTTGCGACGCCTCGGGCCCAATCGGGGCCAGCGGCAGCGGGTGCCCTGGCAGGCCGTCGGGCAACTGCAGCTCGTTCTCGCGCTGGGCCAGTGCCGTGAAGCGCGCGACCTCTTTCCCACCCGCCACGAGCCGCGCCGAGAAATGGCCGGCATTGCGCCCGGCATAGTCGGTGGCGACCTCGACCGCGACCTCGCCGACCGGCACCGGTCGCAGCAGGTTGGCGGTGAGCCGCGCGATGTGGCTCAGGCCATGGGCCGCAGCAGCGTGTTCAATGGCGCGGCACACCAACGCGATCGGTGGCCCGGCGTGCTGATGCGCAGGGTGCCAAGGGCCGCGCGTGAGCAAGCTGGCACGGTAGGCCCCGCTGTCAAGCAAGCTGTAGGCGCTGGCGGGCATGGCTGTCGTGGTCATGGTCAATGGTTCCGTTGTAATAGTCCATAGGCACTACAGTATCAGGCCATCTGCCGTCATCACCAAGGCAACAAAGAACGCGGGCGCTACCTTCGCTACTTCGGCGTCGGGCCGCCAGGCGGCTTGGGCATGGTGGACCTGTGGCCACCTATCAGGGCAGTTTCATCCGGTGCTTTCCTGAAAAATTGGTCGGGTACGCTGGCATGCGATGGTCAGCCGTACATTCAGCCGCTCCTTGTGAATTTCAGAACCAAGTTGCCATGGACTCGTTTTCCATTGCGAAAAATCAAACATGAGACTCCTTCTTGAGTTCAATCTGAGGCTGGAGACTACATCTGTTTTTTTGTAAGAAAAATCATGAACCCAAGATCCACAGCTAGACGCCTCGCCGCTGTTCGCTTCCCCTGTGCGATCGTGACCTCGCTGGCACGGGGACGCGCCACAGCGCAGCCGATACCGAAGGAGCGAAACGGCGCCTACGCTAGCCGTTCACTTGACGCCAGCATCGGCATACCGCTTTTTGAGACACATGGCACCAACACCCTCGAGCGGGTTGAGGACACGCGCATCAATCCGTCCAATGTCGCGTTCCGCACAATGGCATGCCACTGCATGTTCCAAGGCTCCACTATCGACAGCACGTCAGGCAATTGGTACTACGGCCAAGTCGCTGACAAAGATGACGACAAGTTCATGCTGTGGGGCGTGTGAGAAGGACCAAAAATGGAACAGAGCGTGATCGCAAAAAAAATGAAATTAATCCTGTTTTTTGCAGCGAATGCTGCCTGCCGCATCCCTTTAAACCCGTGATTTTTTGAAAGGACACTCGCCATGTATGAACGCACTGTATTTGAATCCATATCCCACAACCGCGTGGTCAGCGTGGCGCCGCATGCCAGCGTCCTGGAAACGGCTTGGGCAATGACCGCGGCCAATTGTGGCAGCGTGCTTATCACTGATCCCGGCGGGGCCATGCTGGGCATTCTCACCGAGCACGACCTGTTGACACGTGTGCTCGCCAAGTCGCTGAATCCGCAAACGACCCACGTGGCCGACGTCATGACCCCCCACCCGCATTGCGTGGGGCCTGAGGTGAAAGTAGCTGAAGCGGTGCTGATCATGATGGAACACGGCATTGGCAACCTGCCTGTCGTTTCTCATGCGTCCAAGATCCTGGGGATATTCTCGGCGCGCGACGCACTGCCAGGAGAGATTGTCGACGCGGCGAGCATTGCGGAGTTCAATGATCAGGTGACCGACGTTTTGGCTTGATTGGCATGTTTCGGTAGCCCCAATTGGGCACAGCCAGTTTTCATGGTTCGAAAGGAGCATGAAATGGCCTCGCCCTAAGCTGTCGGCGCGTGCAGCCGGAAATCAAGCCGGCTTTCGCATTCCTGGTCGTCCGGATTTCTGAAGGATTTCACGCTGAGCCTGGCGTGAGTTGGTCGGGCCTCACGCCTCACGCACAGACCTTCTGATCGAACGCCTGGGCGGCCCGGTACTACTGGAACGCCGCGGCACGTTTTAGCAATTCGTCCAGACCTGGTTCCTGTAAGTTGCGCGGTTTGCCCGGGTGAATGATCGACACTTGGCAACTCTCTGCCGCCTCCACCAATTGCGCGTAGCTTCCGGCCTGGATGTCCGCGATGTAGGCCTGCTTGTTGGCGTCGTAGGAAAACAGCTTGTTGTTGAGCGTGGTGCACTCGTTGCAGGTCGAACAGCGTGGCGTCTCGATATAGGCTTCGTCAGGCGATCTTTCCGGTTCTTGCTCCACCGGTGCGCTCGTCGCAGCGGGCGCAGGGGACGCCGACGGCGCGGCCGACACGCCCGCACCAGGCACGGTTGCCTCGCGCGCCTCAGTCTCGTGCTGCAGGCGCTCTTCCCAGGTCTTCTTCTCGCGCGCGAGAAGTTTTTCCGCGTGTGAATTGTGAATTCCGCCGAGTTCCTGCAGGCTGTGCCACATTTCGCGGCAACGGCGCGCTTCCCTGATGAGCCGCTCGTCGACGATCACTTTCTGCAACACGTTGTCGGCGTCGACCATCAGCAGGCTGGGTACCTTGTCCGGCAGACCCTTGCGCTCGCGCGTCAGAGACTCGTCCACCGGGATCATGCTGCCATTCCACTTCTCCCGCGGAACGCGCGCGAGGTGTCTGGCATAGCGGTGATCGCTGGCCACGAAATCGACCAGCGTGAAGGCCATGTCTTGCGATACCCGCTGGTGCTGTTCGTCCTCGTAGGTAAAGGCCTGAATCGGCCAGTCGAGATCAACCTGCGAATTGGCCCCGAGGTAGAAACGCGAGGCCCAGTTTGGGCCTGCGGATGGGTCGTAGGTGAAGGCCGGGAAGGCGCGCGACTCCATCGCTGCGGCCGACATCAGATAGGGCGGCAGGCCGGAAGACTTTGCGCTCGCGCCAGAAAACACGCTGAACAGGGCGGAGCCACGATAGGTCAACCCGCGCAGCAAGCGCTCGCGGAATCGGAACAGGTTGGAGCTGCTCGACTGCAGCACATACACCTCATTGAGCCCGATGGCCATGTTGGCGATCTGCCTGCTGCGCATGCCGGAGGTCAGTTTGCTTTCCCCATTCGGCGACTCTTCGAGGATGTCGTCGATCTGGAGCAAGACCTTGATCGGCAAGCCCGAGGCAAGGATCTCCATCAGATGGGCGTGCTCGACCGCCTGCATTTTTTCGGCGTTGACGCAGACCAGATAGTCGGGAAACTGCGCCAAGTCCTGCGGGTCGAGTCCGTTGGCGCCGAACTGCTCGAACAAGGCGTCGTGCCTGGATTCGCTGTACTGACCGTCAATCTCGAGCCCGGCGATGGCGATCGCTTTGGCGAGTGCGATCTGCTTCGGGCTGCGCTCGCGGAATGCGGCCAGCGCGTCGGCGCAACTATCGAAGAGGAAGGGGTAGGGTTTGGCGGCATCCGTCTTGGTCGCCGACGCAGCGGGAGACGAAATGAACTGCTGCGCGCTCAATGCATCGAGCAGCCCGCCTATGCGCTTGCGCCGACTCTCGGGAAACACGTCCGTCGGCAGGGCTTTGGAGAGCATGCGCGACATCGCGTCGAAGTCGAAAGCGTCACCAAAGCCGGTCCCTACCGCTGCTTGCAGGTGCTGGGCGCTGCGCCCCGCGGCGGAGCGTTCATAGTCGGCTTTGAGGATGTCAGATAGCTTCAGCACCAGCCGGTCAAGCTCCTTGCGAAATCCCTCGGCTTTTTGCTGTTGCACTGCGGCCCACGCATGCTGCAGCAGGCGGGCGGGTAGCGCGGTGTCGCAGTCAACCACCGCACCATTGACCTTGATCGCGGCGCGGGTGCGTCGCAAGCTGTCTTCGAACGACTGGTCCACACCCTTTGTGAACTGGCTTGAGGCCTTGTCCCACAGCGCGAAAAGCGACCCGCTGGCCCCGCCAGTGGCAAGCTCGCGAATGGCCTGCTCCAGCCGCAGCACATGCTTTCTGATGCGCTCGCCATCGCTGCCTTGCGCGACGCTTGCCAGGGCGCTGTCGATGATGCCCGATAGCGACTGCGCGAACAGGCCATCGGCACGACCGTCGACCAGCACCAGCGGAAAATCATAGCGAAGCTGGGTGAGATCCCGATAGCTGGCAAAAAGGGCCGGGCGCAGGCCCAGTCCATCGACCGCGTCCAGGTGCTCGCTCGGCCGTCTGCCGGTCAAGAAAAACGCAACGTGTGCTTGAGTATCTGCTTCCATGTCTTTATTTACCTGCCTTGCTGGTGGTATTCATTGTTTTCGAAAACGGTCCCCGTGGCGCACCTGCGCTTCATCCGGCCTTCTATTGCGCTCCCTCCGGCCAGACCGTGTACTTGTCCAACTCGGCATTGAGTCCTGCCCGCGTCAGATCGGGCGTGCGCAGCTTGTCCGAAAGCCGCAGGTTTTCGTAACAGGGAATATTCGGGTTGCGATACAGGATGCCGACGGGAATGGAATCGTGGCCGGAGGCGATTTCGCGTGCCCGGTCGATGTTCGACGGGTCATGCTGCAATTGATTCTTGTAGATCCGTGACATGCCGGCACTGGTCTGCAGGCCGTCCTCGTGGTTGAGCAACTGCACTCTGTTGGGGTCTTGCATCCACGGGTCGAGCGACGCCGGCAACCATTCCGGACAGCGCTGCACGATGCGAACGAACGACAGCCCCTTGTGGTGGTAGGCCGCCTTGACAATGTCGAACAGGATCTCCGGGATCCAATCGACCGCCTGCGCCACGAAGGAGACGTTTTGAACGCCGAGCGTCACCGTCAAGGGATTCAAAGCTTCCAGGTAACTGCCGCGTGGCGTCGTATTGCTCTTGGTCCCGATGGGTGAGGTCGGCGAGGCTTGTTTCTTGGTCAAACCATAAATCTGGTTGTCGTGCAGGAACACGGTGATGTTCATGTTGTAGCGGATGGCGTGAATCCAGTGGGCGGCGCCAATGCTGCAGCAATCACCGTCGCCCGTGTTGACGAACACGGTCAGGTCGGGCCTTGCCATCTTCACGCCTTCGGCGACCGGCAGCGCACGTCCATGAATGCCGTGGAAACCGTAGGTCTTCATGTAATGGGGAAAGCGGCTCGAGCAGCCTATTCCCGACACGAACACGGTCTTCTCCGGCAGCAAGCCTTCGTCCCGGCATAGCCGCTGTACCGCCGCAAGAATGGCGTTGTCGCCGCAGCCCGTGCACCAGCGCGGCACGCCGCTCTGATAGTCTTCGAGTTCGAAATGCTCGTCGCACATTTGCAGGAGGCACTCCGCGCTGGACATCATGTTCATGGCCATTTCACCTTTCTTAGCTTTTACTTATTTAGCTGTTCCAGCAGCACGCGGCGGATGGTGCCGGGCTTGATCGGCTGGCCCTTGACCTCGCTCCAGCAGTCCACGTCGACGAGGTAGCGCGAGCGCAACAGGATCGCCACCGACGAATAGCGGCGATTGGTTTCGTCGATGATCTGGTCGTGCGGGCGGTCGCTCCAGTTGCTCTCGATGGTCATGACCTTCTTGAACCCCTGCATGATTTCCTTGATCCCTGGCGGCAGGGGCTGCAGAAATTGCAGGTGCATGGAAGACACCTTGCGCCCCTCGACGCGCATTGCGTCGACCGCTTCCTCAATGGCGCCCTTGGTGCTGCCCCAGCCGATGACCAGCAGATCGCCCTGTGGATCGCCGAACACCGGCGGCGCCTTGAGCGTCCTTTGCAGAGCCGCAAGCTTCAGGCTGCGAAAGCGCAGGGTTTGCTCGTTGATTTCGGCATCGTAGGCGACGTGGCTGTCGCGGTCGTGCGCTAGTCCGGTCAAGGTATGCATGCCGCCGGGCTGGCCCGGAATGAAGCGGCGGGCGAGGCCAGTGGTGTCGTCCCAATCGTAGGGCCTGGCTCCGGCCGGAACCGGGCTCTGGTCAACCGGCGGCGCCAGCCAGGCTTCACTGAACTGCGGGCGCGCGAACGGTTGTTGCGACGTGGCAAGGCCGGCATCGGACAGGACCACCACGACCATGTTGAAAGTTTCGGCGATCTTGCGCGCCGTGATGATCGAATAGAAGCACTCCTCAATCGTGCCCGGCGCCATGACCACCTTCGGTGCGTCACCGTGGCTGCCGAAAATCGCGGCCATGAGATCGCCCTGCTCCATTTTGGTCGGCTGGCCGGTGCTGGGGCCGCCGCGCTGCACGTTCACCACCACCAGAGGAATCTCCCCCATGACCGCGAGCCCGATCGCCTCCTGCTTCAGGGAATAGCCGGGACCGGAGGTGATGGTGATCGTGCATTTGCTGGCGTAAGACGCACCGATGGCGAACGCGCAGGCCGCGATCTCGTCTTCCGCCTGATGCACCATGCCGCCGACATTCTCGAATACTTCTGACAGATAGTGCGAGGCCGATGTGGCGGGCGTGATCGGGTACATGGCGCAGATTTCCATCCCCGATGCAAGCACGCCCAAGGCCAGCGCCGTGTTTCCGTTGACCACGATCTGCGGCTCGGTCGCGCGCACCGCTGGAATGCTGTAGCAAAAGTCCAGATTGGCCTGTGCCCATTTGTGACCCGCTTCAAGCAGCTTGATGTTCGCATCGACCACGCTCTGATCTTTCTTGCCGAAAGCCAGCACGATTTGATCCACCGCCAGCTTCAGCTCCAGGCTGTAGATGCGGCACAGCATGCCCAGCGCGAACATGTTCTTGCCCCGCTTGGCATCCGCGACGATGGTGCGACATTCCTGCTCCATCGGAATTTCGTACACATGGTAGCCCGCAGCCACAAGTCGGTCGTAGGTCTCGACATAGGACGCCACGATTTTCGGATCGGCATGCGTGCGCCAGATGCTTTCCAGCAGGATGGTGCAGCCCGGTTTGAGTTCCTTCGCCCGCACCCTTCCGAGCAGTACTTGCTCATTGAACGCCACCACCAGGTCGGTCTCGTCGCCGCCGTTAGTGATGTATCCGGAGCCGATGCGGATCCGATTGCCGCTGGCCCCTGCGACGCTGCGCGCTGGCGGGCGAATTTCGGCGGGAATGATTTCAGTGGTCCAGATGCCATTGCCCATCTGCGCAGCAATCGCACCCAGGGATTGGCCGCACTTCTGCGCGCCTTCTCCAGAATCGCTGATGATTTCGATGATGTGCTCTTTCAACTTGAGCGCCGATTTCTTGCGGGCCGGCGATCCCGTTTTGTTGCCGGGCTTCTCTGTCAACTGGTGCATGGTGAGTTCGTTCATGGTCTTTCCGTAGCCGCTGTTAGACGTTTGCGCCGCCAATCGCTGTGTCAGCAAGGGGTAATTTAGAAACGCGCACGCGTGCGAAATTACGTTCCTTCGTATCAATCCCAAACAGAGTGGCAGCACCAGCACCAGCACCAGCCCCGTCCCCGCCGGTATAGGGCAGCGCACAGTCGCGGATTCCGAGATAGGCCTTCATGTTGCGCGCGGCCTTGCGGCCGGCGCCCATGGCTTCGATCACGGTCGCCGCGCCGGTGACGATGTCACCGCCGGCGAACACCCCCGCCATTGAAGTGGCGAGGTTTTCGTCGGCACCGATATAGCCCCATTTGTTCAGCTTGAGCTTGGACGTCTGGCCCATGATCGGATTGGCGTTGGTGCCGATGGCATACACGATCAGATCGGCCTCGAAATCAAACTCGCTGCCGGCGACCGGCACCGGCCGACGCCGACCCGAATCGTCGGGCTCGCCCAGCTCCATGCGCACGCAGCGCATGCCGCGCACGCTTCCCTTGCCGTCGTCCAGAACCGACACCGGCGCGGTGAGCCAGTGGTACTCGACCCCTTCCTGCTCGGCGTGATGGACTTCTTCGGCTCGCGCCGGCGCCTCGGTGCGCGATCGGCGGTAAATGCAGTACACCTTCTCGGCGCCGAGCCGAATGGACACGCGCATCGCGTCCATCGCCGTGTTGCCAGCGCCAACCACGGCGACGCGCTTGCCAATCGGCAGCGGCGTGTCAAAGGCTGGAAAGTCCCTCGCGCGCATCAGGTTGCAGCGCGTCAACAGCTCATTGGCCGAGAGCACGCCGTTGAGCGAATCCCCGGGAATATTGAGCATCGTCGGATAGCCGGCGCCAACGCCGACGAATACCGCGTGGAAACCCATCTCGTCGATCATCTGTTCGATGGTGAACAAGCGGCCCACCAGGGTGTTGCATTCGAACTTCACGCCAAATTTTTTCAGATTGTTGATCTCGGCGTCGATCACGGTATTCGGGAGGCGGAAATCGGGGATGCCGTATTTCAGCACCCCGCCCGCCTGATGGAAGGCTTCATAGACAGTGACGTCGCAGCCGGCCTTGGCCATATCCGCCGCGCAGGCCATGCCGGCCGGTCCCGAGCCGACGATCCCGACGCGGAACCGGTTTGGCTCGATATAGGGAATGTTGACCCAGCCTTCCTTGATGGCGGTGTCGCCGACAAACCGCTCCAGGCGCCCGATCGCGACCGCTTCAAGGGAGTCGCCGACGGTGCACACGCCTTCGCATTGGTTCTCCTGCGGACACACCCGGCCGCAGATGGACGGCAAGAGATTGGTGTTGGTGAGAATGTCGTAGGCACCGCGAAAATTGCGTTCGCCAATCTTCTGGATGAAGCCAGGGATATTGATTCCCACCGGACAGCCGCTAATGCATGGCTCGTCCGGGCACATGAGGCAACGCTCTGACTCACGCAGCGCATCTTCAAGGCTGTAGCCGCAGGCAACCTCCTCGAAATTCTTGGCCCGCACCTGCGCGGCCTGTTCGCGCATCGGCGTGCGTTCCTGTGGAATCGTTCGTATCGTCTTTTTCTTTGCCATCTCTTGTTCCTCAAGCAACTAGCCGGACGCTTGGCGAGTCCAAGCGGCGGCGCCATGCTGCGCTCTTGACCGTCGAGCCGATCTAGCCCGCCAACGTGCTGGAGCCCCCTTGCGTCGTCATACGGCAGCTGTCGGACCAGCGTTCGTGGGCCGCCTTCTCGTCTTTCGTGTAGCGCTGCAAGCGCAGCATCAGGTCGTCGAAATCAACCAGATGACCGTCAAAGTCCGGTCCGTCAACACAGGCAAACTTCACCTGATCGCCAACCTTCACCCTGCAGCCACCGCACATCCCGGTACCATCAACCATGATCGGGTTGACGCTCACCATGGTTTTGATCTTGTAGGGCCGCGTGGCATCTGCGCATGCCTTCATCATCACCGGCGGGCCGATCGCAACGACCTCTTCGATGTCTGGGTGTTGCGCCAGCGCGACCTTGATGCCGTCGGTGATCATTCCCTTCATCCCTGCCGAGCCGTCATTCGTGCACAGGATGAGCTCGTCGCAGCTGGCCCGAAACTTGTCCTCCCAGAATACAAGATCCTTGTTCCGAAACCCGAGGACGGCGATCACGTACGCGCCGCTTTCCTTGAAGGCACGCGCCTGGGGAAAGATCGGGGCCACGCCCAAGCCACCGCCCACGCACAACACCTTTTTGGCGTGACTGATCGGACTGGGTGTGCCCATCGGGCCCACCATCGCGAAAAGCGAAGCGCCGACCTGGCATTCCTGTTGCATTTGCCTGGTTGTCTTGCCAACCGCTTGGATCACCAGCGTGATGGTGCCCTGCTTGCGGTCGAAGTCCGCGATGGTCAGCGGAATGCGCTCACCGTTCTCGTGCAGCATGACAATGACAAATTGGCCTGGCTTGGCGGCCTTGGCCATCAAGGGATGGCGCACCTCAAGCAGGTAAGTGACGTTAGAGAAATCCTCTCGGGCCACGATCTCGAAGTTGGACATTGCGGTCGCTTTCATATTCGGCCAGTTTGCGCTGGTGGGTTATTGCGGCAATGCCTGGCATCCGCCGATCTGCCGTCTTCTTCACCACTGACGGGATGATGAAAGTTTCCTCCGGTGGCGAGGGGATGTTTTGATTAATATCAAAACCCAGGACAGACTGGAAGAAAGCAGGCTGGCGCCCTTCCTGCTGCTTGCAGTCCTCGTTGCCCATAGCAAGTACCGCAGCCGAACAAGCTCAATCTACTATCAAATATATAGCTATTTGTGCTTATTCCATAAGGGCTGGAGCCATAAAACATAAAGACCTCCCGGTAAGACAAGTTTTTGAGCTGGCGCGATAAAACAATTGATTGGCGGCATCGCGAAGTGGCAACGGTGCAGCCTTGCTCTACAGTCGGCGGGATACCGGAGCAACAAGGAGCAAGGCATGCGACGATGGAATGGCTGGGGCGACCATGCGACTTCAATGCAGCTGAACGAGGCCGCTCGCGTCATGTTGAACGCGCGCCTGGGGCCTGGTCGGCCCGGCGTTGATGCCACGCGTGAAGACATGCTGGCGCAAGTCCCGGCCTCCCGCCTGAACGGCGCCCACCCGCTGATTCAAACTGACGCCGCCAGTCGCTTTGGCATGGCGATGGGCGAGAGCTTTGCCGACTGGATCCGAAAACGCTTTGGCGCCCTGCCCCCGGTGCCTGATGGTGTGGCTTTCCCGGAATCCTCAAGCCAAGTGCGCGAGTTGCTTGACCTGGCCAACGCGTCCAACTGGATCGTGATTCCGTTTGCCGGTGGCACCAGTGTGGCCGGGCACCTGGACTGCCCCATCAGCGACCGGCCGATCCTGTCGATCAATCTCAGCCGTATGAACCGGCTGCTGCACCTGGACAAAACAAGCCAGTTGGCCACCTTTGGCGCCGGCACGCCGGGGCCGCTGGTGGAATCGCAGCTGCGCGCGCAGGGCTACACGCTCGGGCATTTTCCGCAGTCGTTTGAGTACTCCACGGTGGGCGGATGGGTGGTGACGCGCTCCAGCGGGCAGCAGTCGCTGCGCTATGGCCGAATCGAGCAATTGTTTGCCGGTGGCCGGCTCGAGGCTCCGGTGGGCAACTTGACGATACCAACGCTGCCGGCCTCTGCCGCCGGGCCTGACTTGCGCGAGTTGGTGCTGGGCTCGGAGGGCCGCTTTGGCATTCTGACCGAGGCCATACTGCGGGTTTCGCGTTTGCCCGAGCATGAGAGCTTTCATGCCCTGTTCTTGCCCGATTGGGATTCAGCCGAAGCCGCCGTGCGCGAGCTGGTGCAGCGCAAACTGCCGTTAAGCATGCTGCGCCTGTCCAACGGCATCGAGACCGAAACCAACCTGACGCTCGCAGGCCACGCGCGCCTGATCGGCTGGCTGCAGCGCTATTTGTCCTGGCGCGGCTGTGCGGAAGGCAAGTGCATGCTGATGCTGGGCGTAACGGCCGACGCGCGCACCGCGCACCACGCCCTGCGCGAGGCGCGGCGCCTGCTGGCGCGTCATGGCGGCGTCTACATCGGGCGCGCCATGGGCAGCAAGTGGCTGGCCAACCGCTTTAAAGGCCCGTACCTTCGCAATGCGCTGTGGGCCCTGGGTTACTCGGCCGACACGATCGAGACCGCCGTCGACTGGCCGCAGGTCAAACCACTGATGCTGGCGATGGAGCAGACCGCACGCGATGTGTTTACGCAATATGGCGAGCAGGTGCATGCGTTCACCCACTTGTCGCACTTGTACCCGCAGGGCAGCGCGATCTATTCGCAGTTTGTCTGGGCCACGGCAGCGGGCGGCTTTGCGCCCAATTTTGAGCGTTGGCAAAAGCTCAAAGCCGCGGTGGCCACCACAATCGCCGTGCACGGCGGCACGGTGAGCCATCAGCACGGTGTCGGGCGTGACCACGCCGCCCATCTGGCCGACGAGAAAGGACCGCTGGGCATGGCGACGCTGGCCGGGTTGTGTCACCACTTTGATCCGAACAAGATCATGAACCCCGGCAAGCTGCTGCAGGACGGTGGGCCATGGGCGAGTTGAACCCCAACGCCCGGCGCGCCCAAGCGATGGCGCAGCTTGACGCGCAGACCTGGGACCTTGTCGTGATTGGCGGCGGCATCAGCGGCGCCGGGGTGGCGCAGCAAGCGGCGCGCCGCGGCTGGCGCGTGCTGCTGATCGAGCAGCGCGACTTTGCCTGGGGCACGTCCAGCCGTTCTTCCAAGCTGGTGCATGGCGGCCTGCGCTACCTGAAGGAAGGCGATCTCAAGACCACCTTGCACTCGGTGCGCGAGCGCGAGCGTTTGAGGTGCGAGGCGCCAGAGTTGATCGAGCCGCAGAGCTTTCTGTTTGCCGATTGCGTCGGGCGCAAACCGGGTCGCTGGCTGTTTCAAATCGGTTTGATGGTGTACGACCTGATGGCTGGTCAGCGCAGCCACTGCTGGGCTGACCTGGCGACCACGCAGACGCTGGCGCCAGGCCTGGCACCCCCCAAAATGCGCGGCTCCCTGGTGTTTCAGGATGCCAAGACCGACGATGCGCGACTGGTCTGGCGGGTTCTGATGGAGGCGCAGCGCGACGGCGCGGTCACGCTGAACTACGTCGCAGCACAAGGGTTGCAGCTGGATGCGGGCCGGGTGTCGGGCGTCACCTTGCTGGACGTGCTCAGCGGGCAGCAAACCCAGGTGCGCGCCAAAGCCGTGGTCAACGCCACCGGCGCCTGGGCCGACCGGCTGCGCCGTGCGGTCGGTGGCGATCCCATGCTGCGCCCGCTGCGCGGTAGCCATCTGGTGGTGCCGTTCTGGCGTCTGCCCGTGGCGCAGTCCATCAGCCTGATGCACCCCAAAGACGGTCGACCGGTTTTCCTCTACCCCTGGGAGGGGGCCACGCTGATCGGCACCACCGATCTGGATCATCGCGCGGACATCGATGTCGAGCCATCCATCACGCAGCAGGAAGTGGACTACCTGATCGAGGCAGTGAACGACCAGTTCCCCGCCGCCGCGCTCAAGCCCTGTGATGTCAGTGCCTGTTACGCCGGTGTGCGCCCTGTGGTGGACGACGGCAGCGGCACGGCCTCTCAGGCGGCGCGGGACCATGTGGTGCTGGATGAATCGGGACTGATCACGCTGACCGGGGGCAAACTGACCACCTTCCGACTGATGGCGCAAGACGCGCTGGCGTTGGCGGCACCGCGCGTGGGCCGACCGTTTGCGCGCGATGACGCCGTCCTGTTCACGCCAGTGGCCGACCTGAACCCGCGCTGGAGCGCCGCTGTGCGACACCGGCTGGCGGCGCGTTATGGCTATCGGTCGGGGGAACTGAGCCAGCACGCGGCTGAGGCCGACCTGCAGACCCTTCCTGGCACCAACACCCTGTGGCTGGAACTGGCGATCGCGGCCAGCGATGAAGCGGTCGTGCACTTGGACGATCTTCTGTTGCGCCGCGCGCGCCTGGGCATTCTGTTGCCGCGTGGCGGGCTGGATCATCTGGCGCGTATCCGCAAGATGTGCGAACCGCATTTAGATTGGGGCGACGCGGGCTGGGTCGTCGAGATTGCACGCTACCAGGCGCTCATTGCCGCGCACTACCAACTGCCCACCGTCAAACCAGAGGCGACAAGCCCATGAACAAAACCTACCTGCTGGCTATCGACAACGGCACCCAGAGCGTGCGTGCCTTGCTGTTTGATCTGCAGGGAAATTTGGTGGACAAGGCGCAGGTCAACATTGACAGCTACCAGTCACCCGAACCGGGCTGGAAGGAAAACGACCCCGAGGCCTTCTGGCAGTCGCTATGCCAGGCCTGCCAGCAGCTGTGGGCCCACACCAGCGTGCCCAAGAGTGCGATTGCGGGTGTAGTCATCACGACCCAGCGCGCCACCACCATCGCCTTGGACAGGCAGGGCCAGCCCTTGCGCCCGGCCATCATTTGGCTGGACCAGCGTCGCGCCGACAGCACGCCCAAGCTCAAGTGGTGGTGGGAAGTTGCCTTTCGCGCCATTGGCATGCGTGACACCGTGCACCACTTCCAGCGGGAAGCCGAGGCCAACTGGATCGCACAGAACCAGCCCGAGCTCTGGGCGAAAACCGACAAGTACCTGCTGTTGTCGGGTTACCTCAATTACCGTTTTACCGGCCGTTTTGTCGACTCCATCGCGTCGCAGGTAGGTTACATCCCGTTTGACTACAAGAAAGGCTGTTGGGCCGCCCCACGCGACTGGAAATGGCAGGCCATGCCAATCAAGCCATCGATGCTGCCCGAACTGGTCCCGGCGGGAACCATCATTGGCCACGTCAGCGCCCAAGTCGCGCTGAGCACCGGCATTCCAGAGGGCTTGACTGTGATCGCCGGTGCCGCCGACAAGGCCTGCGAGGTCATTGGCGCCGGTTGCCTCACGCCCGAGATCGCCTGCCTGTCCTATGGCACCACCGCCACCATCAACACCACGACGCCGCGCTACCTGGAGGCCACCCCCTTCATCCCCCCGTACCAGGCGGCGGTGCCGGGCCACTACAACACCGAAATTCAAATCACGCGGGGTTTCTGGATGGTGAGTTGGTTCAAGGAGCAATTCGGTTTGCACGAGCAGCAGATTGCCCTGCAGAGAGGTGTAACACCGGAGAGTCTTTTTGATGAATTGGTGAGCAACGTCCCGCCCGGCGCCCAGGGCCTGATGCTGCAACCGTTCTGGAACCCGGGCATCAAGGTGCCCGGTCCCGAGGCCAAAGGCGCGATCATCGGTTTTGGCGATGTCCACAAGCGGGCCCACCTGTACCGCGCCATCCTCGAAGGCCTGGCCTACGCGCTGCGCGAAGCCAAGGAGCGCATCGAAAGGCGCGGCGGCACGCGCATCAGCAAGGTCAGGGTCTCCGGTGGCGGCTCGCAAAGCGACGCGGCGATGCAGATCACCGCCAATATCTTCAATTTACCGTGCGAGCGGCCGCATTTGTACGAGACCAGTGGCCTGGGCGCAGCCATGCTGGCCGCCGTCGCCTTGGAACTGCACCCCGACTTTGCCACCGCTGTGCGCGAGATGACCCGCATCGGGCAGGTGTTCCAGCCCGAGCCCGCCCACGCCCGCACCTACGACCAGCTCTACCGTCGCGTCTATTGCCGCATGTACCAGCGACTGCAACCCCTGTACCGGGACATTCGGGAAATCACGGGCTATCCGGCACCGGACTGAGCCGCTTGTTACGATGGCTCAACTTTTCAGGAGATGCTCAGATGAGACGATTCGCCGTGGCCTTGGTCGCCGCGCTTGGACTGGCCGCAGCTCAAGCCCTGGCTTGGAGCAACCACAGCTATGCGGCCTACCGTGTTTTTGAAAAAATGCCTGAGGTGGTCAATGCCGCGCCGGTGACGGTCGAGCCGCTGGAAGCCTTCCTGAAAGCGCAAGAAAAATCCATTGAAAACCTGCTGGCCAGCCAGGAAGCCTGGGCCCAGGGCCAACTGGCGGTCTACCCGCCGCGCCCGGCAGCACTGGCTTTCAAGGCCGACTCCACGCGATCCGACGCGGCCCGGCGACTGGCTTTCTTGATGGCGCTGCGGGTCGCGCCAGACAGCAAAATGGCCCTGTACGTGCAACCCGATCCTTGGGACACCCACCCGGACACTGCCATGCGGCTGCCCCACTCTGGCGTCGACACGCTGCCCGAACAACCCAACTCAAGCTACCGCTTTGTGGGCCTCAAGACGGGCACTCAAGTTGCGCCGCTGGCCGTGCTGGCCTCCGCCACCGATGAACCGGACTACGGTCTGGACATCAACCTGTGGGCCGACAGTCCGTCGGACTGGGGCAAAGTGTATGGCTTTGGGACCTTGCCGTTTGGCAACCCCGCGCTGTACTTCTCCACGCAGGCGCCCTTTCATATGGGCTTCTACCAGGAAGACCGTGTCATCTACCTGGCGGCGCCCTTCCTCAAGAAAACCTTTCCCCTGCTTCGCATCCACCAGTACAGCAGCCTGGCCGGGCTGGCGTTCCGCACCGGACATCCTTATTGGGGTTGGCGTTTCACCGGGCTGGCGCTGCACTATGTGCAGGATCTCACGCAGCCTTATCACGCCAGCCTGTCGCCCGGCAATTCATCGGCCAAGCTGATCGGCATCAACCTGCTGGCCATGGCCGGGCTGCCCAGAATGAAGGACGAGATGATTGTGCTGCTGTCCAATCGCCATCTGGCGCTGGAAAAGTACCAGAATCAATTGATCTATAACGCCGCGCTGGCCCGGCAGGAGAGCCCCCTTGAGCAGGCCCTGCGCACCAGCAACAAAGACGCCAGCTACCCGGCTTGGTCCGACATGTATGCGCGCGATGTCGTCAGTCGCCAGTCTCATGCCCTTGGCAGCAGGCTGACCGACATTCTGGTGGACACCCTGCCACCTGGCTATGTCTCGGACCCGTCCTTCGATTTCGGCGTGAAAGAGTCGGGCATCAATCTGCTGGCTGAACTGAGCCGGCAAGATGCAGCCAAACGAGCCAGGTTGGACAGCGTCACCACCGAGTTGATGGGCAATTTTGGCGCCCACAGCCGCAACCTGGTGCGCGGCGTGCTGAAAGCCGGCGCAGCGCCGTGATTAAGCCCAGATCACCGAACGCATCGAGATCGACGCGGCTTGATAGCTGGTATTGAAAAACTGCGGTTCCTCGCTGGCATCGACCGCCCCGGCGGCGTACAGCAAGGGCAAGAAGTGCTCATGGGTCGGATGCGCCTGTTTTGCGACCGCGCCGAGCGACTGAAAATCCTGCAACGCCGTCAGATTGCCGCTCTGCAGATAGCCGGCCACGGTCTGGTCAAACTCGAGCGCCCAGTCGTAAGCCTGATCCGGCGCCGCTCCCATCTGCAGGGTGCGCAGGTTGTGCACGATGTTGCCGCTGCCAACAATCAGCACGCCGCGTTCGCGCAAACCCTTCAGTTGTTGGCCCAGCGCGTAGTGTTCAGTGGGAGGGCGGCTGTAGTCCATGCTGAGTTGAATCACCGGAATATCCGCTTGCGGGAACATCGGCTTGAGCACGGACCACGCACCGTGGTCAAGCCCCCAGTCCTGCATATCCAGCGACACGGGCTTACCACTGTTTGCCTGGCGCAGGCTGCGGCTGATTTCCTGCGCGGCCAGCGGAAAACCTGGGGCCAGGTATTGCTGATCGAAAAGCGCTGGCGGGAAACCGCCAAAGTCGTGAATGGTTTTTGGCTGAGCCATGGCGGTCAGCCACCAGCCGTTTGTGAGCCAATGGGCAGAGACACACAGGATCAGCTTTGGTTTAGGCCACTGAACGCCAAACTTTTCGCCTAGCAACTGCCAGCTTCGGCGGTATTCGTTGTCCTCTATCGCGTTCATGGGACTGCCATGGCCCAGAAAAATGACCGGCATTCTGGCTGTTTGTTTCAACGCTTGGATGGAGCCGAGGGCATTAGCATCTGAGTGGTTGGTCATCAAATCTCCAAAAAAAATCACGATTACACAGTCCGACAGCGCCCCAACCCGCAACGCTCCAGAACTTCCGACGTGTGCAGGGCTGATGATTTTCCTTTATAAAGACGCCATCAAACAGAGATATTGACTTATCCAAGCCTTGCAAAAGCCTGACGAATGGCCGGGAAATTGGTGCTTTCAGTCTTCCGCAAAGTCGGCCAAAAATGTTATATTGCACTGCAACATTTCCAGAAAGTGAATTCATCGTGCTGTACAAAATCTACGAAACCCAACGCTCCTTGATGGAGCCTTTCTCAGACTTGGCGCACTCTGCCTCCAAGGTCTACGGTAATCCGCTGTCGATGTTGGGGCAAAACCCGTTTGCGCAGCGTCTTTCTGCCGGCTACGACTTGATGCATCGCTTGGGCAAGGATTACGAAAAACCGGAATTCGGTCTGCGCACCGTCGATGTTGACGGGGTCGAAGTCGCCATTCATGAGCGTGTCGAACTCGACAAACCTTTTTGTGAACTGCGCCGGTTCAAGCGCTTCACCGATGACCAGACCACACTCGGAAAGCTCAAAGGGCAGCCCGCAGTGCTGATCGTGGCGCCGCTGTCGGGTCACTATGCAACGCTCTTGCGCGACACCGTCAAGACCATGCTCAAAGACCACAAGGTCTACATCACCGATTGGAAGAATGCGCGCCTGATTCCCCTGTCAGACGGTGAATTTCATCTGGATGATTATGTGAACTATGTGCAGGAGTTCATCCGCCATCTGCAAGGCATTTACGGCAATTGCCATGTGGTGAGCGTGTGCCAGCCCACGGTGCCGGTGCTCGCTGCTGTCTCGCTGATGGCCAGTCGCGGCGAGGTGACGCCCCTGAGCATGACCATGATGGGCGGCCCCATTGATGCGCGCAAATCGCCCACGGCAGTGAACAACCTGGCGATGAACAAGAGTTTTGAATGGTTTGAGAACAACGTGATTTACCGCGTTCCCACCAACTTTGCCGGTGCTGGTCGGCGGGTCTATCCCGGTTTCTTGCAGCACACCGGCTTTGTCGCCATGAATCCGAGCAACCATGCCAAGAGCCATTACGACTACTTCAAGGACCTGATCAAGGGCGACGACGCGAGCACCGAAGCGCACCGCAAGTTCTACGACGAGTACAACGCCGTGTTGGACATGGATGCCCACTACTACCTGGAAACGATCCGGGTCGTGTTTCAGGAGTTCTGCCTGCTCAAGGGCACCTGGGATATCAAGGGCGTGGACGGAAAAATTGAACGTGTCCGCCCGCAAGACATTACCACCACAGCCCTGTTCTCGGTCGAAGGTGAGCTTGACGATATCTCCGGCTCGGGCCAGACCGAGGCCGTGCACAGCATCTGCAGCGGTGTTCCCAAGTCGGAGCAAAAACACCTGGAGGTCAAGGGCGCCGGTCACTTTGGCATCTTCAGCGGTCGGCGCTGGCGCGAGGTGGTGTACCCAGCGGTTAAATCGTTCATCCGCAGTCACCAACCCGTTGCCAAAGCTGCCGCCGCACCGCTAGCGCAGGCTGCACCCATCCCCAAAGTAGTTGCAGAAGCACAAGCGGTTGAGCAATCAGTTTCGACAGCTGTGGCGCAAGCCGTTGCGCAAGCCGCTGACACTGCCGCTCACCTGGCACCGACGATCAAACTGGAATCCCCGCCAAAATCTTGGAAAAAACCAGTGCTAGCCCCCGTCAAGCTTAAGCCAGTAGCTACCAAAAACGCAGCTACGAAGCCACTTCGCAAGAAGTGATGAACGCGCTGGCCGCCCGGATACTGGCGGTTTTGCCGCAAACGCAGTGCACCCGCTGCGGCTATCCAGACTGCGCAGCCTATGCGCAGGCGGTTGCAACAGGCACGGCGGGCATCAACCAATGCCCGCCCGGCGGCGCGCAGGGCATTGCGTGGCTGGCGAGCATCACCGGCCAAGCGGTTCAAGCGCTGAATCCGGCCCATGGCGCCGAAACGCCGCGCAGCGTTGCGTTCATCGACGAAGACTGGTGCATCGGTTGCACGTTGTGCCTCGCCGCCTGTCCCACGGACGCTATTTTTGGCAGCAACAAGCTGATGCACACCGTGATCGAGGCGTACTGCACCGGTTGTGAGTTGTGCCTGCCGGTATGCCCGGTGGATTGCATCAAACTTGAGAACACGACAAAGACGGCCACCGGCTGGGCTTCCTGGTCACGACAACAGGCGGATTTGTCTCAACGTCGCTATGAATTTAATAGCTATAGACGCAGTCAGGAAAAGGGCCAGAGCGTCAAAAGGCTTGAAGAAGAAGTACCCCGAACAATAGCGGCTTCGAACCACCCTTCCGTGCACACAAACGTCGCCATGCAGGAACAAAAAAGCGCGGTGATTGAGGCGGCCTTGGCCCGTGCCCGGGTGAAACGCAATGCCGCTGCAGGCGCTGTGTCGGCCCAAGCCCCAGAGCCCGTGCGGCCCGGTTAGCTCACTACCAGGTTTCGGTAGACGCCGCAGCCAACGTACAAATCATCCACGAGCTGGACAAAAGACATTTTGGTTTGCACACGTCCGGTGGTGGGGTTGTTGATGTCGTATTCAACCCAGCCAGGTTCGCGCCGGGCTTGCGCAATGATGTCATCGAGCAGCCCCTGGCCGTCGATGCCGGGAATGTCCTGCACCCGCGTCCCCACTTTGGCCGGGTTACCGCCAAAAGAGCGATAGGTGCCGTCGTCATCAAGCACAAAAACATACATGTCGCGATCATGAAACCCTTGCGCGGGGTCAGTCAAAGCACGCAAAAAAGCATCAAGGGAGGCGCTGCGCCGGCGTTGCTCAACCGCCCGCCTCACCAGTTCAACCGCCTCTTCAGCAGAACCCTGTTGCAGCTTGAACAGCGCCACTGCATCCACCAGCGTTGAGGCGCGGTGCTCCAGATCAGTGGCTTGCGACACCGCCTGCTCCACCATTTGGGCATTGCGCTGCGTGATCTCATCAAGTTGACGCACTGCTGATGTGATCTCGGTCAGGCCGGCACTCTGCTCGGCGCTCGACGTTGATATCTGTCCCATGTTGACGGCCACATCACGAATGCCTGTCACGATCTGAGTGATGTTGCCACCGGCTGCCCGGATGCTCTGCACGCTGGCAGCCACCTGCGCCGATGAGGCGCCGATGAGTTGCCGAATTTCTTTCGCCGATTCAGCCGAACGCTGCGCCAGCAACCGGACCTCACTGGCAACTACCGCAAAACCACGACCCGACTCCCCGGCGCGAGCTGCCTCGACGGCCGCATTGAGCGCGAGAATATTGGTCTGAAACGCCAGCCCGTCAATCACGCTGACAATTTCATCCATGCGTTTGGCACTGCTCTGGATCGCTTCCACAGATGCAATGGCTGCGGTCATGGTACTGGCTCCCTGATCGGCGACATCGCGCACACCGGCGGCTTGCGCGTTGGCCTGAGCGGCTGTGTGGGCGTTCTCTTGCACAGTGGATGACAGCTGCTCGACACTGGCTGCTGTCTGCTCCAGATTGGCGGCTTGTTGCTCGGTCCGATCGGCCAACTGTCGGTTGCCGGTCGCCAGACTTTTGCCCGAATACGCAACGAATGCCGAGTTGCTGCGCACGTTGGCGACCATCGCCGACACGGTTGAACCCATTTTGCTGACTGCCGATGCCAGTTCAGCGAGTTCATCGCGACCGCGAGGAACCAAATTCAAGCGCAAGTCGCCCTGCAACATCTGCGTCATGGCTTGCGTCACCTGCGCCAAATCCAGAGCGAAGCTGCGGTAAATGGCCAGCACACCGTACACGGACACGATCAAGCACGCAGCACTCAACCAAGCGATCCAAGCAGCACCATAGCCTTCAGACTCAGTCAGAAAATACTGCACCAACATCAAAATCGGCGGCGTCATCAGAACGACTGCCAGCAACGATAACTTGGTAACGATGCGCACGCGGCGCATCAGCAGCACGCCAGGAGCCAGCAGGCTTGCGAAAATCATAAATCTGTCTCTCTCATAGTTATCAGTGCTCTTTGGCACTCGCACTCATTTGATCGCAATAGTATGACGCAAAGCTTACCCCCTAAAAAAACAAAACGCCCCGCCATTCGCTAACGAATGCGGGGCCAGTGGCCTACCAGCGATTCACACCGCTGGTCTCACCAAATTGCGTGTCTGAGCGCTGGAAAAAAGCTCAAGGGCGAATAGCGATCTCGTTCTTGACCGATTTCACGTTCTTGACACCGCGCGCGATATTCTCTGCAGCGCTCTTCTCCGTGAGGCTCTTGGCGAAACCTGACAGCATGACCGTGCCATTCAGGGTTTCAACGCTGATCGACGCTGCGCTAACCAGCTTGCTTTCAACAAAGCGCGCCTTGACGAGTGTAGTGATGCCAGCATCGTCAACGTAAGAGCCGACAGTCTCCTGGCCGCGTTGAACAGCACAGCCGGGCGCAGTCAGTAGAACAACAGCGGCAATGGCGGCGGCGAGTGTAGTGCGAATAATCATAGTTAATCTCCAGTTAAAGTTGATATGTGATGGGATGGGTGAACTATAGAGCGGCTCGCGGTGCCGGATCATCAGAATCAGCCGCCTCTACCTGTAGGACAAGACCGGCCGATGGCGTCAGCAAAGCCATATTGGGGTGCCCTGAATTCTCGGCTGGCCGCAAATTCAAGCTGGCAGTGCGGGCAAGCAGCCTGCCACCAACAATGCAAGTGGCCTCCCACGGAATGGCTGCTAGCCAAGCATCACGGGCTCTCCCTTTCGGTCGAAGGGAATCAGCGTTCCCAAGCTGCCAGCTTTGATCGCCTCGACCATGCCTTGTAACGCTATTTCAACCGCCGCGCTGGTCGGCGCCAATCCGCCAGTGCCGGACATCGCAGCGGCAAAGACGATCTGCCAATCTCTCCCAAACTGACCTGATTCCTCAACCAGTTCCTTAAAGCCATGCAGCTCATCGGGCGCCTTGTCCACATACATGATGGGCACCAACGCGCCGCCCTGCCCGGCCAGGAACCGCTCCCGCTGGGACGAGCTTGCATCAGCCGGCAAATCAGCGCCGGCAAACACAAAGAGCAAGCGTTGTGGTTCGGCTTGCTGGCGTGCCGCTTCTAGCAAATCATCAAAACTGGAAATATTCATGGCTGGGACTTTCTTGATTTCAGAGGTCTCAAGTGTCAGGTCAAATTTGCATTTGTGGTACATTGACCCCATGAAAAAAATGTTGCTAGCGCTGCTACTACTGCCTGACGGGCGGAGACGGTAGCGTACGCACGCACCCAAACCAAAAGCCCGTATGCTGCCGCAACGGGCTTTTTTTTCACCCCGATATTTTTTGACTGCGGATATTGTTGAACATAGGAGAAACCAGATGACCGACCAATTGATTATTTTTGACACCACGTTGCGTGACGGCGAACAGTCGCCCGGCGCATCCATGAACAAAGACGAGAAGCTTCGCATCGCGCGCCAGTTGGAACGCCTGAAAGTCGATGTCATTGAAGCCGGCTTCGCAGCGAGTTCCAACGGCGATTTCGAGGCCATACAAGGCATTGCCAAGGCCATCAAAGACTCCACCATTTGCTCACTGTCGCGCGCCAATGACCGTGATATTTCGCGCGCCGCTGAGGCGCTCAAAGGCGCCAACCGTGGCCGCATCCATACTTTTATTGCCACCTCCCCGCTGCACATGGAGAAAAAACTGCGCATGACACCGGATCAGGTGTTTGAGCAAGCTCGGTTGGCAGTACGTTTTGCACGCAACCTGGTGGCTGACGTGGAGTTCAGCCCCGAAGACGCCTACCGTAGCGATGTGGACTTTCTATGTCGGGTCATTGAGGCGGCGATCAACGAGGGTGCTACCACCATCAATGTGCCCGACACCGTCGGTTACGCCATTCCTGAGCTTTATGGCACTTTCATCAAGACCTTGCGCGAGCGCGTGCCCAATTCAGACAAGGCCATCTGGTCGGTCCATTGCCACAACGATCTGGGCATGGCGGTCGCCAATTCACTGGCGGGCGTGAAAATCGGAGGTGCGCGTCAGGTTGAGTGCACGATGAACGGCCTGGGTGAGCGCGCCGGCAACTGCAGCCTGGAAGAGGTCGTGATGGCGGTCAAGACACGACGTGACTACTTCGGCCTGGACGTCGGTATCGAGACTCAACATATTTTGGCGGCCAGTCGCATGGTGAGCCAGATCACCGGCTTTGTCGTACAGCCCAACAAAGCCATTGTCGGTGCCAACGCGTTTGCGCACGCGGCCGGCATCCACCAGGACGGCGTTCTCAAAGCGCGGGACACTTACGAAATCATGCGCGCAGAAGATGTGGGTTGGAGCGCCAACAAGATTGTCCTGAGTAAAGTGAGCGGTCGCAATGCCTTCAAGCAACGCTTGCAGGAATTGGGCGCGCAGATGGAAAGCGAGTCTGAGATTAACGCCGCATTCGCCCGGTTCAAGGAGTTGGCGGATCGCAAGAGCGAGATTTTTGATGAAGACATCCTGGCACTTGTCGGCAGTGAAAGTGTGGCTCGCGAGAACGAGCAATATGGTTTTGTTTCCCTGTCGCAACACAGTGAAACCGGGGAACGCCCCCAAGCCAGTATTGTCTTCACCGCCGATGGCAAGGAAGTGAAAAGTTCGTCGGACGGGGATGGTCCGGTGGATGCATCGCTGAAAGCCATTGAGGCAAAGGTCCAGAGTGGTGCCGAGATGGTGCTCTATTCGGTCAACGCCATCAGCGGTTCGACCGAAAGCCAAGGCGAGGTGACGGTGCGTTTGCAGCGCAGTGGGCGTGTCGTGAACGGCGTCGGCGCTGACCCCGACATCATTGTTGCGTCGGCTAAAGCCTATTTGAGCGCGCTTAGCAAATTGCAGAGCAAGGCCGATCGGGTCGCTGCGCAAGGATAGCGACAGAAGAAATTGCTTGCTTTGCTGGTAATTGTTTAAGAAAGTCCCGCAAGTATTTGATATTGCGCGACTTTTCTGATTAAACTGGCGTCTTTGAGAAATAGGTCTTGAAATTGGTGCAAGGCCCATTTTTGGCAGATTCCATTTGGAGACATTGTGCGCAAACTACTATCTTTCTTTGGTCTGGCAATTTTTGTGCTTGCGGTTTCAGTGCCGCAAGCTGAGGCCGCTCAGAAGAAGCGTCAGTTTACAAAGTCCTCCAAGAGCACCATCATTGCCAAACGAAAAGTTAGCAGGACCTTTGTGGTCGGCACGCACAAGACGGCCAGTCGCACCCGCATTGAGCCTTTGAGGCTATCGTTTGGGCAGATGGCGGGTTTGCAAGGAACACCTGACACTCTTGACTTGAAATCCAGCGTGGCTCTGGTGATCGACCAGGATACCAATGAGGTCTTGTTCAGCAAAAATGAACAGGCGGTCCTACCGATTGCATCCCTCACCAAGCTCATGACCGGACTGGTCCTGCGGGAGGCCCACCTGTCCCCCGACCAGATGATCACCATTTCTCAAGACGACGTGGACACCGAGAAGGGCAGTTCGTCGCGTCTTGGAGTGGGAACCACATTGAGCCGCGGCGAACTCCTGCATCTGGCCTTGATGTCCAGTGAGAACCGCGCAGCACATGCGCTGGCTCGCAGTTATCCAGGGGGCTTGCCAGTTTTTGTGAGATTGATGAACGCCAAGGCAAAATCAATTGGCATGAGCGACACGCACTATGTTGAACCGACCGGACTCTCCAGCAAGAACCAGTCCAGTGCCCGCGATCTCGCCAAACTGGTCAACGTGGCGCATGGCGATCCAATCTTGCGAGAATTGACCACCTCGCCGGATTACCAAGTGGCTGTCGGCAACCGAACGCTGCAGTACAACAACACAAACCGGCTGGTCAAGAATCCATCTTGGGACATCGGCCTGCAAAAGACCGGCTACATTTCCGAAGCCGGTCGATGCCTCGTGATGCAAACAAAAATCGCCGGCCGCAAGCTCATCATGGTGTTCCTCGACTCGGCGGGCAAGCTAACCCGCATCGGCGACGCCGAGCGGGTTCGCCGATGGGTCGAGTCCAAGCCTGCCATCCGGTCGGCATCGGTTCCTTTGGCTAGCGCCGCTGTTGATGAGATAGCTGCTTTTCAGTAAGAACTCAAGCGTTAAGCGCTTTTGCCTTCAGTCTTAAAACCCATACTGGCTGAGATTTCCTGGGCGGTTGCCTGGAGCTTGGGCAACCATTCATCTTCCAGACGATCCGCGGGTGAAGAAATTGACAAGCCAGCCACCAGCGTGCCTTGATCATCGTAAATGCCAGCGGCCATGCAACGCACGCCAAGCTCAAGTTCTTCGTTGTCATGGGCATAGCCGTACCGACGCACTTTCGAGAGTTCCTTCTCCAACGCTGACAGGTCGGTCAGGCTGTTTTTCGTATGACCGCTCAAGCCTGTTCGTGTGGCGTAAGCCCGGACCCGTTGTGGATCATCCGTGGCCAGAAACAATTTTCCGACCGATGTCAGATGCAGCGGAGCCCGCCCGCCAATAGCTCGCACCACCTGCATGCCCGAGCGCTCACTGTACGCTCGTTCAATGTAAATAATCTCGTCGCCCTGGCGCATACTTAAATTGACCGGCTGCTGAATCATTTTATGCAACTTGCGCATCGGCAGCAGCGCCGCGTCACGCACATTAAGTCGGTTCTTGACCAGATTTCCCAGTTCCAGCAGGCGCATGCCCAGCCGGTAGCTGCCAGGTTGCGCACGATCGACAAAACGACCGGTGGCCAAGTCATTTAACAAGCGGTGGGTGGTAGAGGGGTGCAGACCAGTCTTCTCACTGATCTCCTTGAGCGAAATTGATTCCTTTCTTGACGCCAAAACATCCATCAAGGCAAACATGCGCTCAATCACTTGAACGGTTGGGGTGCTCGGGATGCCGGACTCGATAATTCGCATGGTTGCTCCTGAATGACTGCGCCCATTTTATCTTGTGAAATAGACGGCAAGGGTAAACCCTTTTGCACAGGACTTTGACTCAGGACAATGGCAATGCGGGCGGGCCTGGAATATCTGTACCCCAGACCCCTGACACCAGATACTCCAGCGGACTGAACCTCGTCTTGTAATTCATTTTTCGACTGTCCTTGATCCAGAATCCCAAGTAGACATACGCGAGCCCCAATTTTCTGGCTTCGGCGATTTGCCAGAGAACGCCGTAGGTGCCCAAACTGTCACGGATCTGGGGATCGTAGAAGGTGTAAACCGCTGACAAGCCATCTTCGAGCACATCCAGAATTGAGACCATCTTCAGGCAACCCGGCGTGCCATTGGCCAGCGTCTCCCGGAATTCAACCAGTTGCGAATTGACATGGGATCGCAGTAGAAACTGCGTGTATTGATCGACGCTGTCCTCATCCATGCCCCCGCCGGCATGTCGCGTGCTTTGATAGCGCAAATACAGCTCATAGTGTTCCTGAACAAGGCAGGGTTCGAGCACCCTCGCCTGCAAGCCGCAATGGCGTGACCAGGCGCGGCGTTGACTTCTGTCAGGTACAAACTTGTCAACCAACACCCGAACCGGTATGCAAGCGTGGCAGCCTTCACAGCAGGGTCGATAGGTAAACAAGCCGCTACGTCTGAATCCTTGACGCACCAACTCGCTGTAAATGACCTCATCAACCAGATGGCTTGGCACCGCCACTTGCGAGCGTGCTTGCCGTCCAGGCAGATAGCTGCAGGGGTAGCTTGAGGTGGCATAGAACTGCAGCGCGTTCAACGGGCGTTCCTGGAGTTGCATCACGTGGACCTCACGTTGACGTTGATGTCGGCGCCAGCAACTGTTGCCAGAATTGGCAGTCAAACTTCCAGTTGGGCCCGGCTTGGGCGAGTCCTGCTGCCACCCGCTTCAAAAACAGATCGCGCGCCATTTCACTCGCACCCAGCGAAGCCAGGTGGGGAGTGTTTTGCTGGCAATCAATCTGGCCGATGCCATGATGACGGCAGAACGCGACCAAGGCCGCCAAGGCAATCTTGGAGGCATCACTGACACGGCTGAACATCGATTCCCCAAACACGGCTTTGCCCAGCGCCACGCAGTACAAGCCGCCGGCAAGCTCGCCATTGACCCAGGTTTCCACGCTGTGGGCCAACCCAGCGCGGTGCAATCGGTCATAAGCGGCAATCATGTCAGGCACGATCCAGGTCCCAGATTGACCCGTGCGCTCACGGCTGGAGCAGGCTTGAATGACTTGTTCAAAGGCGAAGTCAATCCGAATTTCGCAACCCGGCGTCTGGCAGAACTGCCGTATCGTTTTCTTGAAGGAACGGTGCAATCGAAAATTGGCGACATCGAGCACCATTCTTGGATCCGGGCTCCACCACAACGTGGGCTGCCCCTCGCTGTACCAGGGGAAGATGCCCTGGCTGTAGGCGCGGCGCAAGGTCTCAACATCCAGCACACCGCCTGCGGCCAACAATCCGGGCGCGGGAGAATCTTCGTCCCAAGCCTGACTCGGTGGAGGAAAGTCTTGATTGGAATCCAGCCATGGCAACGGTGGCGATTGAGAAGACATTATTCAATGTTAACCGCGGATTTGATACGGCAACCCGCTACAATGCCACCTCGTCGGGGCGTAGCGCAGCCTGGTAGCGCATCTGGTTTGGGACCAGAGGGTCGAAGGTTCGAATCCTTTCGCCCCGACCATTAATCAAGACAAAGGCCTCTAAGTAGCGATACTCAGAGGCCTTTTTCATTGGCAAATCAGTCAATTGCAGTGCAACGACGTACGAAGCAGTATCTTGTACGCAAAATGGAGCCACACATGCCCGTCATCACCAACATCGAAGACCTGCGCGTTCTGGCGCAACGGCGGGTGCCGCGCATGTTCTACGACTACGCCGACTCCGGTTCCTGGTCTGAGGGCACCTACCGCGCCAACGAGGCCGACTTCCAGACGATCAAGCTGCGTCAGCGGGTGGCCATCAACATGGACAACCGGAGCACCGCCAGCACCCTGGTCGGGTTACCCGTGGCCATGCCGGTGGCACTGGCACCGGTGGGCTTGACCGGCATGCAGCACGCCGACGGCGAGATTCTGGCGGCGCGTGCCGCGAAGAAATTTGGCGTTCCCTTCACGCTGTCCACCATGAGCATCTGCTCGATTGAAGACGTCGCTGCCGGCACCGACAACCACCCGTTCTGGTTCCAGGTGTACGTGATCCGCGACCGGGGCTTTATGGCGCGTCTGATCGAACGCGCCCGCGCCGCCCACTGCTCGGCGCTGGTACTCACGCTGGATCTGCAAATCATGGGCCAGCGCCACAAGGACCTGAAGAATGGCCTCAGCGCGCCACCCAAATTGACCCTGCCCAATATCCTCAACATGATGACAAAGCCGCGCTGGGCCATGGGCATGCTGGGCACCCGCCGACGCGGCTTCGGCAACGTGGTCGGCCACGTGATGGGGGTGGACGACATGAGCTCACTGACGCAGTGGTCGGCGCAGCAGTTTGATCCGACGCTGAACTGGAACGATGTGGAATGGATCAAGAAGCTCTGGGGTGGCAAGTTGATCCTCAAAGGCATCCAGGACCCTGAAGATGCACGCCTGGCCGTCAACGCCGGGGCTGACGCCCTGATCGTCTCCAACCACGGCGGGCGCCAGCTCGACGGCGCCGAGAGCAGCATCCGCGCCCTGCCCCGCGTCGTGGCGGCCGTGGGCAAAGACATCGAGGTTCACATGGACGGCGGCGTGCGCAGCGGGCAAGACGTGCTCAAGGCCCGTGCTCTGGGTGCGCGCGGCGTCTACATTGGCCGCGCCTACACCTACGGCCTGGGCGCGCTGGGTGAAGCGGGTGTCACCCAAGCGCTGGAAATCATCCACAAGGAGCTCGACTTGACGATGGCTTTTTGCGGCCGCACCGACATCAACACGGTGGACAGCAGCATGCTGCTGCCGGGGACTTACGCTTCAAACTGACTGGCAAGCGATCACAGCGTCTGCGTCACCAGCTTGAAGTCAGCATCCTCCGGGAACTGCTTGATCTGGAAGCCCAGGCCCTTCATCAGTTTGAGCATGGTCGGGTTCTTGGCCAGCACCAGGCCCTCAATCTCGGACAAGCCCTTGTCCCGTGCCACGTCCATCACCGACAGCATCAGCCGCGAGCCCAGGCCCTGGCCCTTGAAGTCATCGGACACCACCAAAGAGAACTCGCAGGTTGTACGATCCGGGTTAGTGATGTAGCGCGACACGCCCACGATGCGCGGCACCTCGCTCACTTCGCCATCCGCGCCGACATGGCGCTCGCGGTGGATCGCCACCAGGGCCATTTCGCGGTCATAGTCGATCAGCGTGAAGCGCGACAGCATGGTCGCGGGCAATTCCTGCATGGACGAGACAAAACGGAAGTACCGGCTTTCGGGCGAGAGCTTGCGCACAAATTCCTGGAGCATGCTGGCGTCGTCCGGGTGCACCGGGCGCACCGTGTATTCGCCGCCACCCTTGAGCGGCCACACCTGCTCGTAGCGCGACGGATAGGGCAGGATCGCCAGGTGGTTGTAATGGCGCGCTGACGGCGGCGTGTTGTCGATCACAATGCGCGCATCCACCGCCACGGCGCCGGTCTCATCGACGATGATCGGGTTGATGTCCATCTCACGCAGTTGCGGCAGCTCGCACACCATCTCCGACACGCGCAACAAGATCTGCTCCAGCGCCTCCATGTTGATCGGGGCGGCGCCACGCCACTCGCCCAGCGTCTCGGCCACGCGCGCGCGCTCAATCAAGCGGCGTGCCAGGAATTGATTCAGCGGCGGCAACTCCATCACGCGGTCATTGATCAGCTCGATCATGGTACCGCCCGAGCCAAAGGCGATCACCGGGCCAAAGGGCTCGTCGGTGACCATTCCCACAAAGACTTCGCGCCCACGCTTGTGGCTCGACATGTTCTGGATCGTCACGCCATTGATGCGCGCTTGCGGCTGCAGCCGGGCCACCGCCTCCATCATTTCAAGATAGGTGTCGCGCACGCCCACGGCATTGAGGACATTGAGCACCACGCCCTGCACGTCGGACTTGTGGCTGATGTCGGGCGAGTCAATCTTGAGCGCCACCGGAAAACCCAGTTGGGTTGCGATCATGATTGCCTCGTTCACGCTGCGCGCCAGAATGGTCCGGGTGACCGGAATATGAAAGGCCGCCAGCAGCGACTTGGACTCCATCTCGGTCAGCACCTTGCGCCGCTCGGCCAGCACGCTCTCAATCAACATGCGGGCACCCTCGACGTCGGGCTTGGCCAGGTCCGACATCGGCGGGGGCGTCTGCTGCAGCAGCTGCTGGTTCTGGTAAAAGGCCGCGATATTGCCAAACGCGCCCACCGCCGCCTCCGGCGTGCGAAAGGTCGGAATCACCGCGTCGCTCAGGATGCGTCGGGCGTCACCCACGGTGGCGTCTCCCATCAAGCAGGTAAACAGCGGCTTGCCCAGCTTCTTGTTGACCTCCGCCAGCGCCGTGGCAATGCTCGCAATGTCGACACCCATTTTGGGCGAGCAGATGGCCAGGACACCATCGACCTGAGGGGCCTTGGCCGCCGCATGCACTGCTGCCTTGAAGTGCTCGGGGCCTGCGTCTTCCGAAATATCAATCAGGTCGCACAGTGAGGCCAGGGGCGGCAACTCAGGCTTGAGCGCCTGCGCCTGCGCCTCCGTCAGGCAAGCCAGCTGCAGGTTGATCTCGGTTACCCAGTCGGCCGCCAGCACACCGGGGCCGCCGCCATTGGTGACAATGGCCAAGCGGCGCCCGACCGGGCGGTAGCGCGAAGCCAGGCACTTGGCCGCCGAGAACAGCGCCACAAACGAGCGCACCCGCACCGCACCGGCGCGTCGCAAGGCGGCGTCAAACACATCGTCGCTGCCAACAATGGTGCCCGAATGCGTCAGTGCGGCCCGGTTGCCTGCGGCCCGGCGCCCCCCCTTGAGCACCACCACCGGCTTGACATTGGCTGCCGCGCGCAGCGCACTCATGAAGCGGCGCGCGTTGCTGATGCCCTCCAGATAGACCACGATGCTGTGCGTGTGCGCATCGGAGGCCAGAAAATCGAGCACCTGGGCCATGTCCACGGCGGTATTGGGCCCCAGAGACACCACGGTCGAAAAGCCCACGCCGTTCTTTTGCGCCCAGTCCAGAATGGACGCAGTCAAGGCGCCCGATTGCGACACCAACGCCAGCGGCCCCGGGGCGCTCAAGGCACCCGCCACACTGGCGTTGAGCCGCAGGTGCGGCCTTTGAAACCCCAGGCAATTGGGCCCCAGCAGATTTATGCCGTCACGCCGGGCAATCTTGTTCAGCTCGGCGGCCAGGGCGGCGTCGATGCCGCTGGAAATCACCAGCGCGGCGCGGCAATTGATGCGCCCGGCAATTTCCAGCGCGGCTGCCACCTCATCCGCAGGCAGCGCAATGATCGCCAGATCGGCCTCGGTGTGTGCCAAGTCGGCCAGGGTGCCGGCATAGTTGATATCCAGAAACACCAGCGTACCGGTAAAGCGCTGCGCCCGAATCGCCTGGTGCAGCGCCTGCGCCTGCGCCGTCTGGCCCGATGGATCGTCGGCCTTGCCTATGAAGACAGCGATCGAGTTCGGTGAAAAAAGTGGCGTGAGAAAGTGCTTGTCCATACCGGGTCCTGTTGGAAAAAGAGCTGCTGCACCGCAGCATAACCACTTTTGCAGCATTGCCACTCGCTTTTTGGTGTCAGTGCTTGACTCAAAGCAAAGCCGGTACGCGCTATCCTCCTCTCATGAGCGAAAAAATACGCCGCATTGCCCACCTCGACATGGACGCCTTCTATGCGTCGGTCGAACTGCTGCGTTACCCCCAATTGCAGGGCCTGCCGGTGGTCATCGGCGGCGCCCGCCGCGCCGAGGACGAGACGCTGCGCCAGACCCAGCAGCACACCGCGCTGGCGCGCATCAAGATCGATGACTTTCCCCGCCTGCAGGGTTACACCGGGCGCGGTGTTGTCACCACCGCCACCTACGCGGCGCGGCAGTTTGGCGTGGGCTCAGCGCTGGGGCTGATGAAAGCCGCCAAACTGTGCCCCCAAGCCATTTTGTTGCCGGTGGATTTTGCCGAGTACCACAAGTACTCGCGCGCCTTCAAATCGATCATCCAGGAGATCGCGCCTTTGATGGAAAACCGGGGCGTGGACGAGGTCTACATCGACTTCACCGACGTGCCCGGCGGCCAGCGCGAGGGCGGCCGGGTGCTGGCGCGGCTCATCCAGAAAACCATCTTTGAGCAAACCGGCCTGAGCTGCTCGGTGGGCGTGGCGCCCAACAAACTGCTGGCCAAGATGGCCAGCGAGTTCAACAAGCCCAAGGGCATCGCCATCGTGTTCGAAGAAGATCTAAAAGGCAAAATCTGGCCGCTGGCCTGCCGCAAGATCAACGGCATCGGCCCCAAGACCGATGAAAAGCTGCGCCTGCTGGGGATTGCGACCATCGGTGAGTTGGCGCAGAGAAGCATTGACTGGCTGATCGACCACTTTGGCCAGAAGACCGGCGCCTGGCTGTTTGACGCCTCGCACGGCCTTGATGCGCGCCCGCTGGTGCTGCAGAGTGAGCCGGTGTCGATCAGCCGCGAGACCACGTTCGAGCGCGACCTGCACGCCGTGCGCGACAAGATGGAGCTCGGCGCCATCTTCACGCGGCTGTGCCAGCAGGTGGCTGCCGACCTCGCCGCGCAAGGCTATGTCGGCAAGACCATTGGCATCAAACTGCGCTATGACGACTTCAAGAGCGTGACACGCGACCAGACGCTTGACGCTTACACCGCTGACGCGCAAATCATCCGCCAGACCGCTGGCCTGTGCCTGAAACGCGCGCCGCTGGCGCAGCGCTTGCGCCTGCTGGGCGTGCGCGTGGCCACACTGGCCAAAGCCGAGATTGGCCAGGAATTTATAACAAATCAGGCTCTAGCCCACGTCGTTACTGCCCAAGCAGCTATCGATAGTGAAGCGAATACTGACCAGCTCTTTTGAGCCAGGACGGCAGCGGCCAGACGCT
Organism: Rhodoferax sp.; assembly: GCF_010365055.1. Classification (GTDB taxonomy): domain Bacteria; phylum Pseudomonadota; class Gammaproteobacteria; order Burkholderiales; family Burkholderiaceae_C; genus Rhodoferax. The sequence goes on from NZ_JAAFHA010000019.1 coordinate 51,323, forward strand.
CAGCACGGCACACCCGAGCTCAATCGCCGCCAAAGCCGATTTCAATTGGCGTAAAGTCCGGCATCGAAAATCCATTCACAGTTCATCGTTCTCATAAAGGACTCCCATGCAACTCGCCACCTTGATGCGTCGTTTCACCATCAGATTTCGCATGCTGGGCGCCATTGCCCTGGTGGCACTGGCTTTGCTGTTCATCGGTGCGATTGGCGTGGCGGCCCAGCTGTACGCCAATTCCATCGCCACCGGTTTGGTCACGCGTGACATCAGCTCGCTCACGGAACTCGCGCGCCTGCAGCAGGCCATGAGCGCGGTTCGCCTCAATGAAAAAGAGATGGTCATCCAGTACGAAAACAGCGTGGAGGCGGCCAAGTACCAGGAAGCCTGGACGGCATCGTTTGCGCAGCTGGAAGCATCCGCCAAGGCCCTCGCTCCCCTGCTGCCGCAAGATGATCAACGCACCCAGTTGGCGCAGGTCGTCGCTGGCATGCAGCAGTTCCGCACCGAATTTGCGCCGATGGCCAAGCAGCTCGAGAGCATGGCCTTTGCGTCGGCACAGGTCGCCTCCGCCACCATTGGCCGGCTGCAACCCATTTATGACAAAGCCAACGCGAGCTTGACCACCCTGGCAGCCGAACTGCAGCGCGCCACCGAAGCCAGCCAGGACAAATTGCAGGGCACCGTCATGCAGGTGATTTGGCTCATCGCCGGGGCCACCGGCGTGTTGCTGCTGGTGTTTGTCCCCCTCACCATTTTGAATATGAACGCCATTTGCGTTCCCATCTTGCAGGCCGAGCAGGTCGCCCAGGCCATTGCGCGAGGTGATCTGTCCGACCACAGCGCTGACTGCAGCGGCAGCGACGAAGCCGCCCGGCTGTTGCGTTCCCTCGAAGAAATGCGCCATTCGCTGGGCCGATTGGTCGGGCAGGTGCGTATGTCAACCGACAACATCGCCACCGCCAGCGCCGAGATCGCTTCTGGCAACCAGGACCTGAGCGTGCGCACCGAGCAGACGGCCAGCAACTTGCAGCGCGCCGCCTCCCACATGGACCAGCTCACGCACACGGTGCAGCAGTCGGCCGATGCCTCGCGTCAGGCCAACCAGCTCGCCTCCACCGCGGGCGAAGTGGCCGCGCGCGGCGGCTCGGTCGTGGCCCAGGTGGTCAGTACCATGAGCGACATCACCGTGAGCTCCAAGAAGATCAGCGACATCATCGGCGTCATCGACGGCATCGCCTTCCAGACCAACATCCTGGCCTTGAACGCGGCGGTAGAAGCCGCCCGCGCCGGCGAGCAAGGCCGTGGCTTTGCCGTGGTGGCGAGTGAAGTGCGCAGTCTGGCGGGCCGCTCGGCCGATGCAGCCAAGGAAATCAAGGGCCTGATTGGCGCCAGCGTCGAACGCATCGAGACCGGCTCGCGTCTGGTCACGGATGCTGGCAAGACCATGACCGACATTGTGAATTCGGTGCAGCGGGTCTCCGACATCATTGGCGAGATCACCGGGGCTGCTTCGGAGCAGAGCCAGGGCATCGGCGAGGTCAATACCGCGGTGGTGAAACTCGACCAGATGACGCAGCAAAACGCCGCCCTGGTCGAACAGTCCGCCGCCGCCGCCGAGAGCCTGCGCGAGCAAGCCCAGCGCCTGGCTGAAGTGGTTGCCACGTTCAAAATCCCAAGTTCCGCCACGGGCAACCCGCCGCCCATGCGCGCCCCCCAGCCGCTGTCGACGCCCCCCCAGTTGTCAACACCG
>NZ_JAAFHA010000115.1 GCF_010365055.1 Rhodoferax sp.
GGCCATGCTCGGCCGCAAACAGTTGCAGGTCGGGCAGGCGCGCCATGGTGCCGTCGTCTTTCATGATCTCGCAAATAACGGAGGCCGGGGTGCAACCGGCCATGGCGGCCAGGTCGCAGCCGGCTTCGGTGTGGCCAGCGCGCATGAGCACGCCGCCCTCAACCGCTTGCAACGGGAAAATATGGCCGGGTTGCACCAGGTCCTGCGGGTGGGAATTTTTAGCCACCGCTGCCTGCACGGTGCGGGCGCGGTCGGCGGCCGAAATGCCGGTGGTCACGCCTTCAGCGGCTTCAATTGACACGGTGAAGGCGGTGGCTTTTTTGTCGCCATTGCGCGCCGTCATGGGCGGCAATTGCAGGCGCTCACACAAGCCCCGAGTGAGGGTCAGGCAAATCAGGCCGCGGCCAAAGCGCGCCATGAAGTTGATGGCGTCGGCGCACCGCCCTGTGGCGCACCCGGGCGGCGTATTTGCAGGGTGGTATTGAGTTGGCGGTGTTCGATGTTGCCCGCCCCGGGCGCCCTGAGCAATACGACACGGATGCCCAGGAACGGGTGACCGCGCTGGCTTGCTCGGCACCCCCAGAAGGACTGCAACGCTGGACCATAGTCGCACTTGAACGTGCAGCCCGCAAGGAACCCGGGCTGAACGGTGTCAGTCGCGAAACCGTGCGCCGCATGCTAAAAGAAACGACCTCAAACCTTGGCGCCGGTTGATGTGATGCATTGGAGTGCTCAATGATGAGTACCGCAGCTGGATGTACGACTTGTTGGCGCTTTATGCCAAGCCTCTTTGCCACAAGGAGCCGGTGATCTGCCTTGATGAGAAGAGTCTGCAATTCATCGGACACAGCCGCCAGTCTTTACCGATGACACCCCATGCGCCGACCAAAGAGGACTACGAATACACCCGCCACGGTACGACCTGTTTGTGGCGGTGCAGCCCAAAGCGGGGCAGCGCATTGTCTCGGTTACCGAGCGCAGAACGAAAGCCGACTTCGTCGCGTTCATCGGCGAAATGCAGACTGGCGCCTACGCCAAGGCACGTCGTGTCCACTTGGTGCTGGACAATCTGAACACGCACTTCCGGATAGGTGATGTCCCAGCTGAAGAGCTGATTGGGTGCTGTTGCACATAGCGCACGGGGCTTGCTGCGCTTTTGCTTGGGTCGCTCAGGGCTGCGGTGACCAAGCTGATGCGCGGCCTTGAGCACACGGTAAAAGGTTGATTCAGAGGCCACGTACTGCCCTCCATCGGCCAGTCGGGGAACGATCTGACTGGGCGCCAAATGTCCGAACTCTTGTGAGTTGGCCACGGCCAGCACCTGCTGGCGCTCTTGCTCACTGAGCCGGTTCTTGGGCGTTTGCACCCGCGTTGGGCGTTGGTCGCCGCAAGACGGCTCTCGCTGCCAGCGTTGCAAGGTGCGCTCGCTCAAACCAATCGCTCTACAGGCGCGGTCCTGGCGTGCACCTGCAACGATCGCCTGGCTCACCAGTTCGGTGACTTGGCTGCGCTGTATAAGGGTGCTCATTTGACCTCGTCCTACCACAACGCACAGAACTTTTTTTGCAGAATCATCAATGCTGCGGCCTCTGACAGTGCTTTCTCTTTGCGTACCAATTCGCGCTTGAGTTGCTCGTTTTCCTCTTTGAGGGTACGCAGTTCACGCGTGCCCGTTGTTGTCTGTTTCGCAGCACAAAAAGACGCGTTCCAAGTCGTCAAGTGATGGGCAAACAATCCATGCGAGCCACACCACGCGTTCAGGGCGTCTGGCTCCATGCCATGGGTTTCATGCAATGCAACGAGTTGCTCCTGCACGCTTCAGTCTTGGGGACGTTTCTCTTTTGCCGGCAAAGCGCCGGGCAAGGCCGGAGATCCTCTTTTTATCCAATTCTTGGCCGTGTGGTAATTGACGTTTAGTTCTTGAGCCACGGAGCGCACCGTGCGCGTTCCACGGCTGAGCAGTTTGCTGCCAAGCAGTTTCGCAGGTGAGCTCGGCTAGGCCGGGGCTGTTCGATGCGTGCGTCACCGCACAGACTGCGTCAGTCCGCCGGCCTATCGTGCAGTACGCCGTGCATCCGCAGGCGCACTTGTCCGCCATACGCGCGGGCATCAACATCAGGAGAATCCTATGAGCATCCCCTATACACACGCAAGGAGTAACACGATGAGAAACATTCACAAGACCATCAGCGCCGTCGCAGTTCTGTGCCTCGCGGCTGCGGCAAGTCTGCCGGCATCTGCTGTAACCGCAGCCGAACAGACCAAGGCCATGAAGAGTGCCAATGCCTCGGCGCCGGCGCTCGGTTACAGCGACCGCAACAACATGAAGGTGTACGACAGCGACCGCAAGGCGCTGCAGGAGCAGCTAACACCTGGGATGGATGTGGCGTTCTACCGCAAGAAGCTCGCCGACCTCGGTTATCAGATCACGGCGGTGAACGACCGCGAAGCCGACTATGTCGAGTACGAGGTCGTCAAGGGTGCGAACAGCCACGAAGTACAGATCGATTTCGACAAGGCCACCAAAAAGGCGACGAAAGTCGACGTGGCAATGAACAACTGGCGTGCCGATTCCACCAAGGCCGCACTGCGTGGCAACAAGTACAAGCCCGTGACCTCCTCCGACTACAGTGATCGCACGTACATGAAGGGATGGACGGACGAGAAAGACACGCTGGAAAAGGCGCTCGGCACCGGCCACGAAAAGGCGTACTACGCCAAGAAGCTGGCTGATCTGGGCTACAAGGTGACGGCTACGAACGACCGGGAAGCCGACTATCTCGAATACGAAATCGTCAAGGGCAACCGCTCATACGAAGTGCAGATTGATTTCGACAAGGCAATGCAGAAATCCAGCAAGGTCGACGTGACGACGAACCTTTGGCAGGCCGATGCCACCGACAAGGCGTTGTCCAAAGCCAAGCGCTGATCGCCAGCTGTGGACAATCAACCTGCATGGCTTGCCTGAAAAAATCACCATAACTGCGCCAAGAGCGCACCAAGTTACATCCTGTTTTTCTTGGTGAAACTTTGTGTCCTTGGTGCCTTGGTAGTGAAGCCTTTTACCTATCCTGCGACGTGACCGCCGACCAAACCGGCGTGTGACAAGGTCACTCCTTGGGCGCGTCGCAATCGAGCAGATCGTCCTCCCCGGCGACTTGGCGGTCGGCGGCGATCTGGCGGTCGAGGTGATCCTGGCGGGTGCGGTCGCCGGTTCATCGGTCGGCGACGCGACCGGCTTCGTGGGCTTCGGCGGCAACGGTTTGATCGTGGTCGCCTCCGACATTGGCGCCATCGTCTGCCCCAGGCGCACGTTGTAGATCGGCTCGGGCATGACGATGCCGGCTTCGTCGAAGGCGCGTTTGACGAGGCGGATCGCTTCGCTGCGCACTTTCAGGAACTCGGCCTGCGACTGGTCGACCCAGCCAAAAACCCGCAGCAACACATCCGAATCGCCGAGCGTTTGGACCGTGCACGACGGCGCCGGGTCATTGAGCACGCCGGCCATGCGTTCGAGCGTTTGCGCGGCGAGCGTTTGCGCTTGCACGAGGTTTTGCTCCGTATCGACGCCGACATCGAAGGTGAAACGGCGTTTGGGGTTGCGCGTGTAGTTGATGATCACCGCCTTGTACACCAAGGCGTTGGGAATGCGTGTGTGGTTGCCGTCGAGCGTCAGCAGAATGGTCGCCCGCGACGTCAGGCGAACGACGCGGCCTTCGTGGCTGTCGATCATCACCAGGTCGTTGTGGTCGAAGGGCTGGCGCAGACTGAGCAGCAGGCTGGCGATGTAGTTTTCGACCGTGTCGCGCAGCGCGAAGCCGACCGCCAAACCAACGACGCCCGCGGCGCCGAGCACGGTACGGAGCAGCGCCGTCGCGTCGACGATCTCGAGCGCCAGCACCAACCCGCAGCCGATGATCGCCATGCGGACGATCTGGCGTATGAGATCGCGCAGGAAGGGATTGCGTCCGAAACGCCGCGCCAGCGCTTCGTTGCCGGCGACGAAACGGGCGAACCACCAGAAGATGCCGAACACCGCCGCCGCCACCGCCAGCAACGGCAGAAAGGCGACAAAGCCGCTCGTCGCCGTCAGCAGGCGGTCCATGGTCGGCAACAGGCGACGACGCAAATCCTGCGAAACGGTGATGCCGTCCTGCACGTCGACGACGCCGCGAACGCGCCGCGCGACGCTCAGCGCCTGCTCGTGGTCGGCTTTCGACGTGACCTCACCAGCGAGAGCAACGACGCCGGCGCGGACCGTGACCTCGACGTCACCGAGGCCGACGAGCGTCGCATAAAGTTCGCGCAGGCGCTTGGCGATGTCGGCGTCCTTTCTCGCGTTCGATTCGACGTCGATTGTCGCCGCCTCGACGCTGGTCGCCGGCGCCGGCTCGCTCGGCAGGATGGCGTCGCCAACGGCGGCGACGGCGTGTAGCGACGCGCCAAACATGAATAGGAAAACCAGGCGGCGCAGCCCCCGACCATACGACAAGCCCGAGAATTCAGCCATGCTGCCCCCCGCTCCGTCAGCCCTTGTCGTGCGCCGCGCAGGATCATGTCGGCCTGCACCGACACCGAAGCGCGGTGAATGAAGTAGATCAGCACCCAGAGGCTGGCGAGCGCAAAAACGACGCCGAGCGTCGGCTATAGCGGTGATAGGTCGTGCAGCGATCATGCGGCCCGTTCGTTTGTGGACGTTAGTCGCCACCCGCAAGCCGGAGGACGAAGGATAGGAATTTGAATGCTCGTTTGCGTAGGACTGCGGGGGTGAGTTTTGAGTATCGCGGAGGTGAGATTCGTAGTCAATCCGGGATATGAAGGAAGCAGGGAATGCTAATAGCTTGATACCTGATGGGTTGCATGGCAATTGATCTCACGATAAGCGTTGCCACGACGCGAGCAGAATTGTTGCGGTGGCGCGGTCATACCCGGCCTATGACCGCCCCGTCACTTCTTCAGTTTCAGCAGCCGTGCATTGACGGCCACGATCACGGTGCTCACCGACATCAGCGCGGCACCCACGGCGGGCGTGAGCAGCACGCCCCACGCGAACAGCGCGCCCGCAGCGAGCGGGATGGCAACAACGTTGTAGCCCGTGGCCCAAAAGAGGTTCTGGATCATCTTCGCGTAGGTGGCGCGCGACAGCTCGACGATGGCCACAACATCCAACGGGTTGCTGCGCACCAGAACGATGTCGGCGGTTTCCACCGCCACGTCAGACCCGGCGCCAATGGCGATGCCGACATCGGCCTGCGCTAGTGCTGGTGCGTCGTTGACGCCATCGCCGGTCATGGCCACCATCACGCCGCGCGCCTGGACCTCCTTCACCTTAGCGGCCTTGTCCTGCGGCAGCACTTCGGCAAAGTATTCGTCCAGCCCAACCTGGTCTGACACCCACTTGGCCGTCGCCTTGTTGTCCCCTGTGAGCATCATGCAGCGGATGTTCAGCGCCTTCAGCGCTTCGATGGCCTGCTTTGCCTCGGGCCGGACGATATCGGCCAAGGCCATTGCCCCCTTCAACTGCCCGTCGACCAGGATGAACACCACCGTCTTGCCCTGGGCCTGCAGCGGTTCGATGCGCTCGTCCTTGAGCTCGATGTTCTGCTCGCGCAAGTAGCCCGGGCTGACGACCTTGACCTCCCGGCCATCGACCTGGCCCTCGGCACCTTTGCCGGGGATGCTCTTGAAGTTCTCGACGGCCAGCTGCGCATCCGATGAGGCGGTGATCGCCTTGGCGATGGGGTGTTCGGAGTGCGCGTCCACGGCGGCGGCGTAGCTGCGCAGCGTGGCCTCGTCAATGTCCTGTGCCAGCAGCAAGGTGTCTGTGACACCAAAGCGGCCCTCGGTCAGCGTGCCGGTCTTGTCGAAGATGACGGCCTGCAGCTTGCGTGCACCTTCGAATGCCACGCGATTGCGGATCAACAGTCCATGGCTCGCGGCCAAAGCCGTGGAGACGGCCACCACCAGCGGCACGGCCAGCCCGAGCGCATGCGGACAGGTGATCACCATCACGGTCACGGCGCGCTCGATGGCGAAGGCCAGCTCCCGGTCCATGAACAGCAGCCACACCAGGAAGGTGCCCGCACCGCTGACCAGCGCAATGAGAGTGAGCCACATCGCCGCCGTGTCAGCGAGGTTCTGCGTCTTCGATTTACTTTCCTGGGCTTGCTTGACGAGGTCGATCACCTGCGACAGGAACGAGTCCTTGCCGGTCCCTCTGACCTCGATAGTTAGCGACCCTTCGCCATTGATGGCGCCGCCGATGACCTTGGCGCCGCTCGTCTTGGTGACCGGCGTCGACTCGCCGGTGAGCATCGCCTCATTGACCGAGCTCTCACCCTCGACGACGGCACCGTCAGCCGGAACTTTCTCGCCTGGCTTGACCAGCACCTTGTCGCCGACCGCCAGCTCGCTCAGTGGCACGTCCGTTACGCTTCCGTCGGGCACCAGCTTGTGGGCATCCGAGGGCATGAGCTTGGCCAGTTCCTCCAGGGCCTTGGAGGCGCCCATCACCGACTTCATCTCGATCCAGTGCCCCAGCAGCATGATGTCCACGAGGGTGGCCAGTTCCCAAAAGAACATCTTGCCTGTTAGGCCAAAGACCACGGCGCTGCTGTACAGATAGGCGGTGGAGATCGCCACGGCCACCAGCGTCATCATTCCTGGCTTGAGGGTCTTGAGCTCGGTGTACAGGCCCTTGAGGAAGGGCCACCCGCCATACCAGAAAACCGCTGAGGAAAAGCCGAACAACACGTAGAGGTCGCCTGGGAAGCGGACCGCTTCCCGTAGCCCCACCACCGTTTGCAGCAGCGGCGAGAGCGCGAGAATCGGCAGGGTCAGTGCCAGTGAAATCCAGAACCGCTTGCGAAAGTCCGCTGCCATGTGGGCATGGTGATTCGGATGGCCCTTGTGCTCATCCTTGTGCTCAGGATGATCGGCTTGATCGGCGCCCGCGTGCCGCAATTGGGCTTCGGCGTCCGACCAGTTCTGGTCTGCCTGTCCTTGCGGGCGGCCTTCCTTCACATAGATGGCGTAGGCCTTCTTTTCCAGTTCGTCTTGGGTCGGCTTGTCCCCCGGTTCGTGCTTGGCCGTGTGTTCATGTTCGCTCATCGCTCATCTCCAAGAGACAGAATTCGGGTGCGGCGTACGAGTGTGTCCCGTGCCTGCGGTTGGTGTGCTGTCCATCAACACCAGTTGGCCCGGTCGTCGGGGGCGACCAGCCACTCCTTGATGCTGGCCGCGATGATCCGGTAGCCGACGTTGCCATAGAGCTTCTGGCGGCCTTCATCGAACACGAAGGTTGGGCTGCCTTCAATAAGCTGCTTGTCCTTGGCGTCGAAGTCCGCGCATAGCGCCGCGTGCGCAGCACCACTCTCGATGTGCTGGCGGATGCGGGTAAGGGGCAATGACATGTCCGAGGCCATCGCTTCCTGAAAGTTTCGATCTGCGATGTCCTGCAGGTCCCGGAAAAAACCGAGACGACAACGCCACACCGCCTCTTCGAAGACGCGCCTGCCGCCGAACTGCGCTTCGGGCTCCGCCGAGACTTCACCCTGCTTCTCCAGCAGCTGGATGGCTTTGAGAAACAGGTGGCAACTCATCGACGTGGACGGAATATTCCGGGTCCAGATATCGGGATGAACGTCGATGTGATCGAAGCGCATTGCCATCTCTTGCAGATGCCGCGAATAGCCTGCGGTGCCGCCCTTGTCGCCCCAGTCGGCTTCTATGTGAGCCGCGACGTTGCCGAACAGGCGCAGAAAGTGATATTCGACACGGATCTGGCCGCCGAATTGCCGCCGCAACTCGTCGAGCTTGATTTGAGCCGCATAGGCCCATACGCAGAGCACATCGGAAAAGTAGGAAATGGTCAAGGTCGGCTGCATGGTGATGGTTCCGCGCGTCGCTGATGGGCACCCCGATGCGGGTCTCAGTCCACCTGGATCACTTGCGCTTTTGCAGGACGGCCCAAACGACCAGGCCCACGACGACGACCAGCAAGAGCGGTCCCCAGTAGCCGCCGTATCCGCCCATCCAGCCACCGCCCCACATGCCGCCGCCATTCATCATGTTGCCGTTTTGCGCGGACGCCACGCCGCTGGCGAGCGCGGACACCGAACCAGTAGCAATCGCGATTAGTGACTTCATGGAAACCTCCGTTGTGAAACAAATTAGCTGAGCAAGCCCCCTAAGAACAGTTTGGGCGACGAAGCTGCTGCTGTCTGTGCGTCAGCGCACACATGGCGTGGCAATTGCCTCAAGCTAATCGCTTGTCGCCGCAAACAGCGTTCGCCAACGCACAGACCTGGCTGCGAGAATCAAATAGGCTTCACTCTGCTTTTGGCGCCACAGCTATAGCGCATGTTTCGTTCAAATTGATAGGAGCCAGTCATGAACCGTCCATTTCGAGCGGCAACACGAATATCCCGTTGGCTTACCGTGGCGGTACTCCTGCCGATCGCCAGCTTTTCTGCATGGCCGCAGGCGCACACCCGGCAGGTGGGTATCTATAGCTTGCGCAGCAGTACGACCAATTCGGAAAACCTTTCCGAGGAGACTGCCAAAGCACACGGCATTGGTCGCGACGCTCGCCGCGCCGTGCTGAACGTCGTGGTGCTGAAAAACGAAGTCGGACTCGACACGACCGTGCGAGCTCAAATGCAGGCTTATGCGACCAACCTGGCGGGACAACTTAAGGCAATCGACATGCGCCCGGTGGCTGACTCCAGCCGCATTTCGTATCTGGGCAGCTACGGCTTCGTGCATGGCGAGGTGCTCGACTTCACGATCAAGGCAAAGCCCGAAGGCAGCGGCGAAACCTTGAGCATGACCTACCGGGAACGGCTCTGGGTGCCCGGCCTTCCCGCGCAATAATGGACGCATCCCGCACGGACCGCGCAATCTGCACGCGCATGCCTAGACCGTCAACTCATGCGCGGTCTCATTTGTATTCGGTCGGCAGCCGAAGCTCGTCACCTGGTTCAACGAAGGTCGAATGCTGCCGCGACGACGCTAAACCCTACGGGCCGCTTGCACCGCCTGGACAGTGAGTGCACGGAGGTCGTTCCTGCAGCGCCTTGCTACACCGACGCAGGCGACAAAACAAAAGGAAATCACATGAACATCGACGTCACTGAATTCAGACTCCGCGAAGGCGACGAGGTCGACCTCGGCCTTTGGGCCACGAATGTAAAACCCTTGTGCAAGTCAAAGAAGGCGTATCGCAAAGTGCTGGAGGACCAGGTTGAACAGCTGAGCGATCAGCAACGCATGCTTTATGCGTCGAACCGGCACGCCTTGCTGGTGGTGTTTCAGGCCATGGATACGGCCGGCAAGGACGGCGCGATTCGCCATGTGATGTCGGGCGTCAACCCGCAAGGCTGCCAGGTGTTCAGCTTTGCGCATCCGAGCGCGCGGGAACTTCAACATGACTTCCTCTGGCGCACCACTCGCGACCTGCCCGAGCGCGGGCGCATCGGCATCTTTAACCGTTCGTACTACGAAGAGGTCTTGATCGTGCGGGTGCACAGCAGCATCCTGCAAAGCGAATCCATTCCTGATCTTCCTTCCAACGAGTCGGTGTGGCACGGCCGCTTCCGATCGATCGTCGACCTGGAAAGGCACCTGCATGCCAACGGCACGCGCATCGTCAAGGTGTTCCTGCACCTGTCGAAGGAGGAACAGCGCAAGCGCCTGCTGGCGCGAATCGATGAGCCCGACAAGAACTGGAAGTTCAGCGTGGCCGACATCGCTGAGCGCAAGTTCTGGGACGCCTACATGCAAGCCTATGGCCATGCCTTGGGCGCGACCAGTACGACGGACTCGCCCTGGTTCATCGTGCCGGCCGACGACAAGGACAACGCCCGGCTGATCGTGTCACAGATCGTGCTCGACGCGCTGGAAGGTTTGAAGTTGAGTTACCCGGTGGTCACCGCGGCGCGGCGACAGGAGCTGAAAGCGATTCGAAAACAGCTGGCGAAGTGAGCTGTTGGGAGCCCTGATCGACTTCCCCTCGCATCACCCCGTGCTCGCACTCGGCGTGGTGCTCGCTGCGGCGTTGCTGGAGTCTGTTGCTGTGATCGGCACCGTCATCCCAGGAAGTTCGATCGCCTTCGCGGCCGGCGTCCTCATCGGCCTTCAGGCACTCGATCCATGGGGGATGGCCGGGGCAGCCGTAGTCGGTGCCATTCTCGGCGACAGCTTCAGCTATTGGCTCCGTCACCGATAGCACGAAGCGCTGCGCACCTGATGGCCGCTGAGCGCCCATCCCGAATTGCTCGCGCGCGGGCGGACGGGCGTACTTTGCAGAGCACGGCGGCAAGAGCGTGTTCCTGGTCCGGTTCCTCGCGTCATCCCGTCGAGCCTGCAGTCGTGCCGCTCGCACCGACTATGTAGCTGTTGGCGGCGACCACCTTGCCGTCGCGCAGGGAGATTTCGTTGACCGGGATATGCACGCCGGAGTCCAGCACCACTTCCGTCACACGCTCGCGTTCCTCGTCGACGAGCATTTCGCGCACCGTGCCAATCTGAGTGCCTGACGCGTTCACGACGCGCCAGCCGCGACAATCCTGCTCGCTGTTGGTCAGCTTGTAGTCGTCGAGTTCCGAAAGTTTTTTGATAGCCATGATGTACATCCTTTATCTGTGGATTCAGCTGACCTTGCCGAATTCGGTGGCGTGCAAATAGACCGGGGTCTTCCTGAGCCACTCGCGCTCCTGCTCGGTCAGGTTACGGAACCGGTTGTTAGAGATGTTGTTGATCTCATCCTGCTGGAGCCGCTGGAAGTTGCCCTTCAGGTTGATCGTGTTGCCCTGATTGATTTGGCTCTGGGTTCCGACCCCCCGGTTCAGGTCCTGGTCGATCATGACCAGAAACTCTTCGCTGCCCGAGGCCAGTGTGAAGGATTTTGGCCCCACGACCCGGACCACGCGGACGTTGGAAAGCACCGCTTCACGACCGACCAGGGAAAGCTTGTCGCTGATAGAAGCATAGGTGCCTACATCCGTGACCCGATCGCCGGAGGCCGTGCCGCCAGGCTGGACCGCGCCCGTTGCACTGGTGGGTGTGTCGGCCGATGTGCTGGTGGTAGTCGCGGTGCCGGTGACGGCGGCAGGGGTGGTGGTGTTCACCCTCTCAAGGTCCCGGTCGAACATCTGCAAGATGAACCAGATGATGACCAGCAGCACCAGCAGACCGACCAGCCACATCCACCACGAGCTTGCGCTCTTTTTTTCACGGGAATTTCAGCTATTTGATAGCTCCTTTGGTTGAGGTCCCCGAGCGCACTGGCGCAGGACACGGAATGCCTAAAGTTGAACACGAAGAATGCAAAGGGATCGTAGGCGGGCCGCGCAGGGTTGTCTGTGCGTTGACGCACACTGAGGTCCTGGCGGTCTCAGCCCGGAACGCCAACCCGGGCGCGTTGCCTGCAGGGGGGACGAAGGGCTGGAAGCGAACCGCTGCATCCGACGACTGACCTCCACCAAAAAGCTAATCCCTCTGCCCTGTTGGCTGCTCCCATGGCCGAATGAGCCCGCACCACCGTGAGGCTCCGATGTGTGTCATCGCGCGTCGGGGTCTCGTTTGCGTTGGCCGATCGCATTCCCGGCGTTCTGCTTGCCGCCGGCGCCGTGTCGTTCAATGAGCGCGTTGATCTCCGAGCCAAACAGGATGGCTAGCCCTGCGATGTAGAGCCACATCATTAGCACCATGACCGCGCCGACGCTGCCGTAAGTGGCGTCGTAGTTGCCGAAGTTTTGGGTGTACCAGGCAAAAGCCAGCGATGCGACTAGAAAGACCACGACTCCGACGACGCTGCCTGCCGTGATGAATTTGAATTTCTGCTCGACGTTCGGGGCAAGGTAGTAGATGAGGGAGAACGCCAGCAGCAGCCCTGCCAAGATGATCACCCAGCGAAAGACGATGAAGAATGCCAGCAGCGCTTCGCCTAAGCCGAAATGCGAGCCCAGCCACGCCTGGATCTGGCCGCCCAGAACGATGAGCGAGAAGCCGCCCAGCACCAGCACCACGAATAGCAGGCTCAGTGCGATCGCCACGAGCCGAGCCCGCAGAAAGCCGCGCCCCTCGTCGACGTCATAGGCGACGTTGAGCTGCTGCATGATGGCGTACATACCGGTGGAGGTGGCCCATAACGCAGCGAGGAGACCGAACGAGAGCAGGTCACCACGTTGTTCTTGTGTGACATCTTGAACGACACCCGCAAACATGTCAGAGGCGCTTGTCGGCAGCGCCTGGCGCAACAGATCCATGATCGCTTGATCAATGTTGGCAATCGGCAGGTACGGGATAACCGCGAGCACGAAGATCATCGCCGGAAAGATCGCCAGCATCAGGTAAAAGCCCAGCACCGCAGCACCGTTGAGGATGTCGTCGTCCACGGTTTTTCGATACAGCTCTTTCAGAAACTGCCTGGTCGTCGCGAGTGTTGCCATCTGTCTGCTCCTTGGGACCTCGACTTCAGGAGGTTGAGTAAACGAGTGCTCCCCTGGGATCCGACTCCCCGGGTACCTCTGCTGAAATCATCTCATGTGGCGCCAGTGCCGGCAAAGTAGAGGTGGTCAAGGCGCTCAGACTCGGACCGCGCGCAGTCGAAGGCCGAACTGCTGCAAGGCGCCGATGTCGCTTTGCTCGGCCTTCACAAGCCACGCTTGCAGATCGGTAACCAGCTGCTCGGCACAGACGTTGGTGCGGGTCCACAGCATGCGCAACTCTTCGCGCATCGCGACCAGCTTGGCGAGATAGGGGCTCGACGCCAGCGCACCCGCGACCTGCGCCTTGACGTTGTTCGGGATCTTGTCGTCATCGCGATGTAGCCAGCGGCGCGCGATTCGCATTTCGGCGAGCTTGCCGGCTGGCCAAGCGCTCTGTGCGCCTGGGCGCGGTGCAGGAAGAT
>NZ_JAAFHA010000116.1 GCF_010365055.1 Rhodoferax sp.
GGACTTCTCCTTCAAAAGGTTACAGATTGACTTCCAAAACCAATCTTGGCACTTGATGCCGTTACCGGGAAGCGGGAAGTCCCTTCGTATTCGTGGAATTAGCGTGAGTAGCTATTGTTTTTACTCATGCCGCAGCGCTTCAATCGGATCCAGCCGGGCTGCCCGGCGCGCCGGGAAGTAGCCGAACAGCACACCAATGCCGGCCGAGAACAAAAACGACACCAGATTGACCATCGGGTTAAAGACATAGGGCACGTCCATCACGCCTGCCAGCACAATGGAGGCGCCAGTCGCCAGCACGATGCCGATCACGCCGCCGAGCGCGGCCAGCACCACGGCTTCAATCAGAAACTGCAGCAGCACCTCGCGCTCCATGGCGCCAATGGCCAGGCGCAGGCCGATTTCGCGGGTGCGCTCGGTCACGCTCACCAGCATGATGTTCATGATGCCGATGCCGCCCACCAGCAGGCTCACGGCGGCCACGGCGCCCAGCAGCGTGGTCAGCACCTTGGTGGTGCCCGACAGGGTGTCGGCCAGTTGCTTGGTGTCGAGCACATTGAAGTTGTCTTCCTCACTTTGCGCCAGTTTTCGGCGCTCGCGCAGCAGCTGGGTGATGCCGGCTTTGACGCGCTCGGGGTCGCTGCCGTCCGTCATTGACACCAGCAAGGTGTTGACGCGCGTGTTGCCGGTGATGCGGCGCTGCAGGGTTTTGATCGGCAGCAGCACCACGTCGTCCTGGTCGTTGCCAAAGGCACCCTGG
Source organism: Rhodoferax sp. (assembly GCF_010365055.1). Classification (GTDB taxonomy): domain Bacteria; phylum Pseudomonadota; class Gammaproteobacteria; order Burkholderiales; family Burkholderiaceae_C; genus Rhodoferax. The sequence goes on from NZ_JAAFHA010000116.1 coordinate 761, forward strand.
CCTTTGGAGGCTAGCAGGCCGACGATGGTGCAAGACATTTGCTTCACACGCAGCTGTTCACCCAGCGCCGCTCGGCTGCCAAACAGCTCACGCCGCACGGTCTCGCCAATCAGGCAGACGGCGGCGCCGGCGGTCAGCTCATCATTGGAAAACTCCCGCCCCTGCGCGATTTTCCAATTGCCGGTGATCAGCCAGTTGTTGCTGCTGCCAATGAAGCTGCTGTTCCAGTTACGCCCATTGGCCACCAGGGTGCCGCCGGTGCGTGCCTCGGGTGCCACGGCGGCAATGCCGCCGATCTGGGTGGCAATCGCATCGGCATCGACTTCCTTGAAGGACGGGGCGCCACCGCCACCGCCACCCATCATGCGCTGACCCGGGCGCACTTGCAGCAGGTTGGTGCCCAGGCCCGAAATTTGATTCTGGATCGCCAGTGTGGCCCCGTTGCCAAGGGTGACCATGGTGATGACGGCACTGACGCCAATCACAATGCCCAGAATCGTCAGGAACGAGCGCAACAGGTTGCGCCGGATCGAACGCAGGGCGAGCAGCAGGGTGTTGAGCAGCATCAGGCGGTTTCCAGTTTCGCTTGTGTGACAGGCGAGGCGGCGGCTTCATGCAAGCCGGCAGGATGCGGATTGCGCGTGTCGTTATCCACCACGCCGTCAACAAAATGCACGATGCGCTTGGCGTAGGCGGCCATCTCGGCTTCATGCGTGACCATCAGCACCGTGATGCCGTGCTCCACATTCAGGCCCCATAGCAACTCCATGATCTCGCGGCTGCGCTGAGTGTCCAGGTTACCGGTGGGCTCGTCCGCCAGCAGGACGGCGGGCTCGGTGACGATGGCGCGGGCAATCGCCACGCGCTGCTGTTGGCCACCCGACAACTCGGCGGGCGTGTGGTGCTCCCAGCCCGCCAGGCCGACCGAGGCCAGGGCTGTGCTGGCAGCGGCATGGCGCGCTTTGGTGGATTCGCCCCGGTACAAGAGCGGCAGTTCGACGTTTTCTTGCGCCGACGTGCGTGCGAGCAGGTTGAAGCCCTGAAAGACAAAGCCCAGAAAGCGCCGGCGCAACAGCGCGCGCTGGTCGCGCGACAGGGTTTCGACGTGCACGCCATTGAACAAATACTCGCCCGTGGTGGGGGAGTCCAGGCAACCCAGCATGTTCATCGCGGTGGACTTGCCCGAGCCGCTCGGGCCCATGATGGCAACAAAATCACCCGCCGTGATACTCAGGTCAACGCCCTTGAGCGCCTGCAAGGCGGTGGCGCCCTGGCCATAAACCTTGGTGACCCCCTTGAGTTGGATCAGCGGGGCCTCGCTCATGGCGCGGCCCCTGCCGTGCGCTGGTCGGTGATCACCAGCATGCCGGGCTGCAGATCGCCGCCGGTGATCTCCGTCATGCGGCCGTCGCTGATGCCGGGCTTGACGTTCACGGCCACGGCCGCGCCATCGCGCAGCACCCATACCTGCTTGGACTGACCGCTGTCACCTGCTGTTTTGCGTCCGCCACCACGTGGCATGCGCGGCATCAGGCTCGACATGATGCCACCGCTTTTGGCTGCGCCTGCGGCGCCGCCGTTGACAGACGGAGAGAAGCGCAGTGCGGTGTTGGGCACCAGCAGCACATTTTTCAGCTCGGTCGAGGTGATGGTGCTCGATGCCGTCATGCCGGGGCGCAAGCTCAGGTCCTTGTTGTCCACATCCATATAGGTGATGTAAGTCACCACGTTCTCAGTAATGGTGGAGCCAAAGGCCACGCGCGTGATCGTGGCCGGATATTTGCGCGCCGGGTAGGCGCTGACGGTAAAGCGGGCCTTTTGTCCGACCTTGACGGTGCCGACGTCGGCTTCATCCACATTGACTTGCAGCCGCAGCTTGCTCAGGTCTTCAGCCACGGTGAACAAGGTGACGGCCTGCAGCGAGGCGGCGACCGCGTTGCCGGGGTCCACCGTGCGTGTCAACACCACGCCGTCCGTGGGCGAGCGGATCGACGCCTTGGACAGGTTGGTCTCGTCGGTGGACACCGTCGCCTGCGCCTGCACCACGCTGGCGCGGGCGCTCAACTCGGCGGCCCGAGCACGCGCCAGCGTGGCGCGGCCGGTATCCAGTTCGGCTTTGGACGGCACCTTGCCGCCGGACAGGCGCGCCACTTCTTCCAGGCGGCCCAGGTTGCCCTGAGCCTCACTGACGGTGGCCACCGCCTGCGCCAGCTGAGCGTGCGCTGCGTTCAAGGCGGCGCGCGAACGTGTGACCTGGTCATTGAGTTTGGCGGTGTCGAGCTCGACCAGCACCTGGCCTTTCTTGACGCGGTCGTTCACATCCACCAGCACGCGCAACACGGTGCCCGAGAGCTCGCTGCCGATGCTCACGGAGCGCGTGGGCTGCAGGGTGCCGTTGGCCGAAACGGTCAACGTGAGGTCGCCTTTTGCGGCGGGCTCGGTCACAAACACGGGGGCAGCCTTGCGCGCCGCGCTGGCTTGCCAAAAATAGTAGCCCACGCTCGATAACACCAGCACGCCCAGTACGAGCCAGAGCGTGGTGCGGCGCCACCAGGTCCGCTTGGGGCTTTCTTTGAGCAGGGTTTGCAGGTCGATGCGCGAGAGGGCTTCGCCCGAGTCCGCCGGGGTGGCAGAAGGGGAAGGGGTGCTGGGGGCGTTCGGGTTGGTCATGGTGAAGTCTGCCAATTCGTCTTTTTATTCAAAAAATGGGAGCGTTTGCGGTAGGCGGTGAGAGCGCGCCGCCCACGGCGTTCAGTTCCAGCCACCACCGAGCGCCTTGTAAAGGCGCACATGGTCGGCGCTGATGTCGGCCTGGGTGCTCGCCACGCTGTCTTGCGCACTGAGCAACGTGCGCTGGGTTTGCAGCACGGTCTGGAAGTCAATCAGACCACTGCTGTAGCGCTGTTGCGCCATCAGGTCCGCGTTGGCCGCCGCGGTGGCGGCGCTTTGCAGGTGAATCAGGCGGGAGCGGTCACCCTGTAGCGCCACCAAGGCGTCTTCGACATCTTTCAGGGCAGTCAGCACCACGGCCTGGTAGTTGACCCGGGCCTGCTCCAGCGCCGCTTCTTGCGCCAGCACTTGCGAACGTGCGGCGCCGCCGTCAAACAGGGGCACTGAAACGCTGGCCAACAGGGAGGAGGCCAGCGTCGCGCCATTGGTGAGGCCGGCCAGTGTCAAGGCGTTGAGCCCGAGTGAGCCACCGATAGAAAAACCCGGGTAGCGCGCCGCGTCGGCCGCCCGGACCCGCGCCAGTGCGGCGGTGATGCGGTGCTCTGCAGTGCGCACATCGGGGCGCTGGCGCAGCGTTTGCGCCGGAATGGTCAAAGCCAGGTCGGGCGCCGCCTGCGGCACGGGGGTCGGCGAGGTGGTCAGCGTTTGCAGCGAGTCCGGTGGCTGACCGGTCAGCACTGCCAGACTGTGCCGGGTTTTGGCAATGCTGGCCTCCAACGCCGGGACTTGGGCCCGGGTTTGCTCGGTAGCGGCGCGCGATTGCTCCACTTCGAGCGAGGTGATCAGCCCGGCCTGCGCGCGCCAGTCGGTGATCTGCAAGGTCTCGGACTGGCTGGCGAGGTTGTTCTGGGCGATCAGTAGCTGCGCCTGCTGGCCGCGCAACTGGATATAGGCCAGCGCCACCTCGGCGGCGATCGACACCTGCACATCGGCCAGCGTGGTCTCCGCCGCTTGGGCGTCGGCCTCACTGGCGATCAAAGTGCTGCGCTTGCCGCCAAAGATGTCGGGTTCCCAGCTGGCGTCCAGGCCGGCCCTGAAACTGTTGCTTGCCTCGTTGTCGCCCGACTTGCTGCGTCCGGCTGACCCGGAAGCGTTGACACCGGGCAGCATGCCCGCCGTCTTGACATCACGCAGGGCGCGCGACTGCTGCAGCGCGGCCTGCGCCGAGCGGATGCTGGTGTTGGCTTGTAAGGCCTGTGTGACCAATGTGCCTAAATGGGGGTCATTGAACCCTTCCCACCATTGCGCCAGCGAGCTGGACGCGGCTGGCACGTTGTTGGACGACACGGTGGTGGACCAGTGCGTGGGTATCTCAAGATCAGGCGTCTGCCCGGTCTTGCCCAACAAGGATGCACAACCTGTCACAGCGAACGAGGTCAATACGGCAAGCGCGAGGGTGCTGACGCTGCCTCGGCCAGACCTTGAGGCTTCATGTGTTTTTAAGGTCATAGGTGCTTGCAGAATGAGGTTCCGTGGAAGTAGCCATTGTGAGGGAAGCCTACTCCCTCATTGTTGCTCCGCGGTGAAGACGTGTAAAACAGGCCTTGTCCGGCCACTGGGTGGCTGGCCGAAACCAGCGATCGGCGCCAGGGCGTACATTCATGGAACGGGCGTTGAAATTGGTCAGGCATGGGACAATCCGCCGCTATGCATCCAAAAGCCCTCCTTGACGTCTGTTCCGAACTGGTTCGGCTCAGCCTTAAATTCGACCACCCCACCGACGCCATTGTGGCGAAATTTTTTCGCGACAACCGGGGCCTGGGGCCGCGCGAACGTGCCACTTTGTCTGGCACGGTTTATACCGTTTTGCGCAAAAAACTGCTGTTCGACCACTTTGCCCCATCGGGCAGTGGCCCCAAGGAGCGCCGACTGGCGATTTTGGGCTTCTATGGCCCCGGCGACTTCCTGCGCAGCGCCTTGACCGACCAAGAGAAGAATTGGCTTGACCAGTGCGAAAAGATCAATGTGGCCGATTTGATGGAGCGCCATCGCCACAACTTGCCCGAATGGTTGGTGCAACCGCTCAAAGACCAGCTGGGCGATGAATTCTGGCCGCTGGCCGAGAGCCTGAACCTGGGCGCCGGGCTCGATTTGCGCGTCAATGCACTCAATGCCAAGCGCGCCGACGTGCAAAAGGAGCTGGCGCTAGCCGGCATCAAGGCCGTCAACACACCTTATTCACCCTGGGGACTGCGCATTGCTGGCAAGCCGACCCTGAACAAGTTTGAAGGTTTCATCAAAGGCGCGTTTGAGGTGCAGGACGAGGGCTCGCAACTGCTGGCCATGCTGCTGGACGCTAAACGCGGCGAGATGGTGGTCGATTTTTGTGCGGGCGCGGGCGGCAAGACGCTGGCGATTGGTGCCGGCATGCGCAGCACCGGTCGGCTCTACGCTTTTGACACCTCGCCGCACCGGCTCGATGCCCTCAAACCGCGCTTGGCCCGCAGTGGTTTGTCCAATGTGCACCCGGCCGCGATTGCGCATGAGCGCGATGACCGTGTCAAGCGCCTGGCCGGCAAGATTGACCGCGTGCTGGTGGACGCGCCATGTTCGGGGCTGGGCACCTTGCGGCGCAATCCGGACCTGAAATGGCGACAAAACCTGGGCTTGGTGGCCGACCTGGCCGTGACCCAGGCCGCCATTCTGCAAAGCGCGGCGCGACTGCTCAAGCCCGGCGGTCGCTTGGTGTACGCCACCTGCAGCATGCTGGTGCAAGAGAACGAGGCGATTGCGCAGGCGTTTTCTGAGTCCAATCCGGAATTTGCGCCCCTGGAGGCGGGTGAAGTGCTGTCGGGTTTGAAAGTGGCAGACGCGGCCAAACTGTGCAGCGGCGGCGAGACGGGCCAGCGTTACCTGCGTTTGTGGCCGCATCGCCATCACACCGATGGTTTTTTTGCGGCGGTTTGGCAAAAAATTTGACCTTATTCGCTGCCGCCCCAATTGCGGCTGCAACAGCGGGTTGAAAAGGTAGGCGTCTTAAAATCGCCCGCTTGCAGGTAACCGCAAGTTGAACCTGATATTTATCAAACCCACTTGAGAAATTTTTGACTATGTTGTTACCTGATTGGGCTGCATTGAATGCTTTGCTTGACTGGCTGGCGAACGGATTTTGGTCATTGAACTGGTGGCAAATGGTGTTGTTCACCTTGGCCATGACCCACGTCACCATGATCAGCGTGACGGTCTTTTTGCATCGGCACCAGGCGCACCGCGCGCTTGATTTGCACCCGGTGGCCTCCCATTTCTTCCGGTTCTGGCTGTGGCTGACCACGGGCCAGGTCACCAAAGAGTGGACGTCGATTCACCGCAAGCACCACGCCAAGTGCGAGCAGCCTGAAGACCCGCACAGCCCACATGTCTATGGCATCAAAACCGTGCTCTTGCAGGGCTATGAGCTGTACCGCAAAGAGGCCGCCAACGCAGAGACCATGACGCGTTATGGCCATGGCACGCCCAAGGACTGGCTGGAGCGCCATGTGTACAGCCGCTTTTCCTCGGCGGGTGTGGGCTTGATGCTGGTGATCGATCTGGCCCTGTTTGGCGCTGCCGGCCTGGCGGTCTGGGCGGTGCAGATGGCCTGGACTCCTGTGATGGCGGCCGGTATCGTGAACGGCGCGGCGCATTACTGGGGCTACCGCAATTTTGAGGTTTCGGACGCCAGTACCAACATCTCACCCTGGGGCATCCTGATTGCCGGCGAAGAGCTGCACAACAACCACCACACTTACCCCACGTCAGCCAAATTGTCAGTCAAACCTTACGAGTTTGACATTGGTTGGATGTACATCAGCTTGATGCAGCGCGTTGGCCTGGCGACCGTCAAGAAGACGCCACCGAAACTGGCTTTGGGTGAAGCGCGCCTGGTGGCGGACGAAAAGACGCTGGAAGCGCTGATCTCCAACCGCTATGAAATCATGGCCGGTTACGCCAAAGACATGCGGCGTGCGTTCAAGGACGAGCTGCAAGCGCTGCAGTCGCGTCACGCCGATGCCGCGGTCATCCAAGCTGCCAGACGCTGGCTGCACCGGGATGCAGACAAAGTGCCCATGGCTGCCGTGCCCCAGTTGGCGCTGGCCCGGGCGGCATCGCCAACACTCGACAAAATGGTGCTGATGCGTGAAGAGTTACGCCAGATGTGGCTGAACCGCTCGCATACCCGCGAGCAATTGGCAACTGATCTGCAAGCTTGGTGCCACCAGGCCGAGGCCAGCGGTATTGCGGCCTTGCGGGAGTTCTCCATGCGGTTGCGGGCGGCGCAGGCCTGAAAAAACAAGGACGCAAAAAAGCCCGCCAAGAGCGGGCTTTTTTTTGGGTCAGAAAGACTGAATTACTTCAGTTTCATTTCCTTGTAGTCCACGTGCTTGCGAGCTTTGGGATCAAATTTCTTGATCAGCATTTTCTCGGGCATGGTTTTCTTGTTCTTGCTGGTGGTGTAGAAGTGACCGGTACCAGCTGTAGATTCCAGCTTGATTTTTTCGCGTCCGCCTTTGGTTGCCATGGTGTTGCTCCTTATGCCTGACCACGTGCACGCAGATCTGCGAGCACAACATCAATACCGTTTTTGTCGATCAAACGCAGACCTGCGTTCGAAATCCGCAGACGAATCCAGCGGTTTTCGGTCTCGACCCAGAAACGGCGGTATTGCAGGTTCGGCAGGAACCGGCGCTTGGTTCTGTTGTTGGCGTGAGAAACCTTGTTTCCCACCATCGGGCCTTTGCCCGTGACTTCACATACGCGTGCCATGTGGACACTCCGATACTTAAAACGGCTTTCACTGTCGATCAAAAAAGAATCGTTAAAACAAATTGCCTTAACAACGACTTCCGATCTCGCTCAAGCCTCACCTCGCCAAGAAAAGGGTGGCGGTAACCCGATTGCTGCCCTCAAGCCTTCACAGGCCGAAGTTCAGCAAAGCCTGCGATTATAGCGGGCTCGGGCGCCGCCGCCGAGCCTAGCCTTGCGCGCAGTCGCTTATTCCTGTTCCAGAAAGCGCTGCGCGTCCAGTGCTGCCATGCAGCCGGTGCCAGCGCTGGTGATGGCCTGCCGGTAGATGTGGTCCTGCACGTCGCCCGCGGCAAAAATGCCGGGCACGCTGGTCTGCGTGGAAAAGCCCTTGTTGCCGCCCTGAGTAATGATGTAGCCACCCTCCATCTCGAGTTGACCTTTGAAAATCTCGGTGTTTGGGGTGTGGCCAATCGCAATGAAGCAGCCCTGCAAGGCCAGCTCTTCGGTGCTGCCGGTGTTGACGTCTTTCAGGCGCACACCGGTCACGCCGCTGGCGTCTCCCAGCACTTCATCGAGCGTGTTGGAGGTCTTGAGCACAATTTTGCCGCTCTTGACCTTTTCCATCAGCTTGTCGATCATGATCGGCTCGGCGCGGAACTTGTCCCGGCGGTGAACCAAATAAACTTTGCTGGCAATATTGGACAGGTACAGCGCCTCTTCAACCGCAGTGTTGCCGCCGCCCACCACGCAGACGGCCTGGTCGCGGTAGAAGAATCCGTCGCAGGTGGCGCAGCCCGACACGCCGCGCCCCATGAACGCCGTCTCAGAGGGCAGGCCCAGGTATTGGGCCGACGCACCGGTGGCCAGCACCAGGGAGTCGCAGGTGTACGTGCCGCTGTCGCCCGTCAATGTGAAGGGGCGCTTGGAAAAGTCTACCGCGTTGATCTGGTCGAACACAATCTCGGTTTTGAATCGCTCGGCGTGCGCCAGAAAGCGCTGCATCAGGTCGGGTCCCTGCACACCGTCCACGTCAGCGGGCCAGTTGTCGACCTCGGTGGTGGTCATCAATTGGCCGCCCTGCGCGATGCCGGTGATCAGCAGGGGCTTCAGGTTGGCGCGCGCGGCGTAAATGGCCGCGGTATAGCCAGCGGGGCCGGAGCCCAGAATCAGAACTTTGGCATGGGTTGTTATTGACATTGTGTAATCCTTTTCAGAAGAAGCGAGTGTGCCGTGTACAGTGCGGGATAGTATGACTTATTCTCTCAATACCCTGACTTCTGGGCGCACTGCGGCTGCGCCGTTGGCGTCTGGCTGGCGCCGTTTCACCGACGAACTGGGGCTGTTGCTCGGTTTTGTTCTGTTGCTGCTGTGGCTGGTCGCGCTGCTGACCTATTCCGCGCAGGATGCAGCCTGGTCGACCTCGGGCAGTGGCGCTCAGGTGATGAACCGCGCCGGGCCGCCGGGGGCTTGGCTGGCCGACGCCAGCTATTACGTGTTCGGGTTTTCAGTCTGGTGGTGTGTGGCGGCGGCGCTGCGCACCTGGCTGACCGGCCTGGCGCGCTGGTTGCGCGGGCGTGATCTGCTCAGTATGCAGC
>NZ_JAAFHA010000117.1 GCF_010365055.1 Rhodoferax sp.
TGCCGCGGTTTCGCACAGCCACAGCACGGTGCGCGCGATCTCGTCGGGCGTCGAGGTGCGTCCGCTGGGCTGCTTTTCTTTCAGCAGGTCGCGGATGCCGGCCTCGCGGTCGCCGCCAAACAGCGTCGCGCGCGCCTGAATCTGCGGCTCGATGATGGCCGTTTCGGTCCAGCCCGGGCAAATGCAGTTGACGGTCACACCGCCGCTCTGGCGCGTACCGGCGCTGGCACACTCCAGCGCGGCGGCACGCGACAAGCCGATCAGGCCGAACTTGGCCGCCACATACGGCGCCTTGTTGACCGAGGCGACCAGGCCGTGCACCGAGGCGATATTGACCACCCGCCCATACCCGCGGCTCATCATGCCCGGCAGGCTCAGGCGCATGGTGTCGAACGCGGCCGACAGGTTGACCGCCAGAATGGCATCCCAGCGTTCACGCGGCATCTCCAACAGTGGGGCTGTGAACTGGATACCGGCGTTGTTGACCAGAATGTCCAGTGGCCCGGCCTCCAGCACCTGCGCCATCAGGGCGCTGGTCTGAGCCGGGTCACCGAGATTGTGGTCCAGGCACAGCGCGCCGTCAGCGCCCGCCGCGCGGACCGCCTTGATCGCCGCTTGCCGCGTGGCCTCGTCGCCCAGGCCGTGCAACACCACGGCGCAACCTTCGCGCGCCAGGGCTGTGGCAATGGCCAGCCCAATGCCCTGCACCGAGCCGGTAATCAGGGCGCGTTTGCCTTGCAAAAATCGAGTCGTCGTCATGCGGTGTCTCCAGTTTGTGATTTAAACGGTATCAACGGGGTTTGCAGGCGCTGGCGCAACTCGGTCTTGAGCACCTTGCCGTAGTTGTTCTTGGGCAAGGCCGCCACAATTTCATAGCGCTTGGGGCGCTTGAAGCGGGCAATCTCCTGCAGACAGAGCGCATCCAGGGCCGCCAGGTCCAGCGTCACACCGGCTTGCGGCACCACAAAAGCGACCACCACTTCGCCCCATTCGGCATCCGGGGCGCCGACCACCGCGACCTCGGCGACGCCAGAGGCGGTGAGCAGCACTTCCTCGACCTCGCGCGGGTAGATGTTGGAGCCGCCGCTGATGATCAGGTCCTTGCTGCGGTCCTTGAGCGTCAGGAAACCGTCGGCATCGAGCATGCCCATGTCGCCCGTGAACAGCCAGCCACCCCGCAGCGCCAGCGCCGTGGCCTGCGGGTTGCGCCAGTAGCCGGCCATCACGCTGTCGCCTTTGATCAGCACCTCACCGACCTCGCCCAGCGGCAGGTCCTGGCCGTCGGTGTCGGTGACACGGATTTGCACCGGCGTCTGCGCCACACCGACCGAGGCCAGGCGCTGCGCATGCCGTGGGTGCGTCACGTCCATCAGATGCTGGCGCGACAAGGCGGTGCCGACCATCGGGCTCTCGCCCTGGCCGTAAATCTGGACAAAGCGCGGCCCCATGACGCGGATCGCGCGCTCGATGTCGGCCGCGTACATCGGCGCGCCGCCATAGACGATGGTCTTGAACGCCAGCGCGCAGTCCTGTGGGCTTTGCTGGGTGGCCTGCGCCTGATCCACCAGCCGCTTGACGATGGTCGGTGCGGCGAACAGCGACAGGGGCCCGAGCGCGCGGCCGAGCGCAAACAACTCGTCCGGATCCATGGCGCCAGACGCCGGCACCGCATGGCGCGCGCCCGCCATCAAATGAGGAATGGCATAGATACCGGCGCCGTGCGACATCGGCGCGGCATAGACAATCGTGTCCTGCGCCGTGACGGCGTCGACATCGTTGAAGTAGGTCAGGCCCATCGTTATGAGGTTGCGGTGCGTCAGCATCACACCCTTGGGGCGACCGGTGGTGCCGCTGGTGTAGAACAGCCAGGCCACATCGTCGGGCTGGCGCGTGGTGATGGGGCGCAGACCCGCGCCCACATCGCCGTCAGCGATCCCATTCAGACCCTCAAAAGCCTCTGCCGCCCAAAGCGCATCCGCGTCGACGGAGCCCACGTCGACCACGCGCTCCAGCCCCTGAAAATGCGCCCCCATTTCGCTGGTGACGTCCGCCGTCACAAAGGCCCAGCGCGCCTGCGCGTTGTCAACGATCCACTGCGCTTCACGCAGGTGCAGCTTGGCGTTGATGGGCACCACCACCAGTCCGGCCCACCAGGCGCCGAACAGCACCTCCAGATAACGCGGGTGATTGCGCATGAACAGGGCCACCCGGTCGCCCGGCTGCAAGCCCGCCGCCTGAAAATGGCCAGCCAGGCGGGCGCAGCGTGCCGCCCATTGGGCGTGGCTGGCCACAAGTTGCGTGCCGTTGAAGATGGCGGGCCGATCGGGGTCCATGCGGGCGATGCGCAGCAGCAGATTCGACAGATTCAATGGGTTGTCTCCGGTGCGGTGGGATGCCGCAACGATAAGCGCAAAGCATTGAGACGACCATACTGTACTAATACCGTATAGTGCCCTGTCATGACACCTGAACAACTGGGTTTTGACCACGCCCCCACCGCCCTGTGCCTGACACAGCACCGCACAGTGGCCGCCTGCAACCTGGCCTTCCTGGCCTTGTTTGGCTATAGCGCCGACGCCCTGATCGGGCAGTCGATCGCCCTCTTGTACCCCTCAAAGCAGGAGTTCACACGCATCGGCCAGCGCGGTTATCCGTCCATGCATCAGGGTGGTCAGTACCAGGACGAGCGCCTGATGCGCTGCTTTGACGCCGCGCTGATCTGGTGCCGCGTGCGCGGCCGCGCGCTCGATGCCAGGACGCCCGCCGCCGCTGCCGTCTGGTCGTTTGAGCCGGTGGCGCAAACACTGCCCGAGGCCCAGCGACTGAGTCCGCGCGAGCGCGAGGTGGTGGCTCGGCTGGCCCAGGGCCTGACCAGCAAGGAGATGGCGCGTGAGCTGGGCCTGAGCCCGCGCACCGTCGAGATGCACCGAGCGCGGCTGCTCATGAAACTGGGCGTGCGCAGCACGCCGCAGTTGCTGGCGAAATTGGTGTGATGGCGTGCGCGGGCGGCTGGGCGGTTCAGGGCAGCTCGATCACCAGCTCGGGCCTGAAGGCCCCCTGCTCGTTCTTGCTGGCATAGCCCAGCGGGTTCGCCACCACGCGACAGGCAAAGTCCCGCCCCTCGGTCTTGCCCTGAACCACATAGTCGTTGGCGCAGTGCAGGTGGCCGTGCAGCCAGAGTTGCGCATAGGGCAACAGCTCATCAAGCGCATTGCAAAATCCCGCCGTGCCCGGGCTCAAGCCGTAGCGCGCGTCGGCACTGCGCAGACTCGGGGCAAAGTGCGTCACCACCACAGTGCTGCCATCGAAGGGCTGGCGCAGGGCTTGTCCCAGCCAGTCCTGGGCGGCGAGCGACAGCTCCCGGATCTCCTGGGCCAGCATCGGCGCGCCGCCACGCAAGGTGGTGTTCTTGCGCAAGTAGTAGTCGGCCGCGCGGTACGCTTTCTGGCGCAGTTGCAGCTGGCGCGTCAAGTTCACTTCAGCCCCAGCGAAGGCGTCAAAGTCGCTCCACAGCGTCGAGCCGATGAAGCGCACCTTGCCCAGCTCAAGCACTTCATGCTCCAGCCAGGTGATGCCGAGCCGGTCACAGGTGGCGCGCAAGCGGGCATAGGTCTGTTCATAGTCCAAGCCGTCGTATTCATGGTTACCAGGAACATAAAGAACCCGGGACCACGGCGCGCCTGGCTGCAACGGGGAGAAGCGCGCCAGGCCGAAATCGGGATCGGTGAGATGCGAGCCGGCCTGGTACGAACCGATGTCGCCGGCCAGCACCAGCACATCAACGTTGGGCGCAGCAAGGGCCACGAAGTCGGGGCAACGCTCCAGATGAAGGTCGGAGATGAGCTGTAGTCGCATGGTGTGCAGAGTCTAAGGGCGCCGCGCTTGGCCTTGGCACGACCCAGCGGGCCGGCCTCAGGCAGCGGGCAACACAATGTCCAACTGGGCGCCGCCAGCCTCGGCCCGCGACAACGTCAATTCTCCCTGGTGACTGGCCACCAGATCGCTGACCACCGCCAGGCCAATGCCGTGGCCCGGCACCTGCTCATCCAGGCGCACCCGGCGCTCCAGCACCGCTTGCGGGTCACCAAAACCAGGGCCATCGTCAACCACACGGATGTGCAGGCGCCCAGATTCCAGCCAGAGCCTAGCCGTCACGGTGCGGCGCGCCCACTTGGCCGCGTTGTCCAGCACATTGCCCAGCATCTCGAAGGCGTCGCCTTCATCGATGCGCCAGCTCAACTCTGGCGGGCAGTCCAGTGCAAAAGCCAGTTGCTTGTCCACATAGACCTTGGCCAGCGAGTCGCAGATGCGCTTCAAGACCGGCGCCAGCGCCAGTTGCGGGGCAAAAAGTGCGGCGCCGCTGGCGCCCGCCCGGCCCAACTGGTGCCGCACGATGTCGTCCATGCGGCTCACCTGCTCGGCCACCAGCGTGGGCAACTGGGTCGGTTCAGCCAGGGAGGACCGCAACACGGCCAACGGGGACTTCAGGCTGTGCGCCAGGTCATCGAGTGCATGCTTGTAGCGTGTTTGGCGCGAGCGCTCCTGGTCGATCAAGGTGTTGAGGTTGTGGGTGAGGCCAGCGAGCTCTCTCGGGTAACGCCCCTGCAGCTTGGTCTGTGCGCCCTGCTCAATTTGACGGATTTCACGCGTCATGCGGGCCAGCGGCGCCAGTCCCCAACGCAGCAGCAGCGTCTGCGTCAGCAACAGCAGCAGTCCGGTGCCACCGAGCCAGCGCCATAGCGTGCCCTCGAAAACAGCCAGTTCGCGATCGAAAACCCCTTTGTTTTCCAATACCGAAAACACCAGCGAGGCGGTGCGCGCCTTGTCCGACCACTTCACGGCATAGGTGGCAGACAAAAACGCGCCTGCCGCGGCAGACTTGCCACGCCCCGGCACGGGCGGCGTCAGCACGGTTTCAAAGCGCCACTCGCCCGTGGCCAACTGGCGCTGAAACGGTAAATTGAGCCCCAGCGTCGAGGCCGACTGCCAATCTTCACCTCGCGCGACATTGGCAATGTTGGCATACAGGCCTGATGCGGGCACCGACAAGCGCGGCTCGGCCAGCGCAACCGGCATCAGCAAGGCGCCCTGGGCATTGAGCTCGGCCCCGGCCATCAGCAGGTAAATGGTGGCTTGCAGGCGGGCAAAGCGCGCGGCGCGCACGCTGTCGGCATGCGCTTGCTGCACTGCCCAGCCAGCCCCCGCCAGAAACGCCAGCAGCACCAGGGCCGCACCCCAGATCAGACGGGAACGAATCGAGACGGTGGCCAGTGGCGCCATCACTGCATCACAAATCGGTAGCCGCGCCCGCGCAGGGTCTCGATCGGCGCCAGCGCGCCATCCGGGTCAAGCTTGCGCCGCAACCGCCCCACCAGCACCTCCAGCACATTGCTGTCGCGGTCTTCATCGTGCGGGTACAGGTAGTCAGACAGCTCCTGCTTGGGCACCACGCGGGCGCGCTCGCGCACCAGGTATTCGAGCACCCGGTATTCAAAGGTGGTCAACTCCAGCGGCAACTCGTGCAGGCGGGCGCTCTGCGCTGAGAAATCGATTTGCAACGGACCCAGTGTCAGCACATCGGAGGCCGCCTTGCGCGCGCGGCGCAGCAGCGCCTTGACGCGCGCGGCCAGTTCCGGGTATTCAAAGGGTTTGACAAGGTAGTCGTCGGCACCCGCCTCCAAGCCCTGCACCTTGTCTTGCCAACTGCCGCGTGCGGTCAAAATCAAGATCGGCAGCGTGCGGCCCTCGGCGCGCAACGTTTGCACCACGGCCAGGCCCGTCACTTTGGGTAGACCCAGATCGACAATGGCCAGGTCCAGCGGATACTCGCGCGCCTGAAACAAACCATCGGCGCCGTCGGCCGCCTGGTCCACGCGGTAACCGTCGGCTTCCAACTGGCGCACTAGGCCTAAGCGCAAGACCGCATCGTCCTCGATCAACAGCAGGCGCATGAAATTTTGACGTTCAGCGGGCCTAGAGCACCCGCCCACTGGCAGCGTCGACCAGGACCACCCTCACTTCACCCTGCGCGCTGAGCACCTTCACGCGCCACACGACTCGCCCATCAATCTCGGCCTTCTCGACCGAGAGCACACGGGCGCCACTGGCTTGCTGCGCCACCGCCGCAGCCTGGTCGCGGCTGATGTCAGCCCAAGCCGGGGTGGTCAAAGCCAGCAGCAAGGCACAAAGCAGGGTGGAAAGCGATTTCATGGTGTTGAGTGCGTAAAAGAACGAGGCCATTGTCAAACGCTGATCATGGTACTACCGCCGATCGCGGCAGCACATAGAGAATACCTGCCACGCCCCATCTTTACTGTTCCATTGGCTGCACCGACACGCGCACCGGCAGGCTGTTGCCCGGGTTGCTGCGCATCATGGTGGTGTATTGCTGGCCACGGTACTCGTAGGTGACGCGGTATCCGGCGATGCGCGATTGCGGGTCATTCACCGTGCGGCAGCGTTGCACTTCGCGCTGCCCGTACTGGGGGTACTGCGAATCTTGCGAATACTGCGGGGGCTGGTTGCGATTTTCGAGTCGGTCGCCCGTGATGGCGCCCAGCACCACACCGAGTGCCGTGGCCGCATCCTTGCCGCTACCGCCGCCGATCTGGTGCCCGATGACACCCCCGGCCAGGCCACCAACAATGGCGCCGCCGTACTGTCGGTCTTGCTGGCGCTCTTGCGTTTGATAAGCACCGCGCCGGTCTTCGTTGATCCACTGGCTGCTGCACTCATTGCGCGGCACGTTGACGGTTTCATACTGCGGCTCGGCGCTGCGAACCCGCGCGTGGTCGGTGAAGCTTTGCGCCTGGGCGCCGAGCAAGGTGGTAGCAAACAGACTGGCAATGACGAGACGTTTCATGGAAAGCTCCTTGAGTTGGTATGGAGCGTAGTTTGCGGGTGCCTGCCTGAACGCAAGCTGAACCAACTGCAGAAAGTCTGCGGCATGCCAGCACCCCGGTCTGACCGTCACGCCTTCAAGAATTGCGCCTTGCCGCCCAACCAGCGCTGCACGTGTTTCTCTGCCAGCGCAGGGTGTTGATCGAGCATCACAGGGGCCAAGTGGCGCGCCCACTCCAACAGCGCGGTGTCCGTTGCCAAATCGGCGAAACGCAACATGGCAGCACCAGACTGCCGCGCGCCCAGAAACTCACCGGGGCCCCGAATCTCCAGATCACGCCGGGCAATCTCAAAGCCGTCATTGCTCTCGGCCATGGCTTTCAGCCGGGCGCGTGCGGTCTGACTCAAACGCGGCGAATCGCCGGTGGAGTACAGCAGCACGCAGGCCGACGCCGCTGCCCCGCGCCCGACCCGACCCCGCAACTGGTGCAGTTGCGAGAGGCCAAAGCGCTCGGCATGCTCGATCACCATCAGACTGGCATTGGGCACGTCGACACCGACCTCGATCACCGTGGTGCTGACCAGCACGCCCATCTGGCCAGCGCTGAACAGGCTCATCACGGCTTTCTTCTCGGGTGTGGGCATGCGTGAATGCAGCAGGCCGACATTGACGCCGGGCAAAAGCGCGCTTAACTGGGCGTGCGTCTCGGTGGCGTTGCGCAGGTCCAGTGCTTCACTCTCTTCAATCAGTGGACAGACCCAGTAAATTTGTCGCCCGGCATCGAGTTGGGCACGGATGCGCGCAATGACCTCGTCACGTCGCGCGTCGTTGACCACCTTTGTTGTGATCGGCGTGCGCCCGGGCGGCAATTCGTCCAGGGTGGAGACATCAAGATCGGCGTAGTAGCTCATCGCCAGTGTGCGAGGAATCGGCGTGGCAGTCATCATTAACAAATGAGGCTCCGAACCGGGCGGCCCTTGCTTCAGTCCAAGGTCATCGGATGGGCGCGACAACTTGTTGCGCAGGGCAAGCCGCTGCGCAACACCAAAGCGGTGCTGCTCGTCGATGATGGCCAGCGCCAGGTTTTTGAACACCACCTTGTCCTGGATCACGGCGTGCGTGCCAATGACCAGGCCCGCTTCGCCGCTGGCGATCAACGGCAGCATCTCGCGCCGTTCCTTGGTCTTCTGGCTGCCGGTGAGCCAGGCGGTCTTGATGCCCAGCGGCTCCAGCCAGCTCACCAGCTTGGCAAAGTGTTGCGTGGCCAGAATTTCGGTCGGTGCCATCAATGCGCACTGCCAACCTGCATCGATGCAAATCGCCGCCGCCAACGTCGCCACCACCGTCTTGCCTGAGCCAACATCACCCTGCAGCAATCGGTGCATGGGCATCGACCGTGCCAGGTCATGCGCGATTTCCGCGCTGACGCGGCGCTGGGCCGCCGTGAGTTGAAACGGCAATGATGCCAACAGGCGCTCGTGCAAAGGCGAAATTCGGTCGGGTTGATGCCCTGGTCCTGCCACCTCCCGCCCGGCCTCCGACTGGCCAGGCTCAGG
Organism: Rhodoferax sp.; assembly: GCF_010365055.1. Classification (GTDB taxonomy): domain Bacteria; phylum Pseudomonadota; class Gammaproteobacteria; order Burkholderiales; family Burkholderiaceae_C; genus Rhodoferax. The sequence goes on from NZ_JAAFHA010000117.1 coordinate 8,398, forward strand.
ACGAACGCTAGAATCTTGAGCGACCCGATCAACGGACTCATGGCGGCCCTGCACTAGCATCGGCGCCCGCAGCCTCGCCCGCTCGCGCTTGGCCTGCAATTGCGACAGCTGCTGCGCCAGCAGTTCCTCGGCTTTGAGCCGCTGCCAAGCCGGGTGGCTGTGATCCTGCAAGGTGGCGAGCGCCACATCGGGCGTTGGGTTATGCAAAAACAAGAGCGACTCACGCATATTCCACGCGGGCTTCAGGCCAATTTCATGTAAATATTCTGCGGGTATGGTGTCTGACAGTTCAGCGCGCGCAAGCCCAGTCTGCACGGCACGGCGCAGATAGGCCTGCGGCAACCGCGCCACCGTCGGGTAGATGGGTGTCAACGCCACTGCCAGCTCCCTGCCCGCGGGATGAAACGACGGATGCATCATCGTCAAGCCCGCAAACCCGCCCTTGATCTCGCCGCGCGCCCGGATAGGGTTGCCTACCGCCAACGCCTTTTGAGTACTGGGGTAGAAGGCGAAGAAACGCAGCAGGCAGGTGTCAGTGCCATCGTCCAGCGTCACCAGCAGTTGACGGTGACCCGTGACCTTGACCTCACAATGGGTCACCACCCCTTCGATCTGCGCCTCATCGCCCTCACGCAACTCGCTCAAACGACTGATACGGGTTTCGTCCTCGTAGCGCAGCGGCAGGTGCAACGCCAGATCGATGGCCCGCTCCAGGCCGAGCTTGCGCAGGGCTTTTTGCGGACCGGTCTGGGGCTTAGGCAATGGCGGTGGGGGCGACAGCGACATCAGCTGATTTTGCACAAGCAAACAGCTTTAAGCCTTGGCACCTGCCACTTTTTTTATTCCATAGTCAATCAAAATTCCCACAACAGACAGCCAATTGACATCTTTTTAGTGGTGGTATTTAGATGCTGATAAAGCAAAAGCAAAAAAAACGCCCAATCTTTCGATTGGGCGTTTCCGGTTTAATAGCCTGACGATGACCTACTTTCACACGGGAATCCGCACTATCATCGGCGCAGAAGCGTTTCACTGTCCTGTTCGGGATGGGAAGGAGTGGTACCACTTCGCTATGGTCATCAGGCATAACTTTTTGTTATCTTGACTGGGTCAAGACAACCAATTTATAGAGCTAATCAGCTTCATCGAATTAACGAACCTATTTTCACAGGATTTTTGAATGCGTCAACTTGGCATAACTTCCTTGATGACGGTTAGGTACATCAAAGTTATAGGGTCAAGCCGCACGAGCAATTAGTATCAGTTAGCTTAACGCATTACTGCGCTTCCACACCTGACCTATCAACGTCCTGGTCTTGAACGACTCTTTAGGGGGC
>NZ_JAAFHA010000118.1 GCF_010365055.1 Rhodoferax sp.
GCCTGAAACCGCGCTGACAGCGGCCCGAGCCGCCATGGAGTTCTGTCGACAGCAGGGATACCAAGTCGGCGTCGCTGTGGTAGATCGGGCGGGCCTGACGCAGGTTTTTCTGCGCGATCGCTACGCAGGGGCTCACACGGTGGACGTCGCCACCAACAAGGCCTGGACGGCAGCCAGTTTTCGCACGTCCACGCTGGCTTTGGCGCTGGAAACGCAGCCGGGCAAGCCGATGAGCGGCATTCGGAGTACGCCACGCATGCTTGCCATTGGCGGTGGCTTACCCATCGAGGGTGGCGGCACAGTCTTCGGTGCCATTGGGGTCTCAGGCGCGCCAGGCGGCGAGGCCGATGAGGCCTGCGCGCAGGCCGGCATACGGTCGATCTCAGAGGCGATTGAGTTCTAGTTGAGCCGAAGAGCTGCACGCATCATTTTTCCAGGTACGCTCATGCAAATGAAAATGTGGTGGATGCGGCTCGGCTCGCCAACCGCATGAACGCCTGCAACACCTACCTGCTACTCGAACACGAGACCCATTGATGCCGCAAGCCCCATTCACAGCCAGCAGGACGGTAGACGCGTCAACGGCCCTTGCACGGCGGCGTTTCCTGTTGGCTGGCGGGGCCGCCTTGGTTTGCCGTGCGGGGCTGGCAGCCGCAAGAACCTTGCCAATGGCCGTGTCATTGGCCGACGAACTTTCCCAGGCACTGGGGAAACGCAGTCCTCTGTTGGTGATGGTTAGCCTGGAAGGTTGTCCGTTTTGCAGGATCGTCCGTGAAAATTACCTTGCCCCCATGAGGGAACAGCAGGGACTGCACGTGGTGCAGGTTGACATGCGCAGCAGTCGGATCGTCAAAGACTTTCAAGGCGCAACCCTCACCCACGATGAATTGATTCGCCGTTGGACTGTCAAAGTTGCCCCCACCGTGTTGTTCTTTGGAGCGGGAGGCGCGGAAATAGCCGAGCGCCTGGTGGGGGGCTACACGCCGGACTTCTATGGCGCCTATCTTGACGACCGCTTACGCCTCGCGCACGCGGCGGTCTTGAAAGCGACGTAGCCTGTTGTTCTGCGCTGTCCCTTGACCGCACAAGGGGTTTTTTAGTCTGTCGTTGATCAACCGAATTTTTCCAACAGGCGGGCGGAGCGCTCCACCTCGACCAGTCTTTGCGCCTCAGTCTTCGAGTCACAAACTGCCTCTATCACCGAGCAGGTCATCATCCGGTAAAAGGTCTTGTCCATGGCCTTTCGCGCCGCAGACATTTGCAGGGCCACTTCCTCGCAGGGTCGGCCATTGCTGATCATCTCGACCAGGCCCCTCACCTGTCCTTCGATTCGGCGCAACCGGTTCAACACGTCCTTCTGGTGCTCAGCGCGAAAGTCTGAAACGACTGCGGCGGTGGTTGCCGTTGTCTTGGCTTGACTCGGTGTTTTTTTGGTGACCATTTGGATTCGGTGTGACGATGGTTGCAGTATTGCTAGTTTGCCAGATCACCATGGCATGCGAGCTGAATGGTTTTTTGGGTGGATACCCTACCCCGCAGGGTATAGGGTTCTTACCAATAGATTTTCGACAAGATTGATGTAATCTTGACCAGGATCAAAGACAGGCCCAAACAAATACTCTCGCAACATGGGCAGGCGCCTTATAGGCACCGACTCAATCGGCATAAGAATTCTCGATTTTGGATTTTTTTCCTGAAGAAGTTGCACCGTTCTGGACCGTTCTGAATCGCGACTGCTGCCGATTTTGGTGACCTTTGTGACCTTGCCTGTGAGTTGATGAAGCGTTCAGAAGACCCTGTGAAGCTGAGGTGGCCTTCACGGATGTCTTTGATTTTGATGTGAAGAGGTGGCTGATGCCGATCGTTAAAGGAAATTTGGTGAGACAAAAAATGTTAAGCGCTGGACGATTCCTGAAGGCGCCAGAAAACTTCTTGAATCAGGCCGAAATCAAGACCGTCTTTGCGGAGGCGAAGAATGGTCGGCGCGACTTCATACGCCTGGCATTTGCAGCGGCTGCAGCGAGTGCTGCCATTCCCGCTGCGATGGCACAAGGCAAGCTAGCGGCCAGTGAAGATGGCGATTTGAATATCTTGAATTTGCCCGAGCACAGCAAAGGTTTGGGTCAGGGTGTGTCCGCAGCAGGAAGTTATGGCGCGCCGTCCCAATATGAATCCAATGTTTTGCGACGTCAGAGTCCCGGCTTGACGCAAACCACACAATCGTCCGTGTCGTTTGCTCCGCTGCAATCGCTGTTCGGGATCATCACCCCCAGCGGCCTGCATTTTGAGCGCCACCACCAGGGCTGGTGGGACATTGACCCCTCCAAGCACCGTCTGATGGTCAATGGCTTGGTGAAGGCTGCCAAGGTTTTCACGCTCGACGAAATCATGCGGCTGCCCGCCGTCTCCCGTTTTCACTTCATTGAGTGCGGTGCCAATACGGCGGTCGACTGGGGCAACGTGGCTGTACCCACGGTGCAGTACACCCACGGAATGATCTCATGCAGTGAGTTCACCGGTGTGCCGCTCATCACGCTGCTGGAGATGGCTGGTGCGGATTTGAAAGCCGGCAAGTTTGTGCTGGCAGAGGGGGCGGAGGGATCGTCGATGACGCGCACCATTCCCATGGAGCTTGTCAAATCGGGCGAAGTGTTTGTGGCCTATGGCCAAAACGGCGAGATGCTGCGACCAGAGCAGGGCTACCCGCTTCGCTTGGTTGTTCCTGGTGTGCAAGGGGTAAGTTGGGTGAAATACCTGCGGCGCCTGGAAGTGGGAGACATGCCTTTTGCCACCAAGGACGAAGCGATCCATTACATGGACTTGCAGCCCGATGGGCTGCATCGCCAGTACACCAGCATTCAAGAGTGCAAGAGTGTCGTCACTACGCCCTCTGGAGGTCAAGTGCTTCTGGACAAGGGTTTCTACAGCATCACGGGCTTGGCCTGGTCAGGCCGTGGCAAGGTCAAGCGAGTGGACGTCTCAGTGGACGGTGGACGCAACTGGCAAACAGCCCGGTTGGAATCGCCGGTGCTCGCCAAGGCGCTGACGCGCTTCAGTCTGGACTGGAATTGGGACGGCAAACCAGCCATCATTCAAAGCCGCGCCATGGATGAGACTGGCTTTGTTCAGCCCACCTACAAGCAGTTGCGGGCGGTGCGGGGCACTAGGTCGATCTACCACAACAACGCTATCCAATCCTGGCTGGTGCAAGAGAGCGGGGAGGTAAAAAATGTCCAGGTTTCTTGAAACGTTATGCATGACGGCGCTACTGGTCACAGTGACCGGCGCCAGTGCTCAGTCCGCCGGCAGCTACCCTGGCGTGGGACGGGACGCGACGCCCAAAGAGGTGGCCGCATGGGACATCGATGTGCGTGCGGACTTCAAGGGGCTGCCGGCCGGCTCCGGCACTGTGGCCCAGGGACAAGATATCTGGGAGGCCAAGTGTGCAGCGTGCCACGGATTCTTTGGTGAATCAGGCGAAGTATTCAGCCCTTTGGCTGGGGGTGTTACCAAGGAAGACATCAAAACCGGCAAGGTGGCCAACCTGACCAATACCACCTTTCCGGGTCGCACCACGTTCATGAAGGTGGCGACGCTTTCAACCATCTGGGACTACATCAACCGAGCCATGCCTTGGACGGCGCCGAAGTCCCTGACCACGGGCGAGGTCTATGCGGTCACGGCGTTTCTTCTGAACCTCAATGGCATTGTCCCGGATGACTTCTCCTTGTCCGATACGAATATTCGCGAAGTGCAGCAGCGCATGCCCAACCGAAATGGCATGACGACCGAACACGCCCTGTGGCCCGGCAAGGAGTTCCACGGCGTCAACAAGCCGGACACGAAGAATGTGGCCTGCATGAAAGACTGCGCTCCTGCAGTCAAAGTGACGTCCCTCTTGCCTGACTTTGCGCGCAACGCGCATGGAAATCTGGCAGAGCAGAATCGACTGATCGGAGCGCAGCATGGTGTCGACACCACACGCCCGGAGCGCGCGGCGGGTGATGCCGTGCCTGCGACCGCCACACCGGTTGCGACAGCGCCGCAGGCAAAGCCAACGCAGTCCAAGTTGGCTGAACCCAAGCCAGCGGCAAGTTCCAATGCAGGCAGCAAGGCGGCTCTTGCCCTGCTGGGGAAGTACAACTGCACCGTGTGCCATGGGCTGGACAAGAAGATTGTCGGACCCGCCTATTCCGACGTGGCAAAGAAATACGCCGGCCAGGTCGACTATGTTGCCAAGAAAATCAAAGCTGGAAGTGCCGGTGTGTGGGGGCCCATCCCGATGCCACCCCAGCCCTTGAGCGAAGCAGAGGCCATGCAGATTGCAGTCTGGTTGGCCAACGGCGCCGCCAAATAGGCGCAGTCCATTTTTTATCGAGTCATTTTTCGTTCGAACTTAACCAAGGAGATTTTCATGCAAACTCGTCGCGAGACACTGAAACAAAGCGCCTTAGTGGCGGGGCTGTTGGCAGCCACGGGCCTATTCCCGCAGTACGCCTTTGCCTATAACAAGGCCGCTTTTGAGGCCAAGAGCCTGGCTGATGTCATGAAGGCATTGAGCGCAAGCGCTCCGGTCGAAAGCAAGGATGTCACGATCGGGGGCCCAGACATTGCAGAGAACGGGGCCGTCGTTCCCTTGACTGCCGCCACAACGCTGACCGGTGTCAAGCAGATGCTGCTTCTGGTTGAAAAGAACCCTTCCACCTTGGTCGCCCAGTTCAATGTGACGGACAGCGTGGAAACCAACTTTGCCACACGTTCCAAGATGGGCCAGTCATCCGATGTCTATGCGGTTGCGGTCATGAGCGACGGCAAGGCCTTCTTCGCCAAAAAAGAAATCAAAGTGACCTTGGGTGGATGCGGCGGTTGATCGCTGGTTTCGTTTTTTTTGTTTTTTTGATTCAAATTTAGGAGAAATAGCATGGCAGATCCGATGCGCATTCGCGCCCAAGCGGCTGGAGACAAGGCGACCGTCCGTGTCCTGATGGCACACGAAATGGAAAGTGGTCAACGCAGGGACGCCGCGGGCAATGTGGTTCCCGCATGGCATATCAATGAGGTGACCGCGTCGCACAATGGCACGGTGGTCATGACCGCCGAGTGGGGGCCTGCGGTCTCAAAAAATCCATTTGTGCAGTTCACCGTCAAGGGAGCGAAGGCCGGCGACAAGATCACCGTGAGTTGGAAAGACACCAAGGGCGATAGCCGTACCGATGAGGCAACGGTTTCCTGAGGGAGATTTGATTTTCGACACGAGGAGACATAATGAAAATATCGAAAGCAATTGCAGGCGGCGCCTTGGGATGCCTGGTTTTGACCGTCGCCTACGCGCAAAAGACCACGGTGCAAAGCATCGAGGAGTATCGGGCCATGCTGCAAGACGGCAATCCGGCGGAGCTCTTTGAGGCCAAGGGCGAGAGTCTCTGGAAACAGAAACGGGGGCCGAAGAACGCGTCCTTGGAGCAGTGCGATCTAGGCAAGGGGCCCGGCATCGTCAAAGGCGTATTTCTCGAACTCCCCCGTTACTTCTCCGACACCAACAAAGTGCAGGACATGGAGTCGCGCCTGCTGAGCTGTATGGAAACGCTGCAGGGGATCAAGGCTGCCGAGGTCGCCAGCACGCCCTTTGGGAAGGGCGAACAAAAGAATGTGACCGCACTGGCCACCTGGCTGGCGGCGGAGTCCAAGGGCGGCAAATTCAACTTGCCACAAAGCCATGTCCAGGAGAAGATTTCCTACGAAGTGGGAAAGCGCCTTTTCTTTCAGCGAGGCGGACCACATGACTTCGCGTGCGCATCTTGTCACGGACAAGATGGCACACGCATCCGCCTGCAGGATCTGCCGAATTTGACCAAGAATCCGGGTGACGGCGTGGGCTTTGCCGCCTGGCCAGCCTACCGGGTCTCCAACGGCCAGATGTGGGGAATGCAACAACGATTGAACGACTGCTATCGACAGCAACGTTTTCCTTATCCGGGCTTTGGCTCTGACGTGACCATTGCGCTGGGGGTCTATCTGGGCGTGAACAGCCAAGGTTCTGTCTCTGTTGCGCCCGCAATCAAACGTTGATCAAACAGGAGACACAGCATGAAAATTAAATCAAGAATCACCTTTCTTGCCAGCACCTCGATCGTTCTATTGGCAGGTTGCGCCGCCTTGCCAAGCGCCATGGACCTGGATCAGATCACGGCCAATGCGGTGAAGGCATCCTTCAGAGACGAAGGCATTGTCAAGGTTTCGGTTCTGGATACCGATGAGACCAGTCGCCTGTGCAGTGCCGCCGATGTCCGTGGCCAGCCGCTCGATGAAGCCACTGCAAAACGCATTGAAGCCATGAATTTCAAATCCATACGCTGGCCAGCTGATGGCAAGTTTTTGGGCGACTGGAAACAAGGCGAGAAACTTGCGCAAAGTGGTCGAGGCCTCACCTGGACGGACGATGCGGCGACGCCCAACGGAGCCAACTGCTACAACTGCCACCAGATCGACGCCAAGGAAATCTCCTTCGGCACGATCGGTCCAAGCCTTTACAACTACGGAAAATTGCGTGGTGTCACGGACCCCAACAGCCCGGACTCCAAAGCCATTGTGGAATACACATGGGGCAAGGTCTGGAACAGCAAGGCGTCCAACGCCTGTTCCAACATGCCCAGGGCAGGGCATATGGGCATCTTGACTGAAGCACAGGTGAAGCATGTGGTGGCCTTGCTGCTCGACCCGAAATCACCCGTTAACCAGTGATCCCTGTTGATGCCCGGGCATCCGGGCTCTTCCAACCATAACGGCGGGTGCAGAACCATGAATCTTACGAAACGAGAATTTGTCCAGGTGCTGGGGGCTGGCACCATGGCCGGACTGGGCATGGGTGCCTATGCCGATGCTGACGCGGCCACTGCTTCCAATGGTTTGTATGACATTGGCCGCTTTGGCACGGTTTCGTTCTTGCACATGACGGACTGCCACGCTCAGCTCAAGCCAATTTATTTTCGCGAACCGAATGTGAACCTGGGCATCGGCAGCATGAAGGGGAACCTCCCCCATCTCGTCGGCGAACACTTGCTCAAGACCGCCAATGTGCGGCCGGGCACGGCGCAGGCCTACGCGCTGTCATGTCTGGACTTTGAAAAAGCCGCACGGCGCTATGGCAAGGTCGGTGGTTTTGCGCACCTTGCCACCCTGGTCAAGCGCCTCAAGGCGAGCCGCCCCGGGGCGCTGCTGCTCGATGGCGGCGACACCTGGCAGGGTTCTGCCACATCCTTGTGGACCAACGGACAGGACATGGTGGACGCGTGCAAGCTGCTTGGCGTTGACGTCATGACCGGGCACTGGGAATTCACTTACGGCATGGAACGCGTCAAGGAAATCATTGAAAAGGACTTTGCCGGCAAAGTTGATTTTGTTGCCCAAAACGTCAAGACCAATGATTTTGGCGACCCGGTATTCAAGCCCTACGTCATGCGGGAGATCAATGGGGTGCCTTGCGCCATCATCGGCCAGGCATTTCCCTACACCCCCATCGCCAATCCTCGCTACATGGTCGCTGATTGGGCCTTTGGCATCCAAGAGGAAAACATGCAGACGACGGTAGACGAAGCCAGAGGCAAAGGTGCGCAGGTGGTGGTCCTCTTGTCTCACAACGGCATGGATGTGGACCTCAAGATGGCCAGCCGTGTCAGCGGCATCGACGCCATCCTGGGCGGCCACACGCACGACGGCATGCCGGTTGCGAGCATCGTGAGCAACAGGGGCGGTAAAACCATCGTCACCAATGCGGGTTCCAACAGCAAGTTCCTGGGCGTTCTTGATTTCGAGATCAAGGACAACAAGGTGAGCGACTTCCGTTACAAGTTGCTGCCGGTATTCGCCAACATGCTCCCGGCTGACAAGGACATGGATGCCTTGATCTCAAAAGTCCGCGCCCCGTACGAGGCGAAACTGGCCGAGAAGCTTGCCATTACCGAGGGCACACTCTATCGCCGCGGAAACTTCAATGGCACAGGCGACCAGCTGCTGCTGGATGCCTTGATGCAAGTGCAGGGTGCCGACATTGGATTTTCCCCTGGGTTTCGCTGGGGTACCAGTCTGCTGCCGGGCCAGGCCATCACGCGCGAGTGGTTGATGGACATGACGGCCACGACCTATTCCTATGCCACGCTCACCGAGATGACAGGCGCGACCATCAAGACCGTGTTGGAAGACGTCTGCGACAACCTGTTCAACCCTGATCCCTACTACCAGCAAGGCGGTGACATGGTCCGGGTGGGTGGTATGCAGTACAGCTGCAATCCACTGGCTGCCATGGGTCAACGCATTGACGACATGCGACTCAATGGCAAGTTGATTGAGGCGGATAAGAAATACAAGGTTGCTGGATGGGCGCCTGTGGCTGAAGAGGCCAAATCTGCCGGGCACAAGTTGGTCTGGGACGTGGCGGAACAATGGCTTCAGGCCACTGGAGGAAAGGTTAGCCAGCGCCATCTCAACACGCCCAAGCTCAAGGGTGTGCTGCCGAACCCCGGTTTCTTGGGATAAGGAAATACCATGAACGGTCTGGACACCACCAATGCGCTGCGCCGCAGACTTGTCATGCGGGGCCCCGCCCTGTTGACAGCCGCTCTCCTCCTGGCAGCGCCGCTGGGTCTGTGGGCGCAAAGCGCCGCCCCGGCCACTGAAACCTTGGCGCCCAGATACCGCGTCGTCATACAGGTCAGTAACCCAGACCCACGGGGCTGGCACCAGACACTGACTAACGCCATGTCGCTGACGAAAAACGCAGGGCGGGAAAACGTGCAGATCGAAATCGTCGTGAACGGCATGGCTATCGGCATGCTCAAGTACAACTCGCCTGAGGCCAAGGAAGTGGCGGCGGTGCTGGGCCTGGGCGTCAAGGTTTTTGCCTGCGGAGAAACGATGAAGGCGCTGATGCTGGAGAAGGACGACATGCTCCCGAACATCGGCTACGTACCGGGCGGACTGATCGAAATACTCGATCGTCAGCGTGACGGATGGCACTATGTCAAAGGCGATTGAGGCCATCGATCCCGACCTGAAACCCGATTAGAACCCTAGAACCCTAGAACCCTAGAACCCAGGAGAAAACCCATGAAGCGACGCATTGCTCTTTTGGCCGGAGCCGGACTTTCATTGGCCACCGCCACGACGGCCCATGCCCAGAGCGCCGTGCCGACCGGCAAGGAGCGGGTGGTGATCCAGATCAGCACGCCGGAACAGAGACTCTGGAACCAGGCGTTCAATTACCTGACCAACCTGCGTGAAGTCTATGGGGATGGCAACGTCGAACTGGAGATCGTTGCGCTGGGTCTGGGTATCGGCGTGCTCCAGCTCGAATCGACCCAGGGCCCGCGGGCTGCTGACGCCTTGCAAGCGGGCGTGCACCTGGTCGCCTGCGAAATCTCGATGCGCCGCCAGAAGCTCAAGCGCGAGGACATGTTGCCCAACATCGGTTTCGTGCCCGCAGGCCTTGGTCAGATCATCAAGCGCCAGCGCGAAGGCTGGGCGTACATCAGCGGTTGAGAAGGCAAACGGCGACAGGTTCACGTGCGGCGCGCCGCGATGCCAGGGGCTGACTCTTAATTTATGCAAAATTGGCCCGTAGCCCCCTACAGGGACTTCCCACCAAATCAAGAGGTATTGGATTTATTTTTTGATAGGCGGTATTCATTGCATTGATGTAAACGAAAGCGGC
>NZ_JAAFHA010000119.1 GCF_010365055.1 Rhodoferax sp.
ATTGCCACAAGAGCGTGGCCACCTCATCGATGCCCTGGCGCTTGGTGGCCGAAAACAGCCGCACTTCGCCGCCACCGGCCTGCAGCTTCATGATAGACAGCGCTTTGGTTTGCTCGCTGCGGGTCAGTTTGTCGGCCTTGGTGAGAACCACCAGAAACTTCAAACCCTCTTCCACCCGAGGCCGCACGATGTCGAGCAGGATTTCGTCGAGCTCGGTCAGCCCGTGACGCGGATCGCACATCAGCACGATGGCCTTCAAGTTCTCCCGCGTCACCAGATAGTTGGCCATTACTTGCTGCCAGCGAATCTTGTCTTGTTTAGGCACCGCCGCGTAGCCGTAGCCAGGCAGGTCAGCAAACACCGCGTCGGTGACGCCTTGCTTGCCTAGAGCGAACAAGTTGATGTTCTGGGTGCGGCCTGGCTTTTTGGAGGCAAAGGCCAGCTGCTTCTGCTGCGTCAGCGTGTTGATGCAGGTTGATTTACCCGCGTTGGAGCGCCCCACAAAGGCAATTTCGGGCACATCCAGGGCCGGCAGAAAGTGCAACTGCGGCGCGGTGGTGAGGAACTTGGCGGTATGCAGCCAGCCCAACGCCACGACGGCCGTGGCTTGGGTAGCCGGGTCTGGCGCAGGTTTTTGGGTGGCTGGAGCCGGTGGGTTTGAATTGGTAGTCATTGGTAGACGGGAGAAAACCCGGAGTCACATTGTAGAATCAAGCGGTTCCTGCCCCTCACCTGACTCGATACCTCCTATGAAGCTGCTTGCCTCCCTCTTGTTTGCCGCCGCGCTGACAGCGCCTGCTTTCTCCACCTTGGCACAAGAAGCCAAGCCTGCAGCTCAGCAGGCCAAGGCCGTCAAGCCCGATCTGGCCAAAGGCGAAGCCAGCTATGCAGCAGTCTGTGCCGCCTGCCACGCAGCGGATGGCAACTCGGTCATTCCGACCCAGCCCAACCTGGCGCAGCAACACCCCGAGTACCTGATCAAGCAATTGCAGGAGTTCAAATCCGGCAAACGCGCCAACGCCATCATGGTGGGATTTGCATCCACGCTGAGTGACGCAGATATGCAAAACATCGCCTACTGGGTATCGGCCAAGACAGCCAAGCCAGGCTTTGCAAAAGAGAAAGAACTGGTGTTGCTGGGAGAGCGCATTTACCGCGGCGGCATCGCCGACCGGCAAGTCCCCGCTTGTGCCGGCTGTCATGGCCCCAATGGTGCTGGCATTCCTGCCCAGTACCCGCGTTTGAGCGGCCAGCATGCTGAATACGCCGCAGCGCAGCTAACCAGCTTTCGTGATGGCGTGCGCAACAACAGCCTGCAAATGACGCAGATCGCCGCCAAGATGAATGACCGCGAGATCAAGGCCGTCGCCGACTACGTCGCCGGCTTGCGTTAAGCGCTGGTTTTCCAATGACGGGGCTGAGTTTGGGGATGATCTGCAGCCGGTAGTGGCATCCACTCATCACGACAGGCAGATCCAACACAAAAGGATCTGCCTTTTTTTCGGCAACCGCTTGCCGGTCAGTGGCTGACCCACCGCGCAACCATGCACCAGCCTGCCGCTAGCACCTGATCCCCATGCCCGACAGTACCCAACCCAATCCACCGCGGCGCGACGCCCTGGAAGAGTTGCAGCTTGCCCTGCGCGAGCAGCAAGTCATTCTGGACACGGCCGGGGTCGGTATTGTGTTTGTCAAGCAGCGCGTGGTGGTGCGCTGCAATCAGGGCTTTGGGCAGATCTTCGGCCATGCCGACGGAGCCGCCATTTTAGGCAGCCCCACCCCGTCGCTGTACCAGAATGAGGCCGCCGCGCGCGCCTTGGCTGTCGCCGCGTACCCTGCCATGGCCGAAGGTCGGGCGTTCAAGTCAGAGGTCCTGATGTAGCGCCGCGATGAAACTTCATTTTGGGCCCACCTCACCGGCAAGCTCGTCAACCCGGCAGACCCTCACGCGGGCTCGATCTGGATCAATTGACGACATCGACGACCAGAAAGCGGCGCAAGCGCAGTTGCAGTCGGTATTGACCGAGCAAAGCCTGATTCTGGACAACGCCATGGTCGCTATCGTTTTTCTGCGCGAGCGCATCGCCACCCGCTACAACCAGCGCCTGGAGATCATGTTGGGCTACGAGCCAGGCGAACTGCACGGTGTCTCGTCACGCACGTGGTACCTGACGGAGCAGGATTGGATCGATGCCACCCACCGCTGCTACGACCCGCTGGTGGCTGGCCAAACCTTCGAAGAAGAGATGGTGCTGCGCAAAAAAGATGGCTCACCCATTCATTGCGATGTGCACGCCAAAGCCATCAACTGCAACGATTTGAGCCTGGGCTCAATCTGGATCGGCATGGACATCACCGCACGCAAACATGCCGAAAACGAACTGCTGCAAGCCCGCGTCGACCTTGAAAGACTGGTCGAAGTCCGCACGCTGGCGCTTAGTCGAACCGCAGGTACTGGTTGAATTGGCAGCCCGTCTGAAGGCGGCGGTGCGCGAGCAAGACACGGTCTCGCGCCTGGGCGGAGACGAATTCATCCTGCTGCTGCCCGACACCGATGCAACGGGCGCCGTTCATCTGGCTGAAAAACTATTGCAGATAGCGTTGCGACCCATCCTGATTGAACAGCATGAGCTGACCGTCACGCCATCGATTGGCATTGCGCTTTACCCCAAAGATGGCACCGACCTCGACACCCTGTCCCGATCGGCTGATGCCGCCATGTACCGCGCCAAGGCCGATGGGCGCAACGCTTACCGCTTCTACACGGCCCAGATACAGGCCCAGTCCGACCGCGTCTTGCTAGACAGCGCCCTGCGCGCCGGGCACTTGAGCGCAAACAGTTTGAAGTGCATTACCAACCGCAAATCTCACTGCTGAGCGGCCAAGTTGTTGGCGCCGAGGCCTTGCTGCGCTGGACCCACCCAGAAGTTGGCGCCATCTCGCCGGTCAAACTCATTCCGATTGCCGAGAACAATGGCCTGATCCTGCCGATTGGAGAAGTTTGTGCGGGACATCACCGAAGACGCTGATGACAAAGCCATCGTGGGCGCGATCATCAGCATGGCCAGCCGCCTGGGGCTGCAAACCATTGCCGAAGGGGTGGAGACCGAGGGCCAACTAGAGTTTTTGCGCGCCCAGGGCTGCAACGAGGCGCAGGGTTACTATTTCAGTCGGCCCTTGCCGGCGCAGGCATTCGAGGACTTCGTGCGCCAGCAGTAAGCCCGGTTGTCCTACTTGCTGGCCGCCTTGGCTGGCGCAGGCTTGCCGTTGGCAGCCGCGGCTGATGGCGCTGGCAATCCCAGATGCTTGCTGATGGCCTGTTCCAGTGCCTTGATTTTGGGTTCAATCGCACCTTGCGTCTGCGCTACCACCTTGTCCAGCAAGGCTTTTTGCATGTCGCCGCCCATCTGCAAGAACTTGCGATTGACCGGTGACTCGATGATGGCAATGAGTTGTTTGAGTTCGTCCTCGGTGAATTTTTCGTCCAGCAGCGCGCCCACGGTGGACGGCGCCACGCTGACTGCCCGCTCCCGTACCAACGGTACGACCTCATCAACATATTTCTTCACATCCGCCTGAATCGCTTTGGCCACCGCCTCGCGCTTATCGGATGCCACTTTGGACTGCAAGACCATACCGGCCTGCTGCATCATCTGCGCTGCCGGCCGCTCCGCCAAGGATTGGGCCGTCTGCTCAATGGCCGGCTGCTGCAACAGCAAGACCTTGCTGATCAGTTCCTTCTTGGCCGCGGTGGGCTCTGCCTGCGCCACACTGGCGAGCGTCAGCAACGCAATCACTACTAATTTTTTCATACCGAACCTTTCCTTAAAGAAGCATCAGTTAGACAACCCACGCTGACTAACCAGGGGAAATTGTCGCCCTGCCTAGCAGCAGGCCCAACAACCAGGGATTGATCGCACTGAGCGAATGAAGTTGACTGAAGTCAGCCAGGAGACTTGGCACGCAAGTGGTTCATGCACCCCAAGGTTGCTCATAGCGATGTGGTGCGCTTTCACCCTGCCAAGTCCATGACATTTTAGTCTCCCCTCTAAACCGCACTTGTAACGAAAAAAACTTTCTATATCTTAGGGTTTACCCCAATAAATGGTTTATGCTGCACTGCAACAAACGTGACCAGTGTCAATTTTTGCAGAACTGGTATTTGATACTCTAGGAATAGAAATGAGCCACCCCGCTACCCCCTTCATGGCGTCCAGCCAAGCCAGCGTCAAAGCGCTGCAAGCGATAACAAAGAATTCAACGCAGGGTTTTGAGAAACTGCTGAAACTGAACCTGGCAGCCAGTCAGGCATTTTTTGACCAATTCAAAGTATCCATCAGCGCCCACGACGCACAGAGCCTGCGCGAACTACAAACCGAGCTGTTCACACCCTTGCCCCGCCAATACTCAGCCGAGAGTCAGCACTACAAACTGCTGGCCGAGGACTCGAGCGCCAAGTTCAACAAGATCCTCCAATCAACGCTTTCCGAGGCCCAAAAAAGAATGACCTCCTTGGCTTAGAACCTCAATCCTGCCTTGTGACGGCGCAACTCCATCGGAGTGTCTTCACTGCGCCTTGAAGCCGCTGTCTTTGATGATGCGGGCCCAAGTTTGGGCGTAGGCATGTTCGCGCCTGGCCAGCTGCGCTGAGGTCATGTAGCCCACGGCCAGACCCATGGCGGTCAGGCGCTCACGCACTTCGGGCAAGGCGATGACCTTGGCCACGGCGGCTGAGAGCTTGTCAATCACGGCTTGCGGTGTGCCTTTGGGCGCAAAAATGCCGTAGTACGGCACGTCTTCAAAGCCGGCCAAGCCGAGCTCGGCAAAGGTCGGCACGTCCGGCAACGCGGCTTGGCGCTGGCCTCCCAGCACCGCCACAATCCGAATCTTGCCGGCTTTCTGGTTCTCAATAAAGTCCGGCACGGAACCGACCCCGGCATGGATTTGGTTGCCCAGCATATCGCCCATCATGGGCGCACTGCCGCGGTAAGGGGCGGCCTGCAAATCAAGCTTGTATTTTTGGCCAATCACCTTGACCAGAAACTCGGGCACCGAGGCCGGGGCCGGAACGCCCACCGTGTCTTTGCCTGCGCCCTCCTTTTGCACCCAGGCCACATACTCCGCCATGCTCTTGGCCGGTGTGCCGCCTGACACTGCCAAACCATTCACAAAGGTGGCAAAACCGGCCACCGGCACGAAGTCTTTGCTGGAGTCATAACCCGGATTCTTCACCACCAGCGGCAAAATTGTGATGGTGTGGTCGTGCGACAAAAACAGGGTGTTGCCATCGGCCGGCGCGGCTTTGAGCGCCTGCGCCGCAATCTGGCCGCCGGCGCCGGCTTTGTTTTCTACCACCACCGCCACACCCAACTGGTCTTTGAGCTTGTCGGCCAGGATGCGGGCAATGGCGTCGGTGCCGCCCCCCGGCGGAAACCCCACCATCAGCTTGACCGGGCCAGTCTGAGCTTGCGCCAGACATGCGCCCAAAAGCGTAGCCGCCGCCAGTGTTTTCAACAAGCCACGCATAAGTTGACGAACCTGAAATTGAACCATTTGCAACTCCCGTTTGAATAGCCAAAAATTTTAAAACGTGCCCGGATAGGCGCCACCGTCAGCCAGCACATTCTGCCCGTTGATGTAGCCCGCGTGCTGGCTGCACAAGAAAGCGCAGATGGCGCCAAATTCTTCCACCGTGCCAAAGCGCCGGGCTGGAATGGTGTTGCGCCGTGCCGCCATGACAACTTCAATGGCTTGGCTGGTTTTTTTCGCTGCGCCCTGCATCACACCCTGCAGCCGGTCGGTGTCAAACGCACCCGGCAGCAGATTGTTGATGGTGACACCTTTGGCGGCTAGGCCACTTCGCGCCACGCCGGCCACAAAGCCAGTCAAGCCGCTACGGGCGCCGTTGGACAGACCCAAGATGTCGATCGGCGCCTTCACCGCGCCAGAGGTGATGTTGACGATGCGGCCAAAACCGCGCGCCGCCATGCCGTCGACCGTGGCTTTGATCAGCTCAATTGGCGTGAGCATATTGGCGTCGAGCGCCCGGATCCAGGCATCGCGGTCCCAGTCGCGAAAGTCGCCGGTCGGCGGGCCGCCGGCGTTGGTGACCACAATATCAAAGTCGCTGCGCACAGCAAACACCGCTTGTCGGCCTTGCGGCGTTGTAATATCTTCAGAAACAAATTTGGCTGTAGCCCCCGTGCTACCTTCGTATGCAGCTATTAATTTATCAGCAGAGGCCTGTAGCACGTCGCCGCCGCGGGCCACCAGCAACACGTTGCCCCCTTCGCGCATCAACGCTTGGGCACAGCCAAAGCCCAAACCCTTGCTGGCCCCGCACACCAACGCCCATTTACCGGCAATACCTAAATCCATGACAGCGCACTCTCAAAAAATGTGAATGCTGGCAATGATACGTGGTGAAAACCGTGGTGGCAGGAAACGCCGGGGATGTTGCACGCCGCCAGCATGGCTGCGTGCAACGCAGTGTCAGCCACGTGTGATCCGCTGCGCCATGCCCGCTGACAGCCAGAGACTGCGGTCCGCATCGACGATCAAGGCATCGATTCCCGGTGTGCGGCCGATCCGGGTTCGCCCCGCATCGCCGCCCGCCACCATCAGGGCCGCGCCCAGACCGTTGATGAGTTCGAGTTGCTCGCTGATCAAGGTGACTCCATGGGGCCCAGTGCTCGGGTAGCCAGTCTTGGGATCAAGAATGTGATGCAAACGCTTGCCACCTTGCATCACGAAGCGTTCGTAATCCCCGGAGGCTGCGACAAATCCCTGGGTCAGCGACACCACACCCAATAATTGGCTGGGTTGGCGCGGGTCGCGCAGACCCACGCGCCAGGGGCGGCCATTCAACCGGCCCATCACCAGCACGTCGCCACCGCCATTGATCATCGCGTTGCTGACGCCACGGCTTTGAAGTTGCCGCAGGCCGGCCTGAAGAATGGGCAGTTTGGCGATGCCGCCCAAATCCAGGCGCATGCCTCTTTTTGTCAGGTAGGCAGTGCCAGCGCGTTCATCGATCAGCAAGCCCCTTTTTTGATCGACCAGACTTAATTGCGCCGCAATCTGCCGCGCAGTGGCGATGGACGGATGCTCGGGGCTGAAATCCCAATCCCGCAAAGACCCGACCGTGGTATCAAAAGCCCCGCCACTGGCTTGTCCCGCCTGACGCGCCATCAACAGCACACGCAGCAACTCCGGTGGTACTGGCACCGGTTGCAGACCCGCCATCAGGTTGATGGCGTTAAGTGCGTTAGCCACACGGTAGCGGCTCATCATGTCGGCCAACCGGTTCATCTCGGTAAACGCCGCAGTAGTGGCCGCGGCCAGGGCGACTGCACTGCCATTGCCCTGCAGCGTCAGGTCGACCCGCGTGCCCATCAGAATTCGCGAGGACTGATGAACATCAGCCTTGGCCTGCACCGACGGCACCACCAGGCCACACGCTAACAGCGGCAAGGCCAATGCAAGCCGACGCCGTCCGTGTTGAATGCAATCAGGCGTATGAGAAGTCATGATCACGCCTTCAAACGGGTCAGCGCGACTGGTCTGCCATGTAATCGACGGCGGCCTTGACTTCGTCATCGCTCAGCGTGGCATTGGCACCGCGCGCGGGCATCAGGCCTTTGGCCCCGGTAAAGCCCTCAAGCGCGTGCTTATACAGCGTGTCGTTGCCTTGGGCGATGCGTGGGGCCCAGTCAGTCTTGTCGCCCGGCTTGGGTGCACCCGCCGCGCCAACCGCGTGGCACATGGCACAGACCTTGCCATAGACCGATTTGCCGACCGTGTTTTCGGCCACGACCGGTGCCGCAGGCGCTGGCGCCGGTGCTGGCGCAGCAACGGGCGCCGGTGCGCCAGCGGGCGCAGGAGTGTCTTTTTGTCCGCAGGCGGACAGCAGCGCCAAGCTCAAGGTAGCCAACAAGAGGGTGGTTTTATTCATGGTTTATCTCAGAAAAATAGGATGGGAAATATTGTGAAGGAATCTTTTGAACTTTTTCTTACTCAGAAAAAAACCCGACAAGTTAAAGATGTATTATATGCACATCAAATCTTTTTGCTTTGTTGATGATGCTCAAACTGGCGCAAGCCGCATTCCTTCACCATGGCAAGTTAAAGAATTGAGCCGGTTCCAAGCACCTTTTAACAGAAGATTTCCATAAACCAACGAGGATTTCAACATGACGCAAGAGCAACAGCCCAAGCCCGAGACTTCCCATACTATGGGTCGACGCAAGTTCATCAACACCGCTGCGCTGGTCAGCCTGAGCGGCGTGGCGGCTTGTACCGAGAAGTCCGCCCCGACGGTGACGGTGCCGGCGACAGCATCCGACGCCAAACCCGGGAATGGGTCAGAAAATAATGTTGACTACAGCAAGTACGAGGTGCATCCCGGCCAGCTCGACGACTACTACTCGTTCTCATCCGGCGGGCACGCAGGCGATGCCCGCATCTACGGCCTGCCGTCCGGCCGCTTGTTCAAAATCATTCCGGTCTTCAACACGGACTGCCTGGTGGGCTGGGGCATCACCAACGAATCGAAGAAAATCATCGGCACCAAGGCCGACGGCAGCGTCAAGTACCGCACGGGCGACACGCACCACATTCACCCCTCGTACAAGGATGGCACCTACGACGGCAAGTACATGTTTGTGAACGACAAAATTCACGGCCGCTTGGCGCGTATCCGCATGGATACGATGGAAACCGACAAGATCACGGAGCTGCCGCTGGTGCAGGGTTTCCATGGCACCTTCCCTGACAAGCGCGACCCGGTGGATCCCGCCATCAACTTCACCACGCGCGTTTTCTGCGGTAGCGAATTCAGCGTCCCGCTGGACAACAACGGCAAAAACATGGATGCCACGGCGGACTACCGCTCCATCTTTACCTGCGTGGATTCCGAAAGCATGGAGGTGCGCTGGCAGGTGCTGATCGACGGCAACTGTGACCTGGTCGCATCTTCCTACGACGGCAAGCTCGCCTGCACGAACCAGTACAACACCGAAAACGGCGCGCATTACGAAGACATGATGTCAGCCGAGATGGATGCCTGCCTCTTCTTCAACATTGCGCGCATCGAAGAAACGGTCAAGGCGGGCAAGTTCAAGACCTACGGTGGCTCCAAGGTGCCAGTGGTTGATGGCACCAAGGCCGGCAACCCCAATCCCAAGACTGCGTTGACCTGCTACGTGCCGGTGTCCAAGAACCCGCACGGTGTGAACGCCAGTCCGGACGGCAAGTACTACGCCTGCTCGGGCAAACTCTCGCCGACGGCCACGTTGATCGAGCACGCGCTGGTGCTCAAGTGGTTCGACGGCGAACTCAAGGAAGCCCGTGAAGCCGTGGTGGCCGAGCCCGAAATCGGCCTGGGACCTTTGCACACCGGCTTTGACGGCCGCGGCAATGCCTACACCACGCTGTTCCTCGACAGCCAGATCGTCAAATGGAATGTCGAAGCCGCCATCA
>NZ_JAAFHA010000120.1 GCF_010365055.1 Rhodoferax sp.
ATGGAAACCTACGGCCATGACTTTGGCCGGCTCAAGCAGGCCTTTGTCGATTTTCTGCACCGCATGCCCTTCTATGGCAACGCCATTTTGTGCACCGACGACCCGGCAGTGCGTGACATCGTGCCGCAAGTCACCTGCCCGATCACCAGTTACGGCTTTGAAGAAGGCGCTGAAGTGCGTGCGGTGAATGTGCGCGCGGTGGACGGGCAAATGCATTTCACGGTGCAGCGCCGCAACGGCGTGGTGCTACCGGACATGGAGGTGGTGCTGAACCTGCCGGGGCGCCACAACGTGCTCAATGCCTTGTCGGCGATTGCCGTGGCGGTCGAACTCAACATTGACGATACGGCGGTGCAAAGGGCGCTGGCCGGTTTCAAGGGCGTCGGGCGGCGCTTCCAGCGCTATGGCGAGGTGAACGCGCAGGGCGGCGGCACCTTCACGCTGGTTGACGACTATGGCCACCACCCGGTCGAGATGGCGGCCACGCTGGCGGCGGCGCGCGGGGCGTTTCCGGGTCGGCGCCTGGTGCTGGCGTTCCAGCCGCACCGCTACACCCGCACGCGCGATTGCTTTGAAGACTTCATCAAGGTGATTGCCCAGGCCGACGCGGTGTTGCTGGCCGAAGTCTATGCCGCTGGTGAAGCACCGATTGTGGCGGCCGATGGCCGCACGCTGGCGCGCGCGCTGCGCCTGGCCGGGCGCATCGAGCCGGTGTTTGTCGATGACATCGCCGACATGCCACAGGCCATTATGGACAACGCCAAGGACGGTGACGTGGTGCTCTGCATGGGCGCTGGTTCGATCGGCGCTGTAGCGGCCAAGGTGCTTGATTTGCTACAAATTTCAGAGCTGTTAGCGCAGGAGGGACGTGGGCTATGAGTCAAATTGATCAAAATACTGGCGCGAGCCAGCAGCGCAGTCGCACGATGGAGCGCTTGGCGGCGCGCCTGGGCAAGGTCGCCGTGCTGATGGGCGGCGCCTCTGCGGAGCGCGAGGTGTCGCTGATGTCCGGCCAGGGCGTGCTGCAGGCGCTCCTGTCGCAAGGGGTGGACGCCCATGCCTTTGACCCGGCGCAGCGCGACCTGTCTGAACTCAAGCGTGAAGGTTTTGCGCGCTGCTTCATTGCCTTGCATGGCCGCTTTGGCGAAGACGGCACGGTGCAGGGTGCGCTGGAGTTGCTCGGCATCCCCTACACCGGCTCGGGCGTGATGGCGTCCAGCATTGGCATCGACAAGGTCATGACCAAGCGCATCTGGCGCAGCGAGGGACTGCCGACGCCCGAGTGGCAGCAGGTGGCCAGTGCCGCCGCCACCGCGCAGGCCTTTGCCGTGCTCGGCAGCCCGATGATTGTGAAGCCCGACCGCGAAGGCTCCACCATCGGCTTGAGCAAGGTCACGCAGCCAGAGCAGTGCGCCGGTGCCTATGCCCTGGCCACCCAGCATGACGCCATGGTGCTGTGTGAGCAGTTTGTCAACGGCGACGAGGTGACTATTCCCATCCTCGGCTCGGGCGCTGACGCCCATGCCTTGCCGGTGATCCGCATCGTGGCGCCGGATGGCAACTACGACTACCAGGCCAAGTACTTCACCGACACCACGCAATACCTGGTGCCCGCCGATTTGCCAGCGGGCGAGGAAGCGCGTATTCAGGAATTGGCGCTCAGGGCCTACCAGGTGCTGGGTTGCCGCGGCTGGGCCCGCGTGGATGTGATGATCGACGCCGCCACACGCGCGCCCTACCTGCTGGAGATCAACACCTCGCCCGGCATGACGCCGCATTCGCTGGTGCCGATGGCGGCCAAGGCCGCCGGTGTCAGCTACCCGGCGCTGTGCCTGGAGGTCTTGCACCATGCCACGCTGGATTACGCCGCTGGCGATATGGACCCCAAGGCGGGGCCCCAAGCCAGCCAGCCGGGCGAGGAAACGGCATGAACACAACCGTGCCGGCACCGTTCGATGTCAAGCTCATGAACCTGACGGCGTCCGTCCTGTTCGTGGCGCTGGCCCTGATGCTGGTGAGCGCCGTGGCGATGTGGGCATCGCGGCATGCGGTGTTTGCCATTCGGGCCATCACGGTGACGGGCGATGTGACCCACAACAATTCGGTGACGCTGCGCGCCAATGTGGTGCCGCATCTGAGCGGCACTTTCCTGACGCTTGACCTGATGCAAGCGCGCCAGGCCTTTGAGTCCTTGCCCTGGGTGCGCCAAGCCGTGGTGCATCGCGACTTCCCCAATCGCGTGCGGGTGCAGCTGCAGGAACACCAGCCCGTGGCCTACTGGGGTGCCGAAAACGAATCCCGGCTGCTGAACAATTTTGGTGAAGTGTTTGAAGCCAACCTGGGCGAGGTCGAACAGGACAATCTGCCCCGCCTGCATGGCCCGGACGGCCAAGCGGCCCAGGTGCTGGCCATGTACCAGACGCTGCAGCCGCCCTTTGAATTGATGGGCCTGGGCCTGGAGCAGCTCGAACTGACGCCGCGCGGGGGCTGGCGCGCGCGCCTGGACACCGGCGCGCTGCTCGAACTCGGCAGTGGCTTGGCGCCTGAGGTGCTGGCGCGCACGCAACGCTTCCTGCAAACGCTGACGCAGGTCACGTCGCGTTACGGGCGCAAGCCCGAGGCGCTGGAGAGCGCCGACCTGCGGCATCAAGATGGCTATGCCATCCGCCTGCGCGGCGTCAGCACGCTGGCGGCGGAATTACCCAAGAAATAGCGGCAACACGAGCAACAGGTGAACCTATGGCAAAAGAATACAAAGACTTGGTAGTGGGCTTGGACATTGGCACCGCC
This sequence comes from Rhodoferax sp., assembly GCF_010365055.1. Taxonomy (GTDB): domain Bacteria; phylum Pseudomonadota; class Gammaproteobacteria; order Burkholderiales; family Burkholderiaceae_C; genus Rhodoferax. The sequence goes on from NZ_JAAFHA010000120.1 coordinate 2,791, forward strand.
AAAGTGATGGTGGTGGTGGCCGAGGTGCTGCCCAACGGCACGCTCAAGCTCGCGGGCCTGGGGGCGGCGCCCAGCAATGGACTCAAACGCGGTGTCGTGGTCAATATTGACGCCACGGTGCAAAGCATCCAACTCGCGCTCAGAGAAGCCGAACTGATGGCCGACTGCAAGATCACCCGGGTTTACACCGGCATCACCGGCAGCCATATCCGCGGCATCAATTCGCACGGCATGGTGGCGATCAAGGACCGGGAGGTGAGCGCGGCCGATGTGGCGCGCGTGGTGGAGACGGCCAAGGCCATCAACATCTCGACCGACCAGCGCCTGCTGCTGGTGGAGCCGCAAGAGTTCATCATCGACGGCCAGGACGTGAAAGAGCCGATCGGCATGAGCGGCATCCGCCTGGAGGCCAAGGTGCACATCGTCACTGGCGCGCAGAGCGCCGCCGAAAACATCATCAAGTGCGTGCGCCGCTGCGGCCTGGAGGTGGAGCAACTCATGCTTAACCCGCTGGCCAGCAGCCTGTCGGTGTTGACCGAGGACGAGCGGGAACTGGGCGTGGCCATGGTCGACATTGGCGCCGGTACCACCGATATTGCCATCTTCACCAACGGTGCCATTCGCCACACCGCGGTCATCCCGATTGCGGGTGACCTGATCACCAGCGACATTGCGATGGCGCTGCGCACGCCAACGAAGGACGCCGAAGAAATCAAGGTCGAGAGCGGCTACGCCAAGCAGCTGTTGGCCGACCCCGAAGCTCAAGTCGAGGTGCCTGGCCTGGGCGACCGCGGCCCGCGCATGCTGAGCCGCCAGGCGCTGGCCGGCGTCATCGAGCCCCGGGTGGAAGAGATCTTCACGCTCGTGCACCAGGTCATGCGCGAGTCCGGTTTTGAGGAAATGCTCTCCAGCGGCATCGTCCTTACCGGCGGCAGTTGCGTCATGCCCGGCATGGTCGAACTCGGCGAAGACATCTTTTTGAAACCGGTGCGACGTGGCATTCCAAAATATTCCAGCGCGCTGGCCGACATGGTGGCGCAGCCTCGCGCCGCCACCGTCATGGGCCTGCTTGAAGAGGCGCGCATGGCGCGGCTGCGCGGCTTCAAGGTGTCACAAAAAAATGGCTCCATGAAGAATGCTTTCGGTCAGGTCAAGGACTGGTTTGTGGGGAACTTTTAGCCATGAAGGTCCAACTGTGGCTGAGCCGGGCCAGCCCCCACACGCCAAAGCGATGTCGATGGCGACCCGCAGAGCCGCCTGCCCCAGCCAAGAATTTGAAACATGTCAGCAACGTCCCATTTATTGAAACTCTAGGAGCAACAAAATGCCTATCGAAATGATTGAAGAACAGACCTTTAACCTGGGCACCCAGATCAAAGTGATTGGCGTCGGCGGTGGCGGCGGCAACGCAGTCGGCCACATGATCAGCTGCGGCGTGCAGGGCGTGGAGTTCATCTGCGCCAACACCGACGCGCAGGCGCTGAGCCGCAGCGATGCGCACAAATGCATCCAGCTCGGCACCACCGGCCTGGGCGCGGGCAGCAAGCCTGACAAGGCGCAGGAAGCGGCCGAGATCGCCGTCGACGACATTCGGGCCGCTATTGAGGGTGCGCACATGCTGTTCATCACCGCCGGCATGGGTGGCGGCACGGGCACCGGTGCCGCACCGGTGATTGCGCGCGTGGCGCGTGAAATGGGCATTTTGACCGTCGGCGTGGTCACCAAGCCGTTTGACTTTGAGGGGGGTCGCCGCATGACCAATGCCGACAATGGCCTGGTCGAGCTCGAAGCCAATGTCGACTCGCTGATCGTGGTGCTCAACGAGAAACTGCTCGATGTGCTGGGCGACGACGTGACGCAAGACGAAGCCTTTGCCCATGCCAACGATGTGCTGAAAAACGCCGTCGGCGGCATTGCCGAAATCATCAATGTGCCGGGCCTGATGAACGTCGACTTTGAAGACGTGCGCACCGTCATGGGTGAGCCCGGCAAGGCCATGATGGGCACCGCGATGGCCAGCGGGCCGGACCGCGCGCGCATTGCCGCGGAACAAGCCGTGGCCTGCCCCTTGTTGGAGGGCATTGACCTGTCGGGCGCCAAGGGCGTGCTGGTGCTGATCACGGCGGCCAAAGGCTCTTTGAAGCTGTCCGAGTCCAAGCTGGCCATGAACACCATCCGCGCCTATGCCTCGGCGGACGCCCATGTGATTTACGGCACCGCGTATGACGACGCGCTGGGCGATGAAATCCGTGTCACCGTGGTGGCCACCGGTTTGAGCCGCCAGGGCGTACGGCGCACCGCGCCGCCGCTGCAGGTGTTGCGCACCGGCACTGACAATGTGCCGTTCCAAGTGCCCAGCTTCAATCCGGCCGGCACCAGTGGCAATGTCTCAGGGCTGATGTCCAACGGCATCAGCGGTGGCGGTCGCGCTCAGCCGGACTACAACGCGCTGGCGACGCCCAGCGTCTGGCGCAGGCCGCCGGACCGCACGCAGGCCGCTGCCAAAGTGGACGCGTTGGCCAGCGGCGGCATGGACGACTTCGAGATTCCGGCCTTCTTGCGCAAGCAGGCGGACTGACGGCTCCAGGGCACCGCTGATGATGGGTTTGACCGGGTCTATGACGCGGGCGGCGCAGGTGCGCCAGGGCAGGCTATGAAGCCTGCCCTGCGTTGGCTTGGCTTGGTGGCCGCGGCGCTGTTGGCGCTGCAGCTCTATTTTGTGGTGCGCATTGCCGCCATGACAGTGGTGAACCCGCAGTCCACCTCCTTTCAGCGCTCGCAGGCGTGGCAACTGGCGCACGGCGAGGGCTCTTGGCACTGGCGCCAGCAGTGGGTGGACTACCCGCAGATAGCCGACAACCTCAAGCGCGCGGTGATCGCCTCGGAGGACGACAGTTTCACCGTCCACGACGGGGTCGACTGGGACGCGCTGGAGAAAGCCTGGCAAAAAAATGCCAAGGCCGAGGCGCAAGTGGCCAAGCAGCAAGCCGCCCAAGCCGCCCGGGCCAGCAAACTGCCGCCCGCCAAAAGCAGTCCGGCCGCGCCCGCCAAAAAAACGCCCGTGGTTCGGGCGCCCAAAGTTGTCGGCGGCTCCACCATCACGCAGCAACTCGCCAAGAATCTGTTCTTGTCGGGCGAGCGCACGCTCTTGCGCAAGGGGCAGGAGCTGGTGCTCACGGTCTTGCTGGAGGCCTTGCTCAGCAAGCAGCGCATCCTGGAGATTTACCTCAACAGCGCCGAGTGGGGCGAGGGCGTCTTTGGCGCCGAGGCTGCCGCGCAGCGCTACTTTGGAAAGCCGGCGTCCAAATTGAGCGCCTATGAAGCGGCGCGCCTGGCCGTGATGCTGCCGCGCCCCAAGTATTTTGAAAAGATGCCCAACTCCAGCTATGTGGCCGGGCGCGCGGGCGTGATTGCCAACCGCCTGCACAACGTTGAATTGCCCTGAGGCTGGGTGATCTGTCACAAGAATGAGAATCCTAGGCGTTGACCCCGGCCTGCGTACGACCGGTTTTGGCGTGATCGATGTCGACGGCCAGCAGCTCAGCTACGTCGCCAGCGGCACCATCAGCACGATGCACCTGGACTCAAGCCAGCTACCGGCGCGGCTCAAAGTGCTGTTTGATGGCGTGCGGGAGGTGGTGGCGCGCTACCAGCCGGCGTGCGCGTCGATCGAGATCGTTTTTGTCAATGTCAACCCGCAGTCCACCTTGCTGCTCGGCCAGGCGCGTGGTGCCTGCATCACGGCGCTGGTGTCCGGCGATTTGCCAGTGGCTGAGTACACCGCGCTGCAGATGAAGCAGGCGGTGGTTGGCTACGGCCGCGCCGACAAAAGCCAGGTGCAGGAGATGGTGCGCCGTCTGCTGGCCCTGCCGGGCTTGCCCGGGCCAGACGCCGCCGACGCACTGGGTCTGGCCATTACCCACGCCCACGCCGCCAAGGCGCTGGCCCGGCTGGCGCAGGCCGACGGTGTCATTGGCGCGGGCAGTGGCAAATACAAGGCCGGGCGCAGCCGTTAGAGGTCTTGGTATATATTTGGGCCACGGCTGGCCTGACTTTTAAAGTGACCTGCCGTCTTCGTTTCTGAGGCATCTTCCTCTGACCTGTTTTATCCACCTCCAGCCCGCTCGGGGCTTGAGTGCCCTTCAGGGGCTTTGTTTAAGGTTGACTATTTGTGAGTCCCAAAGAATTTGCCACTGTGGCCGACGCTGAGCCCGCATTGGCTGTGCTGCAGGCTGAGCCTTCCTTCGCGGCGGTGCCGGTCCCCAAGTATTTGCAGGAAACCTATTGGTGGGCCTACACGCATCCGAATGCGGTGCGCGTGTTTGAACGCCAGTGGCTGGTGAACCTGATTTTGTGGGGCAACTTTGCCCGTCTGCGCGACGCCGCGCTGCATGAGATGGGCGACATGATTGATGGCAAGGTCTTGCAGGTGGCCTGCGTCTACGGCAACTTTACCGAGCATCTGGTCAAGCGCCTGGGCCCGAACGGCCACCTCGACGTGATTGATGTGGCACCGGTGCAGATCGCCAACATGCACGCCAAGCTCAAAGACGCGCGCAAAGTCACGGTGCAGCGCCAGGACTCCACCGACATGCAGTTTGAAGATGCCAGCCGCGATACGGTGATCGTGTTTTTTCTCTTGCATGAGCAGCCGGTCGAGGCGCGCCACAAGACCATCGCTGAGGCGCTGCGCGTGACCAAACCGGGCGGCAAGCTGATTTTTGTGGACTACCACCGGCCCGTGGTAGTCAACCCCTTTCGCTACATCATGGTGCCGATCCTGACCACGCTGGAGCCCTTTGCGATGGACCTTTGGCGCGGCGAGATCACCGACTGGCTGCCCGCTGACATTCCCGTGACCCAGGTCAAGAAAGAGACCTACTTTGGCGGTCTGTACCAAAAAGTGGTGATCACGCGCTGAAGCGCTGTGGGCGTTGGCGGGCCGTTGCCCGCTGCCGCCTAGTCAGGGCAGGCTGAACGCCTGCTTCAGCCCATCCGCTGCACGATCAACACGGCAAAGAAGGCAAAGCCGCTGATCAACACCCATTTCAAGATGAGCAGGCCGTAGCGTTTGTAGCGTTGCTCACCGGTGAGCGCAAAGAACGCAAACGATACGATCGCGCCCAACAGCAGCAAGAAAATGAGCGTACGCGCCAGCACCATGGTGGGTCACTGCCGTTACCAGGCCGGCGCCAGTTGCGCAAATCCTTGCGGTGCGCGTTCGGCATCTTCAAAGGTGACCACTTCCCAGGCGTCGGTGCGCCTGAGCAATTCGCGCAGCAGCAGGTTGTTCAGGGCGTGGCCCGAGCGGCGCGCGCTGTAGCTTGCCAGCAAAGGCTTGCCCAGCAGGTACAGGTCGCCCATGGCGTCGAGGATCTTGTGCTTGACGAACTCGTCGTCGTAGCGCAGGCCCTCGGCGTTGAGGATCTTGTAGTCGTCCATCACGATCGCGTTGTCGAGCCCGCCGCCCAGGGCCAGACCTTTGGCGCGCATCATCTCGACGTCTTTGGTGAAGCCAAAGGTGCGGGCGCGGGCGATGTCTTTGGCATAGGAGCCGCTGCTCATGTCAAAGAGCACGCGCTGGCCGGTGGCGTCCACGGCGGGGTGGGCAAAGTCGATCTCGAAACTGAGCTGGTAGCCATGGTAGGGCGACAGGCGCGCCCATTTTTCAGTGGCGCCACTGCCTTCGCGCACCTCCACCGTCTGGGTCACCCGCACGAAGCGCCGGGGCGCGTTCTGTTTGACGATGCCCGCGCTTTGCAGCAGAAACACAAACGATGCGGCCGAGCCGTCCAGAATCGGCACTTCTTCGGCCGTGATGTCGATAAACAGGTTGTCCACGCTCAAGCCGGCGCAGGCCGACATCAAGTGCTCGACCGTGTACACCTTGACGTTGCCGCTGGCGATGGTGGACGCCATGGTGGTGTCCGACACGGCGGTGGCCGACACGGGAATGTCCACCACCTGCGGCAGGTCGACCCGGCGAAACACGATGCCGGTGTCGGGTGGCGCGGGCCGCAGCACAATTTCGACGCGCTGGCCGCTGTGCAGACCCACGCCGATGGCGCGGGTGAGAGATTTGAGGGTTCGTTGTTGCAGCACGCGCTGATTTTATCAAGGCATTGTCACGGCTCAACTTCCTCGGAAGATGGGCATCCAGCAGCAAGGGATAGCCGCCAAGCGGCGCCGTTTGATGGCTGAACTTTCGCGCCGGCTTTCTGCGGTGTTCTTGTTTCTTATGCGTTGTATTCCCCCCCTCACCCCAACCCTCTCCACCCCCGCCGGGGCGGAAAGGGAGCTAACAGCCCCATTTGGCCGCGTCAATAAAGGTGGGAAAAAGGCGCGCAGGGGCACGTTGCCATCAAACTGCGTGGGGAGCTGATTGAGGCGAGTTGGCGTTGCGGCAGCGCTTGATCTGAGTGGGCGGTTTCTGGGCGGTAGACCGAAAAATCTGAAGCAGGCGAGCTGATGCGAGGCCCAATTTGGCT
>NZ_JAAFHA010000121.1 GCF_010365055.1 Rhodoferax sp.
CGCTTTCGTTTACATCAATGCAATGAATACCGCCTATCAAAAAATAAATCCAATACCTCTTGATTTGGTGGGAAGTCCCTGTAGGGGGCTACAGGCTGATTTTTTATAAATCCATTTAAAGCGCCTGTGCCAATCGCCCAATGCCTTCTTCAATCTTGGCCACATCAGCCGTGGCAAAGCTCAGGCGCAGCGTGCTCAGATCGGGGTCATGCGCAAAAAACGGTGCACCGGGCACAAAGGCCACGCCCTGCTCAATGGCGCGCTTGGCAAAGTCGGGGGCATTGCTGCCCTTGCCATTCGCCTCGGTCAGTCTGGCCCAGAAGAACATGCCGCCCCGCGGTTGGTTGAATGCAATCGCATCACCCAACTCCCGGCGCAGCGATTTGGCCATGACCCGCGCGCGCTCGGCGTAGGTTTTACGCACCACGGCCAATGTGCCGTCCAGGCGATTCATGGTCAGGTAATGGGCACAAATGGCTTGCGTGAGGTTGCTGGTGTGGGCGTCGCTGAACTGCTTGCACATGGTGGCGTTGGCCAATAGCGCAGCCGGCGCAACCAGCCAGCCCACGCGCAAGCCCGGGCTCAATATCTTGCTGAAACTGCCGCAATGCGCCAGCCAGTCGCGGCTGCCCGGCACACCGTCGCTCAGGGCGAGCAGGCTCGGTGGTGGCGGCTGGTCAAAGTACAGCTCGCCGTAGGGGTCGTCTTCCACCACCAGCGTTTGCGTGCGGGCCGCAATCTCAAGAATGCGCCTGCGCCGCACCAAGCTGAGCGTGGCGCCGCTCGGGTTGCCAAAGGTGGGAATCAGGTAGACCAGCTTCGGTTTGTGCTCTTCGATCAGCGCCTCCAACTTGTCCACATCCACGCCGTCGGCATCAATCGGTGCGCCAATGATGTGGGCGCCATAGAGCCGAAAGCACTGGATCGTGGCCAAAAAGGTGGGCGCCTCCACAATCACCTTGTCGCCCGGCGAGATCATGGTCTTGCCGATCAGGTCCAGCGCCTGCTGGCTGCCGGTGGTGACGATCAGCCCTTCCGGCCTGACGCTGCTGCCCTTGCCCGCCATGAAGGTGCTGATGGCTTCGCGCAAGGGCTGATAGCCCTCGGTGGCGCCGTATTGCAGCACCGGGCCGGGGTTGTGGGTGAGCACCGCTTGCGACGCTTTTGCAATGCCTTCGGCATCAAACAGCGCCGGGTCTGGAAAGCCGCCGGCAAAACTGATGATGCCGGGTTTGCCCAGCAGTTTGAAGAGCTCACGAATGGCGGAGGTTTCAACATTTTTCAGACGGTCGGCAAATTGCATGAAATTCCAGCTTTCAGGAGAATTGATTTAGGGTAAATTGTGACCGATTGCCTACGCACTCACGGTTCACCAGCATGGTGGCAGCCTCGATTCATTTTTCGCATCCATCCAACTGCCGCTCATGAGCGAGTGGGCCCTGGACATTGACACCCAAAGTATCATCCTTTCATGACGCCTGCTGCCATCGAATCCTTTTTTGCCACCCTGAAAGCTGCCAACCCGCAGCCGCAAACCGAGCTGGAATTCACCAGTCCGTTTGAGTTGCTGGTCGCCGTGCTGCTGTCAGCCCAGGCCACGGATGTCAGCGTCAACAAAGCCACGCGCCGCCTTTTTCTGGTAGCGAACACGCCACAAAAGATGCTGGACCTGGGCCTGGAAGGGTTGGAGGGCTACATCAAGACCATTGGCCTGTACCACGCCAAGGCCCGCCATCTGATGCAGACCTGCCGGATGCTGATGGATCAATACGGCGGTGTGGTGCCGCGCACGCGTGAGGCGCTTCAGACCTTGCCGGGTGTGGGGCGCAAGACCGCCAACGTCATCTTGAACGTCGCGTTTGGCGAGCCGACCATCGCAGTCGACACCCATCTTTTTCGCGTCGCCAACCGCACCGGGCTGGCGCCGGGCAAAACACCGCTCGAGGTGGAGCAAAAGCTGCTGAAACGCATTCCAGCCGAGTACATGGTGGATGCGCACCACTGGCTGATTTTGCATGGACGCTACGTGTGCCAGGCGCGCAAGCCGCTGTGCTGGCAATGCGCGGTGAGCGCCTATTGCGACTTCAAATCCAAAACAACGCCCGACACGGTGCGAGCCCGCTGAAGTCGTATCCACCCATGACTGACATCGACCCCCGCACGGTTCTCCTGCTCACTGGCATCATGGGTGGTTTGATGTCGCTGGTGCTGTATGCGCTCAAGCGCAATTACCCGGCCTCCATCCAGGGGCTGGGTGAATGGTCGGCAGCGCTGCTGGTTTTATTTGTGGGCGGCCTGCTGGTGGCCGGTCGCGGCAAACTGCCTGACCTCGTCTCCATCTCTGTTTCCAGCTACCTGCTCTGGTGCGGGCAGTATCTGGCTTACGTAGGCAGCCAGCGCTTCTTTGGCGCCAGCCCTCGCGTCGCGCCCTGGCTGGCATCGATCACGGGCTTGGCGCTGGTACAGGTGTGGTTCACCCTGGTCGAGCCCAGCTACCACATGCGACTGGTTTTGACGACCGGGGTAACGGCTGGACTGTCCGGGGTGCACGCCTGGCTGGTAGCCCGGCAGGGTTCCATCACGTTTGCCCGGGGACTGGCTGCTGGCGTACTGCTGCTCCTCTTGGCCGCGCAGGTCATGCGTCTGGTGACTTCGTTCACCGTGCCCTTTCCAGCCAACGCCGAGTTCTTTGACACATCAAGCCTGCAACTGATCTACATCACCAGCTTCGCTTTTTCCGTTTTGCTGTTCTCCATCAGCGCGGTGCTGATGGCCACCGACCGCTTGCGCATCGAGCTGGAGCACTTGGCCAACCACGATTCACTTACCAACGCCCTGACGCGCCGGCACATGGACGACGCTTGCCGCTCCGAGTTGGAGCGCTGCCGCCGTCATGGCCGCAGCATGGCGTTGCTGATCATGGACATGGATCATTTCAAGGCGGTCAACGACAGCTATGGCCACCAAGCGGGCGACCAGGCGCTGATCAGCTTTGTGGCCCGGGTCAACGCCTTGCTGCGTGAGCCTGACCAACTGGGTCGCTTTGGCGGCGAAGAGTTTGTGGCGCTTTTGCCGGACACCGCTCTGGACGAGGCCCTTGCTGTGGCCGAGCGGATTCGCGACGCCTGCACCCTGGCCGGGCCGGCGCCTGCGTGTACCGTGAGCATCGGCCTCACCACGAACCGAAAAGACAATGACACCATGGACAAGCTGCTGGCGCGCGCCGACGCTGCCCTGTACCGCGCCAAGGCCGCTGGGCGCAACCGGGTTGAGAGCGCCTGATTCAAGCCTGAAATTCACACCAGCCGCCAAAGGCCGGTGCCTCGCGCGGCCACTGGTCAGCCTGCGCCACCTGGCGCACACCCTGCGCCAGCAAGGATGCGGCACGAATCACCCCGGCGTGGGTGACCCACACCGTATTCAGGCGCAGGCGCTGTGTCTCGTCCCACGCGCGGGTCACGCGCTGCATGACGTCGGACACACTCTCCCTGCCGCCAAATCGATGCCCGCCAAAGTCCGCGGTCCAGCGGTCGAAGTCGGCTTGCGGGATGCGATCCCAGCGCTGGCCCTCCCAACAGCCAAAGTCCATCTCCACCAGGCGCGCATCGGTTTTATAGGTCAAATCAGGCCGTAGCCCCCGTAAACATTGCGCAAGACGCTCACATCTTTGTAACGTCGACGACATCACCTGAACACGCTGCGGCAGTAGCGCGGCCAGGGCGGCGGCGGCCTGCTGCGTCGCCTGCTCATCGGCGGCCACATCGGTGGCACCGTAGCAAACCCCCGATGGGATCAGGGGTTGCGCATGACGCACCAGCCACAGCTTCATGTCCGCATCTCCTTGATCAAAGACCCACCGCCAGCCCAAGGTAAAAAGCCAGCTCGCACACCTGCTGCGTGGCCCCCAGGCAGTCGCCGGTAAAACCCTGGAGCCGACGCCAGAACCAGCGCGCCATCACAGCCCAGGCCACGAAGGATGCGACCACGGCGCTCAGAAGCGCCTGCAGCAAACCGGCATCCGTCAAATCATTCACTACAAATTCAGTAGCTGATTGTGTATAGATGACGAGGGCTAGCGCCATAAAACACCATATAAAATCGGTCAGCAACGCAGCCACGCTGATCTGATCGGCCAGCGGCTTCGACTTGGAGCCCGCCGCATCGCCCACATGCGGCAGCAGCCGAATGGTGAGCAGCGGCCAAGTGCGCGACAGCACATGCGCGACAAACAGCGCGGCCACCATCAGCGTCGCACTGACAGCACCCAGCAGCGCCAGCAACGCCACCTTGCACAACAGCGCCAGCATCACGGCAATGGCGCCAAAAGCCCCCACACGCGAGTCTTTCATGATGACCAGCGCCCGCTCCCGCTCGGCACTGCCGCCCAGGCCGTCAAACACATCGGCCAGGCCATCTTCATGAAACGCACCGGTGAGCAGCACGCCCAATGCCGTGCCCAGCGCGGCCACCACCAGCGGTGTCGAGCCCGTGGGCGGCAGGACGAAATGCAGCAACGCCGTGAACGCCGCCACCAGAGCCCCCACCAGCACGCCCACGCCGGGGAAGTGCCCGGCGCTGGCACGCAGCATCGCCGGGCTGAACCCAACCCACTCCGCCAGCCGTCCGGTGACCGGGATGCGGGTGAAAAACTGAAGACTCAGCAGGTAGTGGCGGATGAACTGGCTCATGGGGTAATCGCAGTCAGACAAGAGAGTTGCATTATTGGTGAGTCAAATTGCGCCCGCGCGCTTCAATCAAGAACGTAAGGGGTGTGGGTAGGGTGGATGTCGAGGCCGATTTCAAAAAGCGAAGCGCATGAGGCCTCGGCGTCCGCCCTGCCCGCGCCCCGGTTAGAGCCACAGTCTGCATCCCGGCGTCAGAACATCAAGGCCGGGGACAGTCACTTTCTAACACGGTGCGAGTGGGGTAAAGGCCCGGGCCTCATACGCTTCGCTTTTTGAAATCGGCCCAAACCTTTACCCCACTCACACCTGGCCATGATGGCAATCGATGCTTTCATCGTCAACGCATGCTCAAACCTGCGCGGTCTGAGTTGCTGCCTTCTCCGACACGCCGGCCGACTCAAAACTGGCCATCTCGCGCAGCATGGCACAGGCTCGGGCTTGAGCAAGAGCGGGTTCATGCGCACATCGGGCACGGCGCACGCGGCCAGCGCCTGAAAGTATTGGGCACTGCCGATTTCTCCCGAGCCTTTGTCGCTGGCCACCACCCGCGCGTTGTTGCTCATGTTCTGCGCCTTGAAGGGCGCCACCTTGAGGCCTTGGCGGGCGTAATGACGGCACAGCGCGGTCGCCAGCCAGCTTTTGCCGGCGCCGCTGGTGGTGCCCAGCACCATGATGCATTTGGCGGTCATGAAAGTAAGCGCGTCGGAGGCAGCGCTAGCCGTCGATCTCAGCCCAGCAATTGGGCGTTTCATACAGGGTGACCTTGGCCAGCGACAGGTGTCTGCCGTAGCGGCCCTGGTAGACCTCCTTCAAAATATCGAAGGCAATCTTGGCCAGATTTTCGACCGTGGGCACGCGATCAATAACCACCGTTTTGTGGTTCGGCATGCTGTCCAGAAAATCACGCACCACGGTGTCGTGCGCGTAGACGATGAAGGCGTGGTCCCAGAGCTCGACCAGGTGCTGGTTGGCCAGCGCCTTGATGTCGCCAAAATCCATGATCATGCCGTTGTCAGACTCGCCCTCTTGTTGCACCACGTCACCGGTCAGGGTGATGAGCAGGGTGTAGCGGTGGCCGTGCATGTTTCTGCACTGGCTCTTGTGGTCGGGAATGCGATGACCGGCATCGAATTCCATTTTTCGGGTGATGGTAAGCATGGTGTGGCGTGAGCTCGCGTGTTCGGCGAAATTAAGGGATTTGAAGCAGTTTATGGGTCTGCAGGCTGAGCTTCCACTGGGGATGAGCTTTGCAGTAGTCAATGGCCATGCGCAGGTTCTCTTTTTGAAGTGGGCCGTCCATGGCTTGCACAAAATAATGGTCAAAGGCCAGGCAGGCGTAGTCGTCCAGCACTTGGCCCGCCTGCGGGATGACCACTTTGATCTCGTTGCCGGCGCGTACCACCAACGCGGAGCCCATCTTGGGACTGACACACACCCAGTCCACGCCGCCTGGAACCGGCAAGGTGCCATTGGTTTCAATGGCGACTTCGAAACCGGCGTGATGCATGGCCTTGATGAGCGCGGCATCGAGCTGCAGCAGCGGCTCTCCGCCGGTGAACACCACGTATTTGCTGGCCGGGTACGACGCGGGCCACAATTGGTTGATGGCGGCGGCCAGGGTCTCAGCGTCCCTGAACTTGCCACCGCCTTCGCCATCGGTGCCGACGAAATCGGTGTCGCAAAACTGGCAGACGGCGCTGGCCCGGCTGTCCTCGGCGCCGCTCCACAAATTGCAACCGGCAAAGCGGCAGAAAACGGCAGGGCGCCCGGCATGATGGCCTTCGCCCTGCAAGGTATAGAAAATTTCTTTGGCACTGTAGGTCATGCTTGGCCTTTGTTTACGGTTGTTTGAAGCGCCGCCCCCAGCGCATCTTGCGCCGCCGGGGACTGTACGCTCAGGCGCGCCGGTGGCTCACCAAAATAGCGGTCAATGAGCAAGGCCAGCAGCAAAGCAGCAGCCATCGGGTGCACGTTCACAGCGTCATGCCTTCAAATCAGCCAAGGCCCGCTGCACCCAGCCAAAGCCGATGCGCTCCTGCTCGAGCCGAACCCCGACGCGCAATTTGTTATCACGCAAATCATTGAACAGCCCAGTCTCGTCAGGCGTCAGGCGCGGCAGATCACGCAGCAGGGGTTGCGGCTCCTGGCCCCAGTGGTCGGCATGCGCCAACAAGGTTTCACGATCCATCAACAGCGACTGGGCATGGGGGAAACGGGAACGCAGTTGGTCCAGAATGGCAAAACCGTGGGTGTCGATGTCGCCCCAGTAATACAAGTCGCACTGGTGTAACCAGGGGACACCCGCAAACGCCTCAAAGCCGTAGCCTGCGCCAAAAATGACCAGGCTGCCCGGCATGGCAGGAAAAGCCAAAAAGTTGATCTCGTTCTCAGTCATGAAGACGCGGCGCAACGGCAAATCAAGCTGTTCAAAAGCCGCCTGCGTGAGGCTGATGTCCTGATCACACCCGTTGGGTAGCAAGGCCACACGCGCGTCCAGCAGCCGAAAGCGGATGCGCAGCGGTTTGTCCTTGAAACCGTAGCGGCGGCAAAACTGGCTGGCTCCGGTGGCGCTGGCGTCGATAGCATCCTGGCGCAAGGCCAGATCCAGCAGTTCCGAGAGCACGCCGCGGTTGGCCTCGATGAACTTGCTGTCCACCCCGGGCAGGTCCACCTGCCGCAGATAAATGCCGGGACGCGGATGCGATTGCAGCCAGCAGATGACGCTCAACAGGCGCTGCCAGGCGTCCGCCAAGGCCAGGGCATTCAGGGGCCGTCCTTCCAGCCACGGCAGCAAGACAGGGTGTTGTTCGCGCGTCAGTTGCACCAGACTGGCAAAACGCCTGGCCTCTTTTTGTTTGCCGATCAGCGCCAGCGCGTGATCCAGCGTATCAAGCCAGACCTCGTCCGGCACGGCGCTTGCGCCCAGCACACGGTGGCGGAACTCACGCATGACGATGCGATAGCGCGGCGCACTGTGCGGGGGCGCGTTGCACCCGAAATCCTTCATCCACACCCGCACCTCGTCGAAACGTTCCGTCAATTCGGTCGATGTCGGTCCCGTGAACCGCAAGCGCCGGGGCGACAAGGTCCCACCCTGCACGCAGGGGCGCAGCAAGTCGCCCTTGTCCCAGAGCTTTTGGACTTGGGCGCGCAGGTCGGCGTGAGTAGTCCAGGTCATTCTTGTGCCTTGCCCGATGGCCTGGTTGGCAAGCGCTTCACCATACGGTCAAAATCCGACTCAAACCGCTGGTCATCCACCACCCGGAATTTGTCAAACTCCTGCTCAGCTTGGCTTTTAGCCAGTTGCGCAGACACTTTTCCAGCGCCCTGCAAAATTTCGCGGTCGTTCAGAGTCAAAAAGCCTTCCAGCTTGGCTACGCGCTCAGAGGTTTGAACAACATAAAACTTGTCTTCTGAGCGACTAGAAAATTTTGTATCGCCCCAATAGTTGCTGATTCGAGCTACCGGATAGTCGTCAAAAAACCGGACATAACTCAGCATTTTCCCGCGAAGCTCAATGCGTCCGCCGCGAATAAGCCGCTCCATACCTTGCTGCCCGGTCTTCCAGTAGCCCGTGATTGGTCGAATCTCTCGCCCTTGAAAGGGCACGGGAAAATCTCCTGGGGGACGTTGCGAGACGATGTTGTCTTGCCTATACAGCCGAACCTTCTGACTCATTCTTGCCCAATTTTGAGAGTCATCGGCTTCAATAGTTTGTAGTTGACCGTGTTCGTCTCGATACCTTCTGTATTCACGTTGAATACTTTCATCAGAACCCTTGTTTCTAAGGATTTCACGGTATTTAAGCGCTCCTTTGTTTTTTGCGAACAAAAGAACGAAATCACAGGTGCTTGAAATGAAGTCAGTTGTTTGCGCACTCGTCTTATCCACGATGATCTCAGACACAAAGTTCTCATCCCCAAACACCTCATCCATCACCGCCCTCACCCGGTGAACGTTCTCATCCCCAATCTGCACAAATATCGACCCGGATTCTGTCAATAAATTCCGCGCCACTGTCAGCCGGTCGCGCAAATACGTCAGGTACGAATGAATGCCGTCGCGCCACGTATCCCGAAACGCCTTCACCTGCTCCGGCCCGCGCGTGATGTGACCAGCGTTGCCGTCCTTCACATCGCGGCTGGACGTGCTCCACTGGAAGTTGCTGTTGAATTTGATGCCATACGGCGGGTCAAAATAAATGCACTGCACCTTGCCGCGCAGGCCTTCGCGCTCGGCCAGGGACGCCATCACGCTTAAGGAGTCGCCCAGAATCATGCGGTTTTGCCAATGCCCGTCGTGCTGGTAAAACTCGGTTTTGGCGTCTGTGTTGGGCAGGCCATTGAAGTCGGCAAATAAATCTACCTGTGCAACAGCTCCTGATGCCTTTTCGCTCTGGCGCTTCGATAAAGCAACTTCTTTTCTGTAAATTTCCGAAATTTAGTTTTGGGTGTTGGTGATTTGCAGCGCTCAGGGCTTCATGGTTAGATAGATTTTT
>NZ_JAAFHA010000122.1 GCF_010365055.1 Rhodoferax sp.
ATCAATCCACGGGTCAGTCACCTCTTTTTGTATTCAAATTCAAGTGCTTACGCTCGTGACCTCGACGTCATGCCGCTTATGTAAGTGCCATTCATATTAATAGTAGCTTATTAAGCATACGGGACGTGGGCTAGAGCCGTTTTTTGCTCTCAAAGCAGCCGGTCTTGAAGCGAGGCATCCGCCAGCGGGCGCAGCCGGGCAAATTCCAGCAGTTCGGCCAGTCGGGCGCCCTTGCCTTGCCACTCATAGACGGTGTCTTCGGCCAGCAGCACGTAATGCCACGGCAGGCCGCCCCGGTGTTCCGGTGCCAGCTGGTTGATGCGCTCGCACCACGCAACCGCCGCTTTGAGCTTGCGCTGCACATTGGGGTGAATGGTCTGCTGCTGCGCTTTGGTTTCCACCAGATAGGTGGCGCTGGCGGTTCGCACCAGAAAGTCGGGCGAGTAGAACGCGGCCAGGCCGTCGTCCTTCACGTAGCGCAGCCGCGCAAAAGTGTGCCGGTTCTCGCTGATCTTGCAAAAGGCGGCTACCCGCGTGTCGGCCTGTGCCCAGTGGATCAGGGCGCGCTCCAGCCCACCGTTGCGCGCGGGCCAGCTAAGGCGGGTGTAGATGCATTTGCTCACCTCTACCGAATGGCTCTCGCGCATCATCAGGCGCGGCACTTCGCTCAGGTAGCGCTGGTGCACCTCGGTCTGCCCGACCACATGTTTTTGCTCCGACTCCAGCAGCGCCACGGCAAACACCTTGGTGATGTGGTCCACCACCGGCTGTAGCAGCAACAGTCGCCAGTTCTCATTTTCGTAGGGGTCAAACGCTCCGGCAAAGAGCTGCGTCCAGATGTAGTCATCCAGCCAACCGGTCAGCTCGGCCGTGTTCACCTGCAAATAGGGCTTGGCGATATGGCTGGCGATCTTGCCGGTTTTCGGCAAGGGTTCGCTGAGCGCCTGGCTGATGCGCCGGGTCAGGCGGCTCAGGTAGTCGTTGTAGCCTCCCACGTTCATCACCGCCCCGTCCACCCGGTAGCCGCCAAACAGCGTGGCGCTTTGCAGGTCTTGCGAGATAAAGGCATCGCCCTTGCCCAGCATCTCGGCCAGCTGACCGGGCGTTAAAGCGCTAAAGGCAGGGAGCGCCGCAATGTCCAGCGCGTGGTGGTCGCGCAACTCATCGGCCTCTTGCAGGATGAACGGAATGCCGAAGTCAAACGCTTCAAAACCCTCGCGCAACTCGGCCGCAATCACGTCGCCCGTGGCACTGGTGTCGTCCATGCCATCGCCTGTGGTGCCCGCCAAACCTTCCCTGATCAGCTCGTCATAAAACGACTGGAACGCGGGGTGCTCCACGATGCACAGTACATCCAGCAGGCTGCCGGGCTCTTGGCCCGCGTTGATGCGCTCGCGGTTTTCGCGTTTGAGGTCGGTGTATTCCGGGTCGCGCCACATCAGCCGCAGGCCGCGACCAATGGTCTGCTCCAACAGAATCTGCGCCTGACTGGAACGCAAGGGCACGATCACGCAGATGTTGTTCACGTCAAAACCCTCGCGCAGCATCAGCACGCTCACCAACACGCGCGGCGTGGCATGGCGGTCCACATTGAACAGGCGCTCGCGCACCGGCGCCCAGTCTTTCTCGCCCAGCTCGGCTTTTTTGCCCGAGTCGATGGTCATCACCTCGTCTGCATACAGCCCTTCCTGATCTTGCAAAAAGCTTGAAACCAGCGGCGACACCGTGGTGTCTTCGCACACCACCAGCATCTTGGGGCGGCGCAGCGGGTCGATGCGGGCAAAGTCGGCTTCCAGCTTGCGCAATTTCATCAGGCCGGCGCGCAGCATCACGCGCTGGCCCTCACTCAAAGTCGGCTTGCCCGCCTCGTCGCGTTCGGCCTTGAACTCCAGCGGCAGCGCGCCAATCTCCTTGCGTCGGTCAAGCACCAGCGATTTCACCAGCCCGGCACGCATGGCGCTCTTCAGATCAAAGTCGGTGATGATGTGCGGGAAGTAAAGCTTGCGCTTGTTCTTGCCTGCGCCCACGTCGTTGTACGGCGTGGCCGAAAAATCCACCTGCACAAAACGCCTGCCTTTGGTGGCAGCAATGCGGCTCAGGCTCTTCTGCCACTCCACCTCAGTCGTTTCGCCTTCGCGCTTGAAGTCGTGAATGTGATGCGCCTCGTCGTTGAACACCATCAATTCGGGCAGCGCGGCCAGAAACTCCAGCACATTGCCGCGCGCATAGCGCCGGTCCAGCACGTCCAGGCTGTTGCCGGTGGCGCGGCCCGGCATCAGCGGCAGCACGGCGTTGACGACCTGCTGCGGCTCCAGTGGCGCACCGGGGGTTTCTACGGCATCGACATCTTCCACCTCATCAGTCACGTCGCCCTCAGTCAACAAGTGCCAGTTCGTAATCGCGATCATGCCGTTGCCCGTGGCTTTCAGACCAATCTCGTTCTTGCTGCACACGTTGCCGCGCACAAAGGCAAAAACGGCGTCGCGCTGCGCTTCGGGAACGAGGAGGTCGGCAAACTGCGCCACGTCTGACTTGGCAAAGTCACGCGAACCGTTGCCGCCTTCAATCAGCTTGCCGCAAAACGCATCGAGCAACCGCTCGTAAACAATCAACCCCGGTGCTACCACCATGAACTGCCGCGTGAAGCGCGCATCGTCAATGCCGTCAGCCAGCGCCGCTGTTTTGTTGAGCAATTGCCAGATCATCAGCGCCTGCAGCACCCAGGTCTTGCCGGTGCCGGTGGCCATCTTGAAGCAATATTTGGGGTGCGCGTGTTTGGCGTTGGACACCTCGGCCAGCCGCGTTCCGGTGAGCAGCGCGTCGGGCGCGGTGGCGCGGTACAAATCCAGCAGTGACCAGTGCGCCTGGTCCCGGCCCAGCACCTCGTGCGCCACGATGGCGTTCAAAATGGCCTGTTTCTGTCCCGAATGGAAGTTGAGCCCACCGCGCGCGGCAACCATGTCCTCGCCAAACCACCACAGCAGCAGCTCGGCAGTGGTGGGTGTCACCAGCTCCAGAATGTCGGCCGCGCCGGACTCCAGGCCCAGGCAGAGCTGGGTGGTTTTGGTGGTGAGGCCCAGGGAGAGGGCGAGTTGGTTGTCGGGTTGGGCTTGGCTCATGGCAATGAATCTCAGAATGGGTTGAACGTGCAAAAATGCAGTGAATGTCGAAAATCATCCAGCCGCCACGCAGCCCTTGGGGCAACTTCCCCGACGTGCTGATTCACGCCAGCGAGTCGGCGGTCAAGCAGCATCCGGCTTACAAGGCAGCGAAGGCGGGGGATGGGAATGCAGCCATTGCGTTGGTGAACAACACCATGAGCGAAGCGCAAAACCTCGCGCTGGTCAATTTGTTGCGCGGACATACGCCTACCTTGGTCAGCGCCCACGCCTATGAGCGCGAAGGTATCAACGCCATTCCCGAGGTGTTTGCAGATTTGCTGGGGTAGGCGCTTGGCTGGCCTGTGGACAGCGGCATTTACCAAACCAATGTAGTTTTTCACACCGGTGCCGATGGATTCTCTCGGCTTGCACGCCAAGCCAGATTCATGGGCACGGTCACCCCAGAGTGCGAATACGTGTTGGTGGATGACTTCATTGGCATGGGGGGCACGCTGGCGAACATGAAGGGATACATCGAATCCCAAGGCGGCAAAGTGCTGGCGGCGGTATGCTTGACGGGTAAGCAGCACTCCGCCAAACTGGCACCCAGCGCCGAGCGACTGACAGAACTGAGGAATCGACATGGAAATGAACTTGAACACTGGTGGATCGAACAATTCGCTCACGCCTTCGACGCGCTTACTGAATCAGAAGCTCGGTACCTTGCCCGCACCGAGGGAGCTGACACCGTCCGAAGCCGCATTGCTGCTGCAAAGTAAGCGCGAGCTGGCCGCATTGGTGCGAACAACGGTGTTCCGCGCACCTGACCACAAAGTGATTGCGGCGGCGTAGGTCGGACTCATACGACCACAGCCACCACTTCCGCCTCAAACCCAAACACATCCACCACCCGCACGGCCACCTTGCGCGGGCCGTCTTTCAAGGGTGCCGTCACCACCGCCTGCGTCACCACGCGCAGCGCGTCGCCATCATTCGCGGTGTTGCCCCGGTAGTCCTGCCAAGCCGAGCGGAACACCTTGCCGTCATAGTCCGGGTCCACCGCCCAGTATTCGATCAGCGTCAGCGGCTCCTTGTTGGCCACGGCTTGCAGCTTGGCGCGGTTGTCGTCGTCCAGGTTGATTGCTTCGGGGGACAGCAACACGTAGTTCTTAAGTTGCACCGTCAGGGTTTCGGTTGGCATGTCTGCGCCGGTTTTTACAGCACGCTCCACCGGGTGAATCGTCAAATACTGCAGGGACGAAAACCGCACTTGCCCGCGCAGCTTGTCCAGCCCGCCTTTTTTCTTGAGCCGATCCATCAGGTCGGGCGGAATCACCAGCACCTCCATGCGGCTGTCGTTCAGCGCGGTGATGGTCTCACCAATCGAGGGCTCAAAGTTCCAGCCCAGCACCACCACACGGTCCCAGCCGCCCAGCAGGTTGTCGCGTTGTGCAATCGCCTTCTTGAGCGTGGCCGTGCCGGTGAGCTTGTTGGGTGAGTCGGCCAGCACCAGTGTCTTGCTGCCCCGCTTTCCGCCGAAGTCGATGCCTGCAATGTGGCCCAGGTTGCGCTGCGGGTTCACGTCCGGCGGCAAGGGCAGTGCACCATAGAGCGATAGCACGATCTGCGACAGATCGCCAATGCGGAAGTCCCGCCCCAGCGTGGCTTTGGCCGCCTCCACTTGGTAGTCGCCGATGGCTTGGTAGAGGAAGGGCTTGGCGTCAAGATCGATCAGGCGTTTGCGCATGATCATGCACGCGGGTTTGCCGAGGTCAGTGGTGATCCAGCGGCGGCCGAGTTTTTCGGCGACGGCAGCGGTGGTGCCGGAGCCGCCGTTGAAGTCGGCGACGATGCCACCTTCGGGGCAAGATGCGCGGATGATGCGCTCAAGGAGTTTTTCAGGCTTTTGCGTGCCGTAGTTGACACTTTCGTTGGTTATCCCATAACCACGGATTTGTGAAATGTCATTCCAAAGGTTCGAACAAAGAACGCCCTTGCTTTCGTCAAGATACCTTTTGTACTTGATGGTCGTTGCCGTTATGTGCAATCTGCCAGAGGCATCAAGTGCAGTCATCTTTTCAAGTGAGTACCGCCACCCGTTTGGTGGTGGCCTCACCCCCTTGTACGCATACATCATGTTGGGGCGAGGGTTGGGGCTTGAGCAGTTGTCTAGGTTGTACTTCCTTCCGCTTTCAGGCTCGATGTTCTTGTACCAGTCAGTGATAGTTTTCTGTGGCAAAGGTAAGTACGGAGGATTCCAGTAGTGCTCCCCGCGCTTTGAGAAAAAGAAAATTGTGTCCGTTATCGCCGAGTACTTTTCCTGCGAATCAGAGTGGGAGTCGGAGCGCTTCCAGAATATTTCATTGACGAAGTTATCCCGGCCAAACACTTCATCCAGCACCAGCTTCACGTAATGCCCCACATGCCAGTCCAGATGCACGTAAATCGAGCCGGTATCTGCCAACAGCTCGCGCATCAAAATCAACCTGGGCGTGATCATCGCCAGGTACGAGGCCGTGCCGTCTGACCACGTATCCGAGTACGCAAACTGCTCAATTACCGTGGGCTTTTGTTCCAGTTCCACGCCCGGCAGCGTGACTTTGGTGCGGTAGTCGGCCTTGCTGTCGAATGGCGGGTCGATGTAGATCAAATCGACCTTGCCGCGCAGGCTGGGCGTTTGCTCGTCGCCCGCCAACAGCGCCGCCATGGCCAGCAGGTTGTCGCCATAGATCAGGCGGTTGACCCAGGGTTGCCCGTCCACAGAACCGGCGTTGAGCGCCTCAACGGATGCCGGACGCGAAGTACCAGAAACTTCCCCCAGCATCGGCTGTGGGTTGTCCAGCAGGCTGGTCTGGCCGGGGGCAAACACCTCGCGTTGCGCCACGCGGGCTTGCGAGGTCACCCAGTCCTGCACCGCGCTGTCTTTGGCCGGCAGCACCACCTCGCGGGTTTGCAACGTCACGCGCTGGCGGCTCTCAATCCCCTCCAACAGCCTTTCGGCTTCCTTGCGCCCGGCGGCGACGATTTCGGGGAGTTGTTCGAGCAGGGATTTGGGCATGACTGGTGTGTTGGCCTCCGACTGCTTGCGCAGATTCTGACAACTTGAGTATTAGTTACGTAAAAAACGTGACTATACAAGGTTGTTCCCTTGTTGCATGGCTGGACCCATAACGTAACCGCATGGATAACGCAAAAAAATTGTTTGCGGAACGGTTACGTGACGCCATGGTGGCGGCTGGCTATGAGGCCAAGCCTGCTGTGCTGGAACGCGAGTTCAACACCCGGTACTGGGGCAAACCGATGACGCTGCACGGCGTGCGCCGCTGGCTGCGCGGCGAGACCTTGCCGACGCACGAGAAATTGCTGGTGCTGGCTGAGTGGCTGGCCATTGCGCCGCAGCAACTCAACTACGGTGAGGAGATTCAGCGCAAAGTCGAGTCGCGCCGTGCCCGCTGGGATAGCGGCATTGGCTACCAGGATCGGGATATTTTTGAGGCTTTCCTGAAGCTTCCCGTGCCGCAACGCAAACTGATCCGCGAAATCATCCTGACCTTTGCCAAGGTGCACTCAGCAACCGAACCCCAAAATCCGTCTGCGATCTGAACACGAGTTGATACCAAAAAAGTAGCTGCTTACACATATTCGGCGGGGGCTAGAGCCTGATTTCTTATAAATTTCCGGGCAATTTCAACTTGCTACGGGCAGATTGGCCAGCGGCCAACGCGGCCTGACGTCAAAGGCATAGACCTCGGTGGCGGCTTGCTGGCCGGACTGCAGGCGCATGGCAGCGGCCATGGCAATCATGGCGCCGTTGTCGGTGCACAGATGCAGTTCCGGGTAATGCACGCGCACGCCGCGCTGGGCGCACGCCGCATTCAGTTGCGCGCGCAAGCTGCGGTTGGCGCCAACACCGCCAGCCACCACCAGACGATTCAGCCCGGTTTGATTCAAGGCCGTCAGCGACTTCTTCACCAGCACTTCCACAATGGCGGCCTGGGTGGAGGCCGCCAGGTCAGCCAGCACCTGCACCGGCAAGGCCTCGACCGCAACGCCTGCTACCAGCGCGAGCTTTTTGGCCTGCACCATCACCGCCGTTTTCAGGCCGGCAAAAGAAAAATCAAGATTGCCGCTTTTGAGCAAAGGGCGCGGCAACTTGAACGCCGCCGCATCACCCTGCTCGGCCAGCTTCGAGAGCGCCGGGCCACCCGGATAGCCCAGACCCAACAGCTTGGCCGACTTGTCAAAGGCTTCGCCGGCGGCGTCATCAATCGTCTCGCCCAGCAGTTCGTAACGCCCGACCCCATCGACCCGCATCAACTGGGTGTGGCCGCCCGACACCAGCAGCGCCACAAACGGAAACTCAGGCGGATCGGCACTCAAAAATGGCGACAGCAAATGCCCTTCGAGGTGATGCATGCCCAGCACCGGCTTGCCCAGCGCGGCGGCCAGCGCGCAGGCCACGCCCGCGCCCACCAGCAAGGCGCCGGCCAGTCCCGGGCCACGGGTGAACGCCACCACGTCGACGTCTGCCAGGGTTCGCCCGGATGCCGCCAGCACCTGCTCGGTCAGCGGCAGTACGCGGCGAATGTGGTCGCGGCTGGCCAGCTCGGGCACCACGCCGCCATAGGCCTGGTGCATCTCGATCTGGCTGTACAGGGCATCGGCCAGCAGCAGCGGCAAGGCCTTGCCCTGCACCTGCACCAGCGCCACGCCGGTTTCGTCACACGAGGACTCGATTCCCAACACGCAGTAGTCTTTTGCCATAGCCGGTGAGTTTAGGGGATGCACACCCGCGCATGAACGGGCTCGATGGAGCCCACCGGCACGCCGTGGCCGACTCAACGCCGCACCGTCAACCCTAAGCCGGTCAGATAGGCCCCGATACTCACTTCGGCAACTTTCACCAGCGCAAACGCCTGCGGTGCCAGCAACCAAGTATGGATCAGACCCACCACCAGCGCATGCAAGCCCTGCGCCGCCATCAAGGGCGAGATCGGCAAAATCACGGCTTGGCGCGTGCTCGCGTCCTGCAGGCTGAGCGCCATGCGTTGCACCGCCTCGGTTTGGGTCTGCAACTGGCGCGCCTTGACCGCCAGCAATTCATCAACGTACTCCACCTTCAGCGTGGCGACCTCAAGAACGCGGCGGGTGCGCTCGTCCGAGGAAATTTTTCGCATCGCATCCAGAATGGCGTGCTGCAGAGCGTCAAGCGGATCGCGCCCGTCATCTGCGCCAATGCACTGCAGCGTGGTCTCCATCGGCAGCGTGATGCGCGCCATCATGGCGTTGAACAAATCGGCCTTGTTCTTGAAATGCCAGTAAATGGCGCCCCGGCTCACGCCCGCCGCCTCGGCGATCGCTTGCAGGGAAGTGCGCGACACCCCTTGTTCATAAAACACCCGCTCGGCCGCATCGAGCAATTGCTCATGCGTGGCGAAAGCTTCTTCTTTGGTGCAACGGGCCATGGCGAAAAACCAACTCCTGGGTATCGGAAAACCGGATTGTATTTTATACATACAAGACTGTATGTATACTTCACGAAAATAATTCTTGTGTCAATATTGCGCCATCACGCGCTTTGTTGCCCTTCTTTTTTCGGAAATACATCATGCTTGAAACCTTCGCCAGGCCATCGATCCGCGCACCCCAATTGCAGCTCTTGGGCACCCTCGCATTAAGCGCCTTGCTGGTCGCGTGCGGTCAGGGCAGCGCACCGCCCGCCGGTCCAGGTGGGCCGGGCGGCGCAGCGCCAGCGGCCGAGGTCGGCGTGATCATCGTCAAGCCGGGCGATGTCGGTTTGGTAACGGAACTGCCGGGCCGGCTGGAAGCCTCACGCGTGGCCCAGGTGCGGGCGCGGGTGGCCGGTATTTTGCAGAAGCGCCGCTTTGCGGAGGGCAGCGAGGTCAAGGCCGGGCAAGCCTTGTTTGACATCGACGCCAGTCCGTACCAGGCCGTCTTTGCCAGCGCCCAGGCCCAGCAGGCCAAGGCCGAAGCCAACCTGATGCAAGCCAGT
>NZ_JAAFHA010000123.1 GCF_010365055.1 Rhodoferax sp.
AAACCTTACCCGTGGTTAAAGGTTCCGCGTGCCATCGCTCGTCGGAAAATCAAGAAACATGGCCACGACTGGAAGCCAAAGTAAGTGCCATTCGCCTTAAGGTCTGTCGAGTTGACTGTCCTTTGACTTGCAGTTCAGTTTATTAATTCGTAAAGGAAATATATGTTGCACCGTAACCGTATCGCCGTCGCTGCGGGCCTGCTGGCCGCTGGTTTTGCGCTAGCAGCGCCATTCAAAGTGGTTAGCGGTCCTGGCGTCGAACCGGCCTGCTTCAAGCCCTGGGACGCCAAGACCCAATACATGCAATGGGAGGCCAAAAAAGGTCCCTATCGCATTGCTTTGGCCAATGGCTTTGTCGGCAACACCTGGCGCATTCAGATGATCAAGACGGCCAAGGCATACGCCGAACAGCCGGGCGTAAAAGCAGACCTAAAGGAATTCAAGGTCGTATCGACCGGCGAAGACCTCCCGGCGCAGATTGCCGCCGCGAACAACTTCATTGATTCGGGCTACGATGCGGTGATCGTCAATGCGCTCAATCCGGCCGCCTTCACGCCGGTGGTAAAGAAGGCCAAAGCCGCCGGTGTTGTCCTGGTGTCCTTCGACAACGTCATTGAGTCGCCAGACAACGTGATCGTGAACGTTGACCAGGTTGATCTCGGCCGTGTCGCCGCCCAGTGGCTGCTCAAGGAAATCAAGGCCGACGGCGGCAAGATTCTCGAGGTCCGCGGTGTTACCGGGAACTCGGTCGACCGTGATCGTCACGAGGGCTTCCGCGAAGTTCTGAACAAATCGGGCAAGAAATTCGAGGTGGTAGAAGTGGTTGGCAAATGGGATGACGGCACAGGCCAGAAAGCTACAGCCGATGCCATCGCCGTTCACAAGAAGTTTGCTGGCATTTACACGCAGGGTGGCTCGGCCGGTGTAGTCCGTGCGATGCTCGACGCGAAGCACCCGATGATCCCTGTCTCCGGCGAGACCGAGAACGGTTTCCGAAAATTGTGCGATCAGTACGCGGCGCAGGGCCTGCATTGCTCCTCGGCCGGCACCGGTCCCGCCCAGGTGGCAGTGGCCATGAAGGCGGCGATTGCTGCGCTGAAGGGCGGAAAGGTTCCCCAGGCCATCTCGTTGCCCAAGTCCCTGGTCGAGTACCCCAATTTGAAGAAGGGCACGGACTTCTATCCGGAGTTGGCGGACAACTTCTTTGTCGGTAACTCTTTCGATGCCTGCAAAATCGGTTTCACCGCTGAGGAAATCATGGGCAAGTCGGAGGCCAATCAGTAACATGATTCCGTTATTCCGCATACAGGGCGTGTCAAAGCGCTACAGTGGGGTTCGGGCGCTTGAGGATGCGCGCCTTGAATGCGGGCGGGGGCGGATCCACGCCGTTCTCGGTGAGAACGGCGCTGGCAAGTCCACCTTGATCAAAGTGATGTCCGGGGTCGTCATACCCGACGCCGGACTCATAGAACTTGACGGTAAATCCATTGTGCTTGATGGACCGGCATCGGCGAGCCGCGCGGGAATCGTCAGCGTGTTCCAGGAACTGTCGCTGATGCCGGATCTCAGCGTTGCGGACAATATCGGCATCACCAATCCCCCCCGAAAATTCGGCCTGATCGACCAGCGGGCGCAACGGCGTTTGGCAGAGCAGGCCCTGGCGCAGGTAGGCTGTGAAGACGTTCATCCCCTGGCCCTGGTTCGTGACTTGCCGTTGTCACGGCGGCAGATGGTTGAAATCGCCAAGGCGGTGGCGCGTCAACCAAAGATCATGATTCTTGACGAGGCGACCTCGGCGTTGACGGCGGCAGATGTGCAGCGGGTTTTCACCTTGCTCAAGCGCTTGCGCGACGATGGACTCGCTATTGTCTACATCTCACACCGTATGTCCGAGATTGAGGAACTGGCTGACGATTGCTCGGTCTATCGCAATGGCCGCCATGTCTCCACCTTCACGGCGGGCACCAAAACCCCTGATGAAATCGTCGAAATGATGATTGGACGGGAAGTCAGCCACGCCTACCCGCCCAAGCCAGCTTCGCGTGGCGCCGCCGACGGTACCGGGCAAAAAGTCGACGACGGAAAGCCGCCAACGCTGGACGTCAAGCACCTTAGTTGGAGCGGGCGTCTGCACGACATCGACTTGTCGGTGCGTGCCGGCGAGATCGTGGGTCTCGGGGGCCTGGACGGCCAGGGCCAGCGCGAATTCTTTCTTGCACTGTTTGGCGTGTTGCGCGGGGTATCGGGGCAGATTCAGATCGACGGCAAGACCATCTCGGTGGACAGCCCCAAAGCGGCCAAGCAACCTGACATCGGTATCGCCCTGGTCCCAGAGGACCGCAAGACCGACGGGTTGATGCTGCCCATGAGCGTGCGGGATAACCTGACTTTCGCAGCACTGGATCACTTAAGTCATGCCGGCGTGATCAGCTTTTCGGACGAGGCGCGAGCGACTTCAGAGATGGTCGCCCAGTTGAAAATCAAGGCGCCTGATGTCGATGAAGCGGTTGGCACTTTATCAGGCGGTAATCAGCAAAAAGTAGTGATAGCCAAGTGGTTGCTCAACGCACCACGGGTCATTCTGCTTAATGATCCGACCCGAGGTATCGACGTCGGCACCAAGCAGGAGATTTACCTGTTGCTGCGCAAGTTGGCTGATGAAGGCGTCGCAGTGCTGTTGTATTCCACCGATTACGCCGAGCTGATTGGCTGTTGCGACCGCGTGGCCGTGTTTTTCGACGGCCGCATCGTGCGCTGGCTACAAGGCGACGAAATGACCGAACACGCGCTGGTGGCCAGCGCTCTCAACATCGATGCCCCGGCGTAAGTCGGTGAAAAATGGGCCTGCATTTATGAACCTCGAAGAATTCCGCTTCAGTTTTCGCGAGCATCGCGGGGCTTTCGCCGCAGCCGCCATGTTTGTCGCGATCTTCGCGCTCTTCATCGCGAAATACCAGACCGGATGGACCGTGCCAGTGATCACCACGGCCGCCAACAAGGGCGTGCTGCTGGCCATCGTGGCGATGGCGCAGACGCTGCCGGTGTTGACCGCCGGGATCGATTTGTCGGTGGGCATGGTGTTTGTGCTGGCCAATTGTCTGGCTTCGCATCTGGTGGTCGGCACCCCGGCGCAGGCGGCGCTGGGCATCGTGGTGGTGCTGGCTGTGGGTACCCTGTGCGGCCTGATCAATGGTTTGATCATCGTCTATGGCCGTCTGCAGCCGATCATCACCACCATGGCGACTGGCACCATCTATTTCGGCTTTGCACTCGCCCTGCGACCGGTGCCGGGCGGCGGCGTTCAGGAGGACCTTGCCGATCTGTTGACGGGAGCACAACTCGGAGGAATTCCGTCGTCGCTGTTGGTACTGCTGGCGATCGTAGTCCTTGTCTGGATGCCTTACCGGCGCTCGACGATTGGCCGTGCGGCACTGGCAATCGGCTCGGCAGAAGGCGCGGCCTACATGTCGGGTGTCCCCATCAACCGGACCAAGGTCGTCGCCTACACACTCTCGGGGCTCTTAGCTGCGCTTGGCGGACTGTTTCTGACCTTTATTACCTACTCTGGCGAAGCCTCGATGGCGCTCGGCGGCACCTACACGTTGAACTCGATTGCCGCAGTGGTGATCGGTGGCACATCGCTTGCTGGCGGAGCGGGAAGCGCGATTGGGTCGATATTTGGCGCCTTTGTTTTGCGTACGATTGGTGACCTGTTGTTCGTGTTCGATCTGGACCCGCTTTGGCAACCTTTGTTCCAGGGCGTCATTCTGCTGGTGGCTGTTAGTCTGGGCTCGCTTCAATTGCTCAAGCTGCGCAATCGCCTCGATATGTTCAAGTGACTGGCCTGCAAATGAGCAACCTTATCGTTCGACTTCGCAAATCGGGCCAGATGCCCGTGGCGGCCGCCGCGCTGTGTTCCGTAGGGTTGCTGCTGCTGGGGAGTTTGTATTCGAGCAACTTTCTGTCGGCCGACTACCTGCTGCTGCAACTGCAAATTGCGTCTTTTCTCGGCGTGGTCGCCACTGGTGCCATGCTGGTGATCCTGCTGGGTGGAATTGATCTTTCAGTGCCATGGGTCGTCACCGTTGGCGGCGTGATGTCTGCCGCTGCCGCTGGCTGGTGGGGCGGTGCCGGCGCGAATTTCGCCATCCCGTTCGGTATTGCCTGCGGTGCACTGTTTGGTCTTGTCAACGGCATTGGTGTGGCCTACTTGAGAGTGCCGTCAATGATTTTCACACTCGGCGTCAATGCGGTAGCGCAGGGTCTGGTGGTGGTTCGCACTGGCGGCTTTGCGCCACAAGATCGCGCGACCCCGGCGATGCATCTGATCGCCACCGGTCGCTCCTTCCTTGGAATTCCGAATGCGCTGCTGGTGTGGATCGTGATCGGCTCCGCGACCGTGTTTCTGCTACATCGCACGATGATGGGTCGCGCCATCTATGCCGTGGGTAACCGCGAGCGCGCGGCCTACCTGTCCGGTGTCGATACCCGACGCGTCACCCTGCTTTGCTTTGTAATAGCTGGCGCTTGTTCAGCAGCGGTTGGCGTGCTGCTGACCGGATACTCGACCAAAGCCTATCAAGCCATGGGTGAGGCCTACCTGCTGCCAGCGATCACCGCAGTGGTGTTGGGCGGCACCAATATCCTGGGTGGTCGCGGTTCGTACCTCGGTACGGTGGTTGGCGTGATCCTGATCACGCTTCTGCAGTCGATTTTGTCAGTGATTCAAATACCTGACATGGTTCGACAAGTTATTTATGGCGGCATCATCATTGTGATGCTGCTGATCTATGGACGCGGACGGCGGATGACCGAGTAAAACGAATCTGGATTCACGGGGAATTTTATGGGCGCCTGGCTAAGTACTGGTTTCGAATTGATAGACGAACGCTTCAAAAAATTGGCGTTTCCCAATGTACATGTTGAGAAACTGTACAGCGGTTGTCGATGGGCCGAGGGACCGGCCTGGTTTGCTGCAGGCCGCTATCTGGTGTGGTCAGACATTCCGAACGATCGCATGATGCGCTGGGACGAGACCGACGGTTCGGTTTCTGTATTCCGGCAGCCCGCGATGAACAGCAACGGTCATACCGTTGATCTTGAGGGCCGCCTGGTATCGTGCGAACACCGCGGGCGCTGCGTTTCGCGTACCGAGCATGATGGCAGACGCATTGCGCTTGCCGATAGTTTTGAGGGCAAACGCTTTAACTCCCCCAACGACGTGATCGTGAAGTCAGACGGTAGTGTCTGGTTCACGGACCCGAGCTATGGGATTGATTCCGACTACGAAGGGGACGCAAGCACCAGTGAGATCGGTGCCTGCAATGTCTATCGCCTTGATTCAGTGAGCGGACACGTTACGCTCGTCGCTGGCGACTTCGTGCAGCCCAATGGGCTCGCGTTTTCTCCTGACGAGTCATTCTTATACATTGCAGACACCGGCGCCACGCACCTGGCGAATGGACCCCACCACGTGCGACGCTTCAAGGTTTCGGACGACGGTGCATCAATCTCCGGCGGTGAGGTATTCACCATCTGTGCAGTCGGCCTGTACGACGGGTTCCGCGTCGACGTTCATGGCAACCTGTGGCTATCGGCAGGTGACGGTGTGCACTGCCATTCGAGCGACGGCACGTTGCTGGGGAAGATCCTGATCCCAGAAGCCGTGTCCAACGTGTGTTTCGGCGGGCCCAAGCTCAATCGGTTGTTCATTTGTGGCACCACGTCCCTCTATTCCGTGTACCTGAACACCCGGGCTGCGCCGCGCGGGGGCTGCAGATAGCCTGTTTTTCGCAGGGGGCGCCCCTGGACGGGTCGGCCGATTTTCTGCGAAAAACCCCTGAACTCACGATCTGCCCGGCATCTACTTCACAGGTGTCGGCAAGGGAGCAATCTGCGCGCCAGTCAATTTTTCCTGCGCACTTATCAGGGCCGGCACAAACTGCTTGCCGTAACCCAGCGCCGATGCCGTGGCCAAGCTCTGGTGAACCGCTTCACCCATAAACGACGGCACGTTCACCATCTCTGCCAGGTGCGTGTAGTAACGTAGATCCTTGCGCGCGTTGTCCAGTTCGAACTTGAGACCAGTGAAGTCGCCGTTAAGGGTTTTGGCCATGGCCTGAAAAATTCCGGAATTCACGGCGCCGGCCGACACGACATTCACCAACTGTGAGACATCCACGCCGGCTTTTGCGCCCACCGCAAAAGCTTCGGCAGTAGCAGTGGCGATGGCCTGTGCCACAAAGTTGTTGAGCAGCTTGATGATGTGCCCGGCGCTTGGCCCACCTACATGGAAGATGTTTTCACAATACGCCGACAACAGCACCCTGATCTGCGCAAACACCTCGGGCGAGGCTCCGACCATGGTGTTAAGTTTTCCCAACTCGGCCTCCACTGGTGTGCGCGTCAGCGGCGCATCAACAAGAATGATGTCTCGCTGCGCGCATAAGGCGGCTATACGTCGTGTCGATTCGGGCTCACTCGTGGACGTATCGATAATGATCAGTCCCGCACGGGCCTGCGACAGCACCCCCTCCGATCCAAGGAGGACAGCCTCTACTTGCGGCGACCCCGTTACGCACAATATCACAGCATCGCAGGCACCTAGCTCGGCAGCAGAACCCACCAGACGGGCCCCCAGCGCCAATAGGTCAGCCACCCCTTCGGGGTTACGGTGTACCGTGAGCGACACGGCAAAGCCCTTGGCGAGTAGATTTTTGGCGATGCCGTGGCCCATCAGTCCTGATGCGCCGATGAATCCGATGTGTTTCATCACAGAAGTCTCCTAGTCGTTTACATCAACATTCTTGATCAATCATCACACCTTTGGTGAAGCGGCTTGGGGCGCGTCAACACCAATGCTTTGGAACGAAATGACGAGAAATTTCACCATTTGCCACTTCGTCGAGTCTGCCATTCACCCCATGGTTTGACGGGCGCATGCCGCGCGTCAAAATTAACTGCCGTTCACACAAAATTTTGAATTGACATTCGAACGTTCGCCAATCTTCAATTACTTTGATGTGTCTTGATGTAAGACTGAATGACCTCCGAGACTTTCTCCAGTTTCTGCATCGCTTCCGGAACAAATTTTGCTATCGGGTGCGCTGCTCTGTATTTCTCCATGAAGTCTTCGAGCGACTCGTGCTGGTCTCTTGGAAGTCTTGCTTCCATTTCCTTCTTGGTGCTGTACGCGTGTTGCTGTCGCAATTCAGCGGCCAGTTCGCGAACTTGAGCCGCCAGTATCAAATCTTCTGTTTTCATATCATTTGCCTTCCAAGTTGATTGGGCTGAGACTAACTTCGTTGGTGAATATGGCCGACCCATCCACATCAGCCAAAAGTGACACCGATACTGCAAAGAAATCTCAAGCCACCGTGATTCCAAGTTCCCCCAGTAGCTCCGCGGCCTGATTCAGCGAGATAGTGGCGCCTTTGAACAGTTTCGCATCAACAAGCTTCAGCCCACCAATGTCGGCCTCGCGCAGGTCAGCGCCATCAAAACGTGTCAGCTTCAGATGGGCATTGCGCAAACCTCCTCCCAAGAAGACCGCCTCCCGAAAGTCGCATCCCGACAGATCTGCCTCCGAAAAATCAAGTTGTTGAAGCTGCATCTTCCGAAAGGACATCTTGCGCAAGTCGGCGCCTACGAGCAGCGTATCTGCAAACGACAGGCCCAGATGCGCTACTTCTTCGAAATTGGCGCCCGTGAGCTTGCACTCCTTGAACGATGCGGACGACAGCCTGGCGCGTCGCCACTTGGTGTTGTTGAGGTCGCAATTCCGAAACAGTGCATCGACCAACTCAGCCGCTTCAAAGTCGGCTTGCCGCCCAGGGCATCTGAGCCAGGTGGTTTGCGACAGGACCGAGGCGAACAGGGACGCGTCAATGAAAGTGCAGTCCCTGAATTCAAAGCCGCGCATGTCCAGCCGCGACAGATCAACGCCCTCAAAGTCGCAGTCCTCGAAGGCAAGCGGATTGCCGGACTCGGCAATGAGCGACTCCATTTGCGCGCGTGAGATCGTCTGACCCCCAATGGCGCCGGCCATTGCATCAGACGAAGTCGCTGTATTGGTCGTGTGTGTCATCTGTCCATTGGGCCCGGTTTTGAGCGGAACTGGCATTTTTGCCGGAATGTGCTTTGCTACGCCCGGCGTCATAAATTGACTGCACATTTGTTTCGTAGGATTTTGACCTGCAGTTATGCGATTGGTCAATCCAAGCTGCAGCGGCAAGCCGAGAATTGCTCCAAGAATTCTATAAGCCGTGCGTTGCCGGTCGTTGCCATTGAAGTTCGACGGCGGGCTTTGGGTGGCTCCAAGCTTGGCAGTTGGGGCATCAACGCATCGGCGCCAACAAGATGGGTAATCAAAATGGCAAGATTTTCGATGGCTTCAATAAGGTCAACCTTCTACCGGATGCCAGGGAGCCGCCACGGTCTCTTGTACGGCGCGGTCTTCACGTCGGCGCTGTTGTTGGCTGGGTGCGCAGCCGAAGTGGCAGTCGAAGTGGAGAACAAACAGGCTACACAGGAGATCGCACGGCTCTCAAGGCCGCCCGGTTCGGCCTACACCGGCTGGCGCATCTTCCAGGACCGGTGCGCTCCATGTCATGGGCTCGAGGCGGGCGGAACGGCAATAGCTCCCGATTTGTTGCCTATCGTGCGCGAGATGGGCTCACGCCGTTTCGTGGGCTTGGTGCTCCAGCGTTACGACTGGAATCTTCCGGCGGGGAAAGCCGGCA
>NZ_JAAFHA010000124.1 GCF_010365055.1 Rhodoferax sp.
AAGCCTCCTCCTTGACTTCACTGCGTCAGACACCCAAAGCACGCTGCTAGTCGCTTTCATTGACTGGGCCGTTTCCCCAACAGCGTCAGGCGTGGTGATTGGGGTATGTGACCGGGCTTTGGGGTGAAAGGCGTGCGTCGGCAGTCGGTGGCGAACTGCAGCTTGCGTTTCGCGTGTGTTTTCACCCCAAAACCGCATGCACATGCCCCGGTCGCCGCGCCGGATTAGACACATAGCCGCGCCGAGACCACTAAAAGTACCCATCTTTTTTCCGCTTCTCCATCGAAGCCTCAGAGGTCTTGTCGTCCATGCGGGTCGCACCGCGCTCGGACACCTCGGCCGTCAGCGTTTCCAAAACAATGTCATCGGCGCTGGCCGCCAGGCTGGCCACCGGGCAGGTGCAAGTGATGTCGCCCACGGTGCGAAAGCGCACGTCGCGCAGTTCGGCCACTTCGCCGGGCTTGAGCGGGGTCAGGTCGGTCACCGGCACCAGCAGGCCTTTGCGCTCCACCACCGCGCGCTGGTGCGTGTAGTAAAGCGAGGGCAGGGCGATCCTTTCACGGGCAATGTACTGCCAGACATCGAGCTCGGTCCAGTTGCTGATGGGGAACACGCGGAAATGCTCGCCCGGGTGCAAGCGGGTGTTGAACAGCGTCCACAGCTCGGGGCGTTGCTCTTTGGGCTGCCATTGACCAAAACTGTCGCGGTGGCTG
Organism: Rhodoferax sp.; assembly: GCF_010365055.1. GTDB lineage: Bacteria > Pseudomonadota > Gammaproteobacteria > Burkholderiales > Burkholderiaceae_C > Rhodoferax. Next base: position 714 of record NZ_JAAFHA010000124.1, read on the forward strand.
AAGATGCGTTCCTTGGCGCGCGCCTTTTCTTCATCACGCCGGGCACCGCCAATGAGTGCGTCAAAGCGAAATTCGTCAATCGCCTCTAAGAGCGTGACCGACTGGTGCACGTTGCGGCTCTCGCCGGGATGCGTCAGGCGCACGGTGCCGCGCGCCATCGAGTCTTCGACGCTGCGCACAATCAGCTCGGCGCCCAGCTCCTTGGCGCGTGAATCACGGAAATCGGTGACCTCGTGGAAGTTGTGGCCGGTGTCGATCATCAGCAGCGGGTAAGGAATCTTGCCGCCAGTGGCGGGTGTGCCAAAGGCTTTCTCGGCGCACTTGAGCATCACCAGCGAGTCCTTGCCGCCCGAAAACAAGAGTGTCGGGCGTTCAAAGGCGGCCGCCACCTCACGCAGGATGAAGATGGTTTCTTCTTCGAGCGCATCGAGGTGGGCGTTGCTTAAATGATCAGGGCGAGTGTGGTGCGTCATGGGGTGCAACAGGTTGGAGGGCAGGGGCGCATTCATGCGGGAGTCCTTTCTGGCGTTGGGCTGGCTTTGACGTGCAGGCCGCATTCCTTGGCTGCCTCCTCTTCCCACCACCAGCGGCCGGCGCGAAAATCCTCGCCAGCAGATACAGCGCGGGTGCAGGGCGCGCAGCCGATGCTGGGGTAGAACTGGTCGTGCAGCGGGTTGTAGTCAATCTTGTTGATGGCAATGAAATACCAGACATCACCCCAGGTCCAGTTGGCCAGCGGGTTGAGCTTGACGCGCGTTGCATCGCTGGTGTCGACCAAGGGCACGTCAGCGCGCGCGCCCGATTGCTCGCGGCGCAGGCCTGTGATCCAGGCTGCTTTGCCTTGGAGGGCGCGGTTCAAAGGCTCCATTTTGCGAATCTGGCAGCAGGCTTTGCGCAGTCCGATGCTCCTGTACATCGCGTCCTTGCCTTCGCGCGCCACAAACTGCACGACCGCCTCGGTGGCCGGGGTGAAGACCTGCACCGGGGCGCGTGACGAGGCTTTGAGGCGACCCAGCAAGTCAAGTGTCTCGGCGTGCAGCATGCCCGTTTCCAGCACAAAAATGCCAATGTCGAGCTCCAAGGTGTTGATCAGGTGGCTGATCACCATGTCTTCCGCGCCCAGGCTGGAGGCCTGGCTGATGCGGGGTGCCGTGTCAGCGCCAAGCGGCGCATAGTCACGCGCGGCCTGTTGCAGAACCGCTGTCGTTTCAAGCAGTTTGGCGTCAAAGTCGCTGGAGGCGCGGGCGTTGAGATCAATGGCGCTCATGCGGCGACTCCTTCGGTGTTATTTACGCAGGCACAGGCCCCCGTTGCAGCGGCAAACAGGGGCGCTCGCTGCGCATCGCCCTGGTAAAAGCCGCTGAAACGGTCCAATTGGCGCTGCGCCAGCGCCAAGTCCTGGTCAGCGCGCAACACGGCGACATCAAAGCCGCTGCGCTGCATTTGCAGCAGCTGGTCAATCAGCACGTCTCCCAGGGCAACGATTTCGCCGTGGAAGCCCAGGCGCCGGCGCAGCAAATAGGCCTGGCTGAAAGCGCGGCCATCGGTGAACTTGGGGAAGTTCAGCTCAACCCGGTCCACCCCAGCGAGCGCCAAAGTGCGCGGGTCGGCATCGTTCGCCAGATTTATAACATTTTGGCCTGTAGCCCGCGTCGCATAAGCGTGAGAAGCGATCAATTTGATTTTATGGTGCATGGGATGTGGTTCTCAGTCGGTCAAGGCATCGGCCGTTTTCAAATGAATATGGAGCTCTTTGCCGCTGTTGCCGGTCTCGCTGCGAACCAAGTTGGCAGCCGCGCGAAACGGCTCCAACCCGAGGCGGCGCACGGTGGCAATAAAGCGCTCACCCGGCAAGCGCTGCAGGCGGTAAGTCTCTAACAGCGCCTCCACCACGTCAGTGACCTCGGAGGCCGCAAATGAGGGCCCGATCACCTTGCCCGCCACGGCGGCACCGGACAGCGTGCTGCCGTCCGAGCCGCCAAGCGACACCTGGTACCACTCGCGCCCATCCTTGTCGACGCCCAAAATCCCGATGTGACCACTGTGGTGGTGGCCGCAGGAGTTGATGCAGCCGCTGATGTGCAGGTCAATCTGGCCTAGGTCAAACAGCTCGTCGAGGTCCTGGAAACGCTCGGTGATGGCCGCTGCCACGGGAATGGAGCGGGCGTTGGCCAGCGCGCACAGGTCGCCACCGGGGCAGGCAATCATGTCGGTCAACAGCCCGATGTTGGCCTTGGCCAGACCGGCCTGGCGCGCCGCCTGCCACAGGGCGGGCAACTGGTCGGCATGCACCCAGGGCAGCAGCAGGTTCTGCTGGTGCGTGACACGCGCTTCACCGGCGCTGAACCGGTCCGCTAGATCAGCGGCAGTGTCCAACTGGTCGGCGCTGGCGTCGCCCGGGGCTTGGCCCAGGCGCTTGTACGACAGGGTGACGGCGCGCAAAGCGGGGTTCTGGTGCGGCGCCACGTTTTGCTTGAGCCAGCGTTGGTAGTCCTTGGCGTCCTTATCCGATAGCTCGATTGCTACTATATCAGTAGCATCTCGCGCTTGTTGCATAAGGGCTGGTGGCCTGAATGATGCTGAAACCCGCTCCAACTCGGCCTGCGCAATGGTGTGCGGCGCACCGTCATGGGTCAGGATGTCCTGGTACTCGGCCTCGACCTCATCGGTGAAACGCTGGCCCTCGGCCTTGACCAGAATCTTGATGCGCGCCTTGTACAGGTTGTCGCGCCGGCCCCAGCGGTTGTAGACGCGCACCACGGCCTCCAGGTAATTCAGAATCTGGTCCCAGGGCAAAAACGCGCGGATGGTGCTGGCGATCACCGGCGTGCGGCCCATGCCGCCGCCCACTTGCACCTTGAAGCCGACCTGGCCCTGCGCATCGCGCAGCAGCTGCAGACCAATGTCATGCCAGGCGGTCGCGGCACGATCCTCTTGCGCGCCGGAAACAGCAATCTTGAACTTGCGCGGCAGGAACGCAAATTCCGGGTGCAGCGTGCTCCACTGGCGCATGATTTCGCAATAGGGGCGCGGGTCAATGCTTTCATCGACTGCCACTCCAGCGAGCGCGTCGCTGGTGATGTTGCGAATGCAGTTGCCGCTGGTCTGAATGCCGTGCATGTTCACGCTGGCCAGCAGGTCCATCACATCGGCACTCTTGTCCAGCGGAATCCAATTGAACTGCACGTTTTGACGGGTCGTGAAGTGGCCGTAACCAACGGGCAGGTGCGGCGTGCCGAGTTCAGCCTGGGTGCCGCTGGCGTGTTGGTAGACGGCGGCACTGGGCTGGTCAAACTCGCGTGCGATGCGGGCCAGCACGCGCAACTGCCCACTGGCCAGTTCGCCATAAGGCACCGCCACGCGCAGCATCGGCGCATAGCGCTGCACATACCAGCCGTTTTGCAGCCGCAGCGGGCGAAAGTCATCGTCGCTGAGCTGGCCGTTCAGGTTGCGTTCAAGTTGGTCGCGGTATTGCGCGGCACGCTGGTGGACGAATTGGCGGTCAAAGTCGGTGTATTGGTACATGGTGAATTTCAGTCAAAAAGGCAGAACCGACGATTTGAAGAGGGCAGGTTTTCCGGCAAAGTTTCACAAGGCGATCAATTTGGTGCCGGCATAGGCCAGCAGCACGGACAGCAGGGAACGAATCACCCGCTCGGGCGTGCGTGCCATCAGGTGCGATCCGACCCAGATACCGGGAATCGACCCAACCAGCAGCTTGGCCAACAGGGGCCAGTCGACCGAACCCAGCGAGGCATGGCCCAGCCCCGCGACTAGGGTCAGCGGCACCGCATAGGCAATATCGGCCGCCACAATGCGCGGCAAGGGCAGCAAGGGGTACAACAGCATCAGCACCGTGACGCCAATCGCGCCCGCGCCCACCGAGGTGAGGGTGACGAGGGTGCCGATCACCGCGCCAAACAGCAACGGCAGGCTCCAGTGCAGGGGCTTGGCGGCCCGTGCCTCCTGGCCTCGCGCCACCGAAGTAGGTGTCGCTTTGCCGCGCACGGCCTTGAAAAGGGTAGCCGCCGCCGTGAGCAGCAAGGCCACGCCGAGCGTGGTGGTCATCAGGTGCTGCATATTGGCGCTGGCCGGGCCGACACGGTTCAGGACCCAAAGCGTGATCAAGGCGGCCGGAATGCTGCCCGCCGACAGGTGCAGCACGACGCGCCATTCCACCTGACGCGCACGCGCCATCTTGATCGTGCCGCCCATTTTGGTGAAGGCGGCAAACAGCAGATCAGTGCCGACGGCCATGTAGGGCTTGACGCCAAAGAAGAAGATCAGGATGGGCGTCATGAGCGAGCCGCCGCCGACGCCGGTGAGGCCCACCACTATTCCAACAAAAAAACCAGCAAAAATAAAAGCGAGATCTTGCATAGGAGGCAGACTCTAAGTGCAAGGCTTTATATTTCAAACTATCTTTTGATGATTTGGATATGCGATCTGGCTATAAAGGAGGCCTTCAATGACCTGAATTTGAGCAAGTTGACGTTTGAATGGGGCCAAAATTTTTGCTGCTACAATTTGCGGCTGATGACAATTCAGGCGCATAGCTCAGCTGGTTAGAGCACCACCTTGACATGGTGGGGGTCGTTGGTTCGAGTCCAATTGCGCCTACCAAATTCGAAGCCCCTTCTCCTGCGGAGATGGGGCTTTTTTTTTAGCGCTTCACGTCGGGATTGCCAGCATAAACAGGCGCGGTGCATCGAGGCGGGTATTTCAATGACTACTGAACCCGCAGCCGCCCAGCCACTCAGTCCCCGCCCCCAAACAGGTCATTAAGTTTCTTGGCGCCATCTGCATCAGCACTGGACGTCATCGGTGTGCCCTTCGGGTACTCCTCCGCAATCCGGTCCTCCCAGTACGCCGCCGCGTTGGGTGCGCTGCAAAGGCGCCGATACACCTCTTCGGGAACATGCTTGTAGGCCAGGACGGTCTTGTTGTCCCAAAGCAGGTCCAGCTGTCGCGATGCGGTGTTGTAGTCGGCCTTCCTGATGCGGCCGCTTGTGAACGTCTTGGTGGGCATGTCTGAAGTCTCTCGAAGGGCATCGGCAAGGGGTGATGCGGCAAGTCTATCCAGTTGGTTGTGGCTGGAGTCGGCGCCGCCATGAATACCCGCAACAGACCCGCAAGAGTCAATCGCCGGTCCTCGCCACGGACAAGTCAGTGCCATGGGCGAACGGCCACGGTTGGGCGACGTGGTCGTCCGTGCCTGGGGCCAGCAAAACCACATACATCAGCGCTGATGGACACAGGACCAAGACGACGATTGCAACTGTCACGCAACGTCAAATTTGCACCCGGGTTCCGAGCTCAATCACGCAGTTATTGGGCAGGCGAAAAAAGTCCGCCACACTGCCGGCGTTGCGCGACATGATGGCGAACAGGGCTTCGCGCCAGTGCGCCATGCCCGCGCCCTTGGTCGGTACGACGATTTCCCGACTCAGAAAATACGAAGTCTCGAACAGGTTGATGGGCAGGCCCTGGGCTTGGCAGAGTTCGAGCGCCTTCGGGATATCGGGCTTGTTCTTGAAACCATAGTTAACCTGCACCCGCCAGAAGCCGGGCACCAGGGGCTTGACCTGAACGCGCTCCTCGAACGCAACCCAGGGCACGTCATGGAACACGACGGTGAGGATCACATTGCGATCGTGCAGCACCTGGTTGTGTTTGAGGTTGTGCATGAGGGCCTGCGGCACGGTGTCCGGGTTGGCGACGGCGTAGATGGCGGTGCGCGGGACCCGGTGCACGCCATCGGCTGACAAGGCCGTGATGAAGGGCAGCAGATCGGGATCATCGTGGCGGATCGTGTCGATCAAGAGCTCGCGCCCGCGCCGCCAGGTCGCCATGACCAGGAAGATCGCCAAGCCCAGCACCAGCGGAAACCAGCCGCCCTGAAAGAACTTGAGCGAGCACGACACCACCAGCAGCGTGTCCAGGGCCAGGAACACCGCGGTGGCCGCCAGCGCCACCGGCAGCGGGTAGCCCCAGCCGTCGCGCACGACAAAAAAAGTCAGCGCCGTGGTGATCAGCATCGTCGCGGTCACCGCGATGCCGTAGGCCGACGCCAGCGCGGAAGAACTGCCGAAGCCAACGACGGCCAGCAAGACCGAGACCAGCAGCAGCCAGTTCACCTCCGGCATGTAAATCTGCCCGATCTCCTTGGCCGAGGTGTATTGCACCTGCATGCGCGGCAGCAGCCCCAGTAGCACCGCCTGTTTGGTCATCGAGTAGGCGCCCGATATCACCGCCTGGGACGCGATCACGGTGGCCAGTGTGGCCAAAACGACCGCCGGGATCAGCCAGGCTTGGGGGAACAGGCGATAAAACGGATTCTCCAGCGCGGAGGGGTCGCGCATCAGCAGCGCGCCTTGTCCCATGTAATTGATGGCCAGTGCCGGCAGCACCAGGCCCAGCCAGGCCAGCTGGATCGGCCGTTTGCCAAAGTGCCCCATGTCGGCATAAAGCGCCTCGACCCCCGTGAACGCCAGCACGATGGCGCCGACCGCGACAAACATGTGCCAGCCTTGGGAGCGCAAAAATTCAAAGGCGTTCAAGGGGTTGAGCGCTGCCAGAATGGCCGGCTGTTGCATGATCTCTGTCACACCGGTGATGGTCAGCACGGCAAACCACAACATGATCACGGGACCGAACAGCTTGCCGACCAGACCCGTGCCAAAACGCTGCACTGCAAACAGGCCGATGAGTACCGCCGCGGAAATCGGCAGCACATAGGATTTGAAGGCCGGCGTCGCCACTTCGAGCCCTTCGACCGCGCTGAGCACGGAAATGGCCGGGGTGATCACGCTGTCGCCATAAAACAGGGCGGCGCCAAACACGCCCATCAGCAGCAGGGCGGTGCGCCGCCGCGGCGTCTTGCCGGCCGCATTGGCGGCCAGCGCGGTGAGCGCCATGATGCCGCCTTCGCCGCGGTTGTCGGCGCGCAGGATCAGCAGCACATATTTCAGCGTCACGACCAGCATCAGGCCCCAGAAAATGACCGACACAGCGCCGATCAGGTGGACGGCGTCCAGTGGCACACCGGTGGCGGGGCTGAAGACCTCCTTTATGGTGTACAGCGGACTGGTGCCGATGTCGCCATACACGACGCCCATGGCGCCCAGCGTGAGCGCCGCCAGGCTCTCCCGATCCGAAGTTCTACTCATTGCAGTCCGATGATGGTGAAAGTGGCGCCACTTTCGCCGCGCTCGCATCAGGAACGCATAAGGACGGGTCGGTTCAAACCGCCGCCAGGCGGTAGCCGACACCGGTTTCGGTCAGCAGATGCCGCGGCTCGGCCGGGTCGCGCTCGATCTTGGCGCGCAGCTGCGCCATGTAGAGCCGCAAATAGTGCGTATGCTCCGTGAACTCTGGCCCCCAGACATCGAGCAGCAGCTGGCGGTGCGTGACCACGCGGCCCGCGCTGCGCACCAGGCGCGCGAGCAGCTTGAACTCGGTCGGTGTCAGGTGCAGCAACTCACCGTTGCGCAGCACGCTGCGGGCCGCCAGGTCAATGCGCAGATCGTCCAGCGCATGCACCGTGACGGCAGCGGCCAGCGCGGTGCCGCGGTGACGCAGCGCCACCCGAATGCGCGCCAGCAGTTCGCCCACGCTGAAGGGTTTGGTCAGGTAATCGTCGGCACCGGCGTCCAGCAGCTGGATTTTTTGCGCCTCCTGGTGCCGCGCCGACACGACGATGATGGGCAGAGAATGGCGCGTGCGCACCTCGCGCACGAGTTGCACGCCGTCGCCGTCGGGCAGGCCCAGATCCAGCACGATGACATCGGGCGGACTGTGGCGCAAGAGCGCGCTGGCCTCGCTCAGCGAGACCGCGGTCTGCACCTCAAAGCCCTCCACCGACAAAGAGGACTGCATCAGCGCCCGTATCTCGCGGTCGTCCTCGACCACCAGCACCCGCAGTGTCATGGCA
>NZ_JAAFHA010000020.1 GCF_010365055.1 Rhodoferax sp.
AACCTTACCCGTGGTTAAAGGTTCCGCGTGCCATCGCTCGTCGGAAAATCAAGAAACATGGCCACGACTGGAAGCCAAAGTAAGTGCCATTCAACTTAACCGGGCCTTGTTTCCATGGGTGGCCGCAGCGACGATGGCGGAAGTTTCACCTGGATCAACGTGCCCTGCCCCGGCGCCGACACCAGGCCAAGAGTTCCGCCTTCGGCCTCGACCCGAAAACGCATACCCACCAGTCCAAAGGCAGAGCGTGCCTGCACACGGGTATCGAAGCCAACGCCATCATCACGAACCGAGACGGCCACCTGATCGTGTTCCACAGCCAAACTCACCCAGACCTGCGTCGCATGCGCGTACTTTAGGATGTTGGTTGTGGCTTCCTGCACCAGGCGGTAGATCATCAGTTCGGCACTGGCCTCCAGTTCGACTGGCTCCAGGCTGCAATGAACCTTGATGCCCGAGTTCTCGGCAAACTCACGCGTCAGAATTTCAAGTGTCGCCACCAAGCCCAGGTTACTCAGTGCCGACGGTCGCAAGTCTTCGATGATGCTACGTCCGAGTGCAACGCCGCTGTTGAGCGTGGCAACCAGGTGGGCCAGAATTTCCAGCGCCTCGGGTGCTTTATCGGCCAGGCGCGACTTGATGCGAGCCGCATCCAGCTTGGCCGATGTCAGCAAGGCGCCCAGATCGTCATGCAGATTGCGCGCCAGGCGATGGCGCTCGTCTTCTCGCGCGGTCTGCAGGTGGTGGGTCAACTCGGTCAGCTGCGCCGTGCGCAACAAGACTTCAGTCTCGAGACGATCCTGTCCGACCTGAACGCTGCGCTGCAGCTCCTGCTGCAATCTTTCGACCATCGAACGCTGGCGCCAATACAGGAAGAGCGCCAACAGACTGATGATCATCAACAGCACGGCAGCCAGACCCGCCAGCAGCAGGACGGAGTTGCCGTTTCTGGCAACGTTCAGCACATCCATCTTCAGCCCCTGTCCCAAAGTGTGGGATCATGCAGCAAAGAACGCTGCCACACACCATGATTCGAATTGCCATTGTTGACGACCACGCGATGGTCCGCGCCGGACTGCGCCAGTTTTTTTCCGACCAGATCGACTTCGCCGTGGTCGCCGAAGCGGCCAATGGCCGCGGGGCCCTTGACATTGTGCGCAAAGGCGAGGTCGACGTGGTCCTGCTCGACATCTCCATGCCGGACCAAAGCGGTGTTGATGCACTGATCGCCATCCGGGCCCGCGCACCTGATTTGCCGGTGCTTATTTTGAGTGGCTTTGCAGAAGAGCATTACGCCACCACTTTGTTGCGCCAGGGTGCGAGTGGCTACTTGAACAAAGACTGCGATCCGGAAGAAATTGTGAAAGCGATCCGCACGGTTTGTCGCGGGCGCAAATACATCACGGCAGGGGTTGCCGAGCTTCTGGCAGAAGGTCTGAGCGCAGGCGCTGATAAGCCGCTTCATGAACATCTGTCGGAGCGTGAGTTGCAGGTTTTCTTGCGTCTGGCCAAGGGAGAGGCCATCGGCCATATGGCCGTCAGCATGTCCCTGAGCGTTAAAACGGTCAGCACCTACCGAACCCGGGTGATGGAAAAGATGAAACTCGAGACCAACAGCGACCTGACCTATTACGCGTTGAAAAACGGCTTGATCCAGTAAGCCCATGCTCAGGCCGACGTGGCGTGACCTGATGGGCCGCAGTCGTCAGCGGGCTGCACGGGCAACTGAGCGCAGTACTCGATGAGCGCATCAATCTCGTTGGACTTGTCAAAAACCCGGTCAGCACCGAGTTCAAGGCATTTGCGCCGAATATCAGCCGTGGCATAGTTACTCAGTACCACCAGCCTCTGCCGGTGCGCCAACCCACTCGCCGCCCGGAGCACACCCAAGCCGGAACCGGCTTTCAAAAAAATATCAACAATTACCAGATCAGCCTGGTTGTCTGGCTGGGTCAGCCACTGCACTGCCGTCAACTCATCGACGGCCGTCCCCACCACCTTGACCGGTGCCAGCTCTTCCAGCGTGATGATCAGGCTCTCGCGGATGACCGGGTTGTCTTCGACGATGTATGTCTTGAGCTGATGCATGGGCTGTAGGGCTACTTCTGTGAAGTCGAAAAAAATTGATTCGACTATGCCTATTCCAAGTGGAAAAGACTATCGGGCGCCTGCGCAGCCGGTTGTCAGAAAATTCCTACATCACCCACTTTTGACGCAAGGCGCAGGACCACGCGCTTTGAGATCACCGGCAAGGCTAAGATAAGGCGCTGGCATACGAATATGCATATTTTTCCTTTTATCTACCGGAGATCGTCCATGTCACGTGAAGTCGTAATCGTCAGCGGTGTGCGCACCGCTATTGGCACCTATGGCGGCAGCCTGAAAGACCTTGCCCCCACCGAACTGGCGGCGCAGGTGGTGCGTGAGGCGCTCAAGCGCGCCAATACGGACGGCCAAGATGTCGGCCATGTGGTTTTTGGCCATGTCGTCAACACCGAACCCAAAGACATGTATCTCTCCCGCATGGCGGCCATCAATGGCGGCTGCCCAAAAGAAACGCCAGCGTTTAACGTCAACCGCCTGTGCGGCTCGGGTCTGCAGGCCATCGTTTCGGCCAGCCAGAGCATTCTGCTGGGGGACTGTGACATTGCAGTCGGCGGCGGCGCCGAATGCATGAGCCGTGCGCCCTACGCCAGCCTGAATATGCGTTGGGGTGCGCGCATGGGAGACACCAAGATGGTTGACATGGTGGTCGGCGCGCTGCACGACCCGTTTGACACGGTCCACATGGGCGTCACTGCCGAGAACATTGCAGCCAAGTGGGGCATTACGCGCGCCGACCAGGATACGCTGGCAGTTGAGAGCCATAACCGGGCACAACGCGCGATTGAAGCAGGCTACTTCAAGAGCCAGATCGTACCCATCATGCTGAAAAGCAAAAAGGGGGAAGTGGCTTTCGACACCGACGAACACTATCGCCCCAACTGCACTCTGGCTGATCTGGCCAAACTCAAGCCCGCGTTCCTCAAAGAAAATGGCACGGTCACGGCCGGCAACGCGTCCGGCATCAACGATGCCGCTGCCGCGGTGGTGCTGATGGAAGCCGCCACTGCCAAAGCCCGTGGCTTGAAGCCGCTGGCCCGACTGGTGGCTTACGCGCATGCCGGCGTGGACCCCAAATACATGGGCATCGGCCCGGTCCCGGCCAGTCAGATGGCTCTGAAGAAAGCGGGCCTGACCGTGAACGATCTGGACGTGATCGAGGCCAATGAGGCTTTTGCCGCGCAGGCCTGCGCCGTCAGTCGCGATTTGGGTCTGGACCCGGCCAAGGTCAATCCGAATGGGTCCGGCATTTCACTGGGCCACCCGATTGGCGCCACCGGGGCACTGATCACGGTCAAGGCACTGTACGAACTGGAGCGCATTGGTGGCCGCTACGCACTGGTCACCATGTGCATCGGGGGCGGCCAGGGCATTGCCGCCATTTTCGAGCGCGTGTCCTGACCGACGAACGAGCAGCGAGCAGCGATCCATGGCACGGGTGAGACATTGGAGTCTTGGCGCCAAGCTGATGCTGGTGGGGGCGCCCTTTCTGCTGCTCGTTTTTATTTCAACAGTCGCAACGCTGTGGGTCTCATGGCAGCTCGATGGTGGCGCCGCTGCGGTCAATGAGGCCGGACGAATGCGGATGCAGTCCTACCGCATGTCGTTGGCCATTGGCACCGGCGAAACCAGTGAACTGACCGCGCAAGCTAGGGAATTTGACCGCAGTCTGGCAACCTTGCGCCATGGCGATCCCGATCGACCTTTATTTGTGTCTTGGGATGAGAGCTCGACAGCACGGTTTGCCGTCATCGAGCAAGACTGGGCCCAATATCAAGCCCGTTGGATTTCGGGCCAACCACACGAGTTGAGTGACTTGCGGGCGCAGACGGTGACTTTCGCCTCGCACATTGATGCCTTCGTGACCAGCATCGAGGCGCATATTGCCAAATGGACTGCTCTGCTGCATTTGCTGCAGGTCAGCATGCTGGCACTGGTGATCTTGGGAGCCGCGGTGCTGCTTTACACCGGCTATCTTTTTGTGCTGGAGCCCGTGGGCCAGCTCAAGCAGGCGATTGACAAAATCCAGTCCGGCAATTTTGACGCCCGGGTGGAGCGCGTCACCAGCGACGAGTTCGGCACCCTCGCTGATGGCTTCAATGAGATGGCGACCCATCTGCAGTCCATGTACCAAAACCTGGAAAGCAAAGTTGCTGAAAAGACCGCCCAGTTGCAGGAAAAAACGGCACGACTTCAGAGCCTCTATGAAGTCACCGCTCTGGTGAGCAACGCCACTTCACTGGAGACGCTGGCGCAAGACTTCACCAAGAGTGTGGCACGCATTGCCCATGCCGACGGGGTTGCGTTGCGCTGGTCCAATCAGGCCAACCAGCGCCATCTGATGTTGGCGGCTCACGGCCTGCCGGTCGCCATGGTGGATGCGGAGCACTGCATCTACACCGGCGACTGCCACTGCGGCGCGGCCAATGCCGAAGCGGCGCTGAACGTGATCCCGATTCGCAACATGGCCGAATCGTCGCCGCAACATTGCGCCAAAGCGGGCTTTGAGACCGTGGTCACGCTGCCGGTACGTTTGCACGAGCGTTTGATGGGCGAAGTTGACTTGTTCTTCCACGCGCGCGTCAACCCGACCTTGTCCGAGCGATCCTTGTTGGAAGCATTGAGCAGCCATCTGGCCAGCGGCATGGAGAATCTGCGCCTCAACGCCCTGGAAATGGAAGCAGCCGTTTCGCAGGAACGCCATCTATTGGCCCGTGAACTGCATGACTCGATTGCCCAGTCGCTGGCTTTTCTAAAGATTCAGGTGCAACTGATGCGCGATGCCCTCAAGACCAACGACCCGGTAGAAATTGCCAACGTGCTGGAGGAAATCGATATTGGCGTGCGTGAAAGCTACGGTGATGTACGCGAGTTATTGCTGCATTTCAGAACCCGCACCAATACCGAGGACATTGAGCCCGCACTGGCGACCACCCTGCGCAAGTTTGAGCACCAAAGTGGCATCAAGGCCACGCTTGCGTTGCAGGGCCAGGGCATGCCGCTGTCACCCGACCTGCAAATACAGGTGCTGCATATTATTCAGGAGGCACTCTCCAACGTGCGCAAGCACGCCCACGCATCGCAAGTCTGGCTCGATGTGCAGCAACTACCCGCCTGGCGTTTTGAAGTGCGTGACAACGGCATTGGCTTTGACCCAGGCGATGACCCCCTCGACGAAACACATGTGGGTCTGCGCATCATGTCGGAGCGCTCGCAGCGCATTGGTGCTGAACTTGATGTTATTTCCACGCCGTCGCACGGCAGCTCGGTCATTTTGACCTTGCCACTGCCTGCCCACCCGATCGCCAAAATCAAACCAGCGGCTTCGATCGAGGCTTGAAACCAGTCATGCGAATAGTCTCCCCCCAACCGATTCGGATTTTGGTCGTTGACGACCACACCTTGTTTCGTCGTGGCCTGACAGCGCTGCTGGCGCGCGATCCCCAGTTATGCGTCATTGGTGATGCGGCCGATGCCGGTCAGGCACTGCGCAAGGCGCAGGAAGTGCAGCCAGATCTGATCCTGCTTGACAACCACTTGCCAGGCGTCAGCGGCGTGGACGCCCTGCCCGCTCTGCGTGAAGCCGCGCCCAAGGCCGTGATCTTGATGCTGACTGTCAGCGAAGATGAAAACGATCTGGCGGCGGCCTTGCGCGGCGGTGCCGCTGGTTACCTGCTCAAGACCATGGAAGGGGATGCCTTGACCGCCGCCATCGGGCGTGCGATGCAAGGCGACAGCGTGGTGGCGCCCGAGATGATGAACAAGCTGGTCGCAGCCTATCGAGGGACAGGCAAAGACGTGCTCGGGATCGGCACGGCGCTGCCCCCAGCCGTCAGTACCGGCCCAGCCATCGCCAGCCTGTCGCCGCGCGAACGCGATATATTGCGTGGCATTGCACGCGGTGCCAGCAACAAGGAAATTGGCCGCGAGCACGGCATTGCCGAGACCACGGTGAAGATTCATGTTCAGCACATCTTGCGCAAACTCGACGTCAGTTCCCGTGTGCACGCTGCGGTCATCGCCACGGAGCAAGGCCTGCTCTGAGTTCATGAATAACGATTACTTGCTGGTCTGCCTTTGACCTTGCTTGTCCGGCATGGCGGGTTCGTCTGCCGGACTGTGATCGTGGTTGCGGTTATCACCCCAAGCCAGCCAGTCCTCGCCAAAGAGTTCGACCGGGTGCGGTGAGCGCTCGTTTGAGCAAGCCATCGAATCGACTGAACAGTACTGGTCGCAGCCCCAGCAAACACGTTCAGGTTTGGCGGGTAGTAGCGGAAACTTCTTCTTCATGGTTTTGCCAAAAAATATTGCCCGTGTAGTGTTGACTTCTGATTGAAACTCAAGCGCTCGTCAGCCCGGATGACCTTCTGCAGGATGTCGCGAAAGGACCTCTCCCCGATGTTGAGCCACGAAACACCGGTAAGGGTGAAGTGCATGGCGATGCGCTCATGCTTGGCCAGCCACTCCTGAACTTTTGCATGTTAGTGCGTGGCGTAGTTGTCTGCAATCAGATGCAATGCTTTGTCCTTGGGCGGGTCGCGGTCTATATGCTTGAGAAACTTCAGCTACTCGACATGACGATGACGCTGCTGGAACTGTGCAATCACCTTGCCGTCCACCACGTTCAACGCCGAAAAGAGCGTGGTTGTGCCATTGCGTTTGTCGTCGTGTGTCATGGTGGCGGCACGCCCCTTCTTTATCGGTAGCCCGGCTGAGTGCGGTCCAGCGTCTTCGTGCATGACTTTGTGACGACCTGGCTTGATCGCCCAGAAGCCTGGCCGATGGTTCAGGCGTAACGCCGCGCGATCCAATGGTCCAGCGACAGCTTGCCCGGCCCATGCGCCATCAGGTACAGCAAGACCGCGGCCCAGGTGCCGTGGGTCGGATAGGCATCGGGGTAGACCAGCAACTGGATCGTCATCGTCATCCCCAGCAGCGCCAATGCCGACAACCGTGTGGCCAGGCCCACCAAGATCAGCAGCGGGAACACATGCTCAGCGGTCGCGGCCAGGGTGGCGGCCACTTCAGGCGCAATCAGCGGCAAACGGTATTCGTCCCGGAACAACTGCACCACCGAGTCCGACAAACGCGGGCAGCCCAGCGTGAATTCGCCACCCACGATGTCAAGGGCAAGACCTTGGATTTTGGTCTGGCCCGATTTCCAGAACACTGCTGCAATCGAGAAGCGGGCCACAAACGCCACCAGGGAATTGGGGATGTGTTCGCCAATGCGGATGAACTGGTGAACCAGGCCGGCGATCAGCCCAGGCGGTGCGGTGGCGCTTGACTCTTCAATGTGGGTACTCATGCGGGTGATCTCCGGTGCTGGCGTGGGTGATGAGCTGCCAACGCAGCAGCAGCGCCAAGGTCTGGGTCAAATCAAATTCGCGGTCCAGGCTTGCCGCAGCATGCGCAGCCTCGGCCAAGGCGTCACCGCGTTTCAAGGCAATCAGAAATTGGGCCGGCCCGGGCGCCAGTGCCAGCGTGTCCACCTCAAGCCCATGTCTGAACACCAACACCGCTTCGGGCTGGTCCGCATCGACTGAACTGATGCACAGCGTGCCTTGGTGTGCCGCCCACAGCGAAAAAACAGCGTAGGGCGAGGCCATCACGTGCACCGACGGGTGCAAGACCAGTCGCATCGACAACAGTTGCTGCGGATCGGCCAGCGCACCTTGCAGGCTGGCCGGGTCAATGGGGGGTGCGTCTGCGGCGTGATAAGCCAGCACCCGCGCCATTTCCAGCCGTGCCACATCGGCCAGATAAGGCACCGACGCTGCCGGCGCAAAGGCGCTTGCAAACGCGGCAAAGTCGCCTCCGTAATAGGCCATGACGCGCGAGCGTGGGGGATTGGCCTGCACAAAGACTTTGGCCATGGCCCGGAAGAACGCTTCGCCCACCAGCGCCTGCACGACCGGGTAAGTGTCCGCCAGCGCGTCGATCAACGACACCATGACATTGTTGCGGTAGAGCGCAAAACGAAGTTCGGGGTCAGAGCCGTTGCAGGTCTTCAAGCCACTCGGGCATGGCAGTTCCGGGTTGAGCAAGGCGTGGGCAAAGCCGCTCTGGCTGTTCATGTCAGCACCTCGTCGGTGATCAGCCGCTGCAACTGCTGCTCGGCCAGGCCCGCCTCTGCCAGCAACACCGGCCAGGCGGGCAGATCGTTGTCGCGTTCAAGCAAGGTGGGTCTGGCACCGGTGAGCCCCAAGGTGTAGGCATACAAATCCCACACGGCACGCGCCACCGGGGCGCCATGGCTGTCAATCAACAAGGTGTCGCCGTTGCCATCTTGGGCCTCTGCAAAACCGGCCAGGTGAATCTCGCCCACCTGCGCCAGCGGCATGGCTCGAATGGCGACGCGCGCGTCGCGCTGGTGGTTGACGCTGTTCACATAGACGTTGTTCACGTCCAGCAGCAGGGCGCAGCCGGTGCGGCGCACCACCTCGCTCAAGAACGCGCCTTCGTCCCAGGTGGACGCGGAAAATTCGACATAGGTGGCCGGGTTCTCCAGCAGCATGCGACGTTGCAGGTACGACTGCACCTGGTCAATGTGCTCACACACGCGCTGCAAGGTGCCCGCGTTGTAGGGAAGGGGCAACAGGTCGTTTAGAAATGCCTGGCCATGGGTGGACCAGGCCAGATGCTCTGAAAACGACTGAGGCTGGTAGCGCGCCAGCAGCACGGCCAGTGCGTTCAGGTGGCCCATGTCAAGCGGCGCATCGACCCCGATGGACAAGCCCACACCGTGGATTGAGAGCGGATAGAGTTCTCGGATACGGCTCAGGTAATGGTGAAACGGCCCGCCCGCCACCATGTAGTTCTCGGCATGAACTTCGAAAAAGCCGATATCGGGCCGGGTGGCCAGAATCTCCTGAAAGTGCTCAGGTTTCAAGCCCACACCGGCCCGGTTGGGCAAGGCGCGGGCCTGAGCTGCCACCGGAACACCCCAGTGCTGCTGAGTTGGCTCAAGATGGGTGCTCATGCCCGTTGCTCCGCGATGCCCTGTGCTTGGTCAGGCCTTGACTTCCTTGAACTCCTTGAGCTGGCCAAAGCCGCTGGGCGAGGTTTTGGAGACGGTTTTTTCGCAAGTGCCCTTGGGCACCATCGACCAGGCGTTGCCCTGGTAGTCCACCTTGGAGGTGCCCGCGCAGGTGGTACCGGCGCCAGCCTTGCAGTCGTTTTTGCCTTTCAAGGCCACACCAAAGCACTTTTCAGTCTCGGCGGCTTGCGCGGCGATGGGCGCGGCTGCAATGGTCAACGCGGCGCTCATGGCCAAGGCCAAGCCGGCGGCAGAAGCGTAGCGGGCAACAGGGGTTTGGGTTGGGTTTGGGTTCTTCATGGGTTTGTCCTCGTGCGGTTAAGGGTGGCTAATAGGTAGGTGATACCCGGCATGGAACACGCGCTGTGTGCCATGCTGCTTGCATAGTCGCCGTTGCCGTGGGATTCTTACACCGGTTCTGAGCGAAATCTGCGTTTTTTGCTCAAAATAATAGCGATATACCCAATAAGGACGTGGGCTAGAGCCAAAAAAGGCTTAAAAGTCTTGGAGAATGATCAGAGGGCGCGACGTGCCTGAATCGGCCTTGCCAAAGCGCCGAGGCAACTTGGTTCTCAACAAGACCCGCCGCCTGCGGCCAGGGACAAAGCGCGCGGGCGCTACAAGGGCCCGGCCAGCGGCACCCGCGCTGGGTGCAGTCGGACTGGCAGACCTCCGTTTAGGTCAATACAAAATCCGGCAACGAATGGTCTGCGGCACCGCGCAGAGCTCATCCAGAGCCGCTTGGCTGGCGGCGCTGTCCACGTCGATCACGACATAACCGACTTCCTGGTTGGTGCTCAGGTACTGCGCCGCAATGTTGATGCCCGCGTTTGAGAGGCGCTCGTTGACATGGGCCAGCACGCCGGGCACGTTGCGGTGAATATGCAGCAGCCGGCTGCGCCCGGTGTGCGCGGGCAGCGCCACTTCGGGAAAGTTGACGGCGGAGGTGGTGGAGCCGTTGCTGCCATAGCGAACCAGCTTGGCGGCGACCTCGGTACCAATATTGACCTGCGCCTCCAGCGTTGAGCCGCCAATGTGCGGCGTCAAAATGACGTTGTCAAAGCGGCTCAAAGGCGAGACAAAGGCTGAATCATTGCCTTGCGGCTCAATCGGAAACACATCAATCGCCGCGCCATGCAGGTGCCGGCTCTCCAGCGCTGCGCTCAAGGCGTCGATGTCGACCACGCTGCCGCGCGAGGCGTTGATCAGGTGGCTGCCCGGCTTCATGGCCGCCAGTTGGGCCGCGCCAATCATGAGGGCTGTCTGCGCAGTCTCAGGCACATGCAGGGTGACGACATCGGCCGCACCCAGCAACTCGTCCAAAGTGCTCATGGGCTGCGCGTTGCCCAGCGGCAACTTGGCCTCGATGTCGGAAAACACCACGCGCATGCCGAGTTGCTCGGCCAGCACGCCAATTTGCGTGCCGATGTGGCCATAACCGATGATGCCCAGCGTCTTGCCACGCACCTCATAAGAATCGGCCGCGCTCTTGACCCAGCCGCCGCGGTGCAGGATCGCGTTCTTTTCAGGAATGCCGCGCATCAGCATGATGATCTGCGCCAGCACCAGTTCGGCCACGCTGCGGGTGTTGGAAAACGGGGCATTGAAGACCGGAATGCCCAGGCGCATCGCCTCTTTCAGGTCCACCTGGTTGGTGCCGATGCAAAAGCAGCCGACCGCCACCAGGTGCTTGGCGTGCTGCAGCACTTCGGCGGTGAGCTGGGTGCGGGAGCGCACACCGACAAAATGCGCTTCAGACATCGCGGCCAGCAGCTCGTTGCTAGAGAGGGCCTTGGCATGCGTCACGATGCGCGTGTAGCCCGCCTGTTGCAGCGCTTCGACGGCGGAGGGGTGAATGCCCTCGAACAACACGGCTTGCAGTTCGTTCTTGGCGGCGGATGAATCAATGGATTGCTGGATCATGACAGGCTCGGTCAGGGGTGAGTGAGGCGAAGGAAGCGCGAGGGCGGGGCCTCAGGCGGTCGCCGCGTTGGGTCGCTTATGAAAGGTCAGCGGCTGAATGTTTGCATGGCCTTCGGCGCCCGGGGCCAGCAGATCCGCCAGCGTGTAGCGGTCAAGGTACTGCATGAAGCTTTGCAAGGCGCCGTTGATGATGCCGGTCAAATGGCAGGTACTGGTCAAGTGGCAGGTGGTGTCGCTGGTGAGGCATTCAACAATGGTGAAGTCGGGCTCGATGCTGCGCACCACGGCGCCCAGTCCAATGTCTTGCGGGGCTGCGGCGAGCCGCATGCCGCCGCCCTTGCCGCGCACGGTCTCGAGCCAGCCCGCCAGCGCCAGCTGGTGCGTGATCTTGGTCAGGTGCGCTTCGGAAATTTCATAGGCACGCGCCACCTCCGCGATGGTGCACAGGCGCTCTGGCTGTTGCCCCACATACATCAGCAGGCGCATCGCGTAGTCGCTCATGGTGGTCAGGCGCATGGTGGACTCCCTAAGGGGGTTGATGCATGTTGCCGCATCAGGCCGCGATCACTTCGATGTCAGGTTCCAGGGTGCGCAAGCGGCTCTCGATGCCCTGCAGCGTGCCCGAAATTGCGCTCGGGCAGGTCCCACACGCGCCCTGGTAATGCACGATGAGCTGGTTGCCGGCCAGGCCCAGCACATGCAGGTCGCCGCCGTCGCTTTGCAGGTAAGGCCTGATCTCCTGATCGAGCACCAGCTCGAAGTCGTCGAGCCGCTGGCGGTCTTCTGGACTCAAATCCGCCACGCTGGCGCGTGCCTCGAAAACGGCGGCAGCCGACTGTTCACTGGCGGCTGGCGTGCCGCGCAATGGCGGCGCAATCTGACGGAGCAGCAGTTCCCAGTCGGCCTGACCGTCCTGCGTCACGGTGAGCCAGCGATCCACATAAAAGACGTTAGTGACGTGCGGGATGGCAAACAGCGCGCGCGCCAGTGCGTCACCCTGGGCCTGCTCGGCGTTTTCATACGAATGCGTGATGCCCCAGGTCAGGGGTTCGCGCAAGACGAATTTCTTCGCGTTCGGGTTCGGTGTGTCTTCGATGTCAGCGATTTTTGGCATGTTGTTGTCCTGTCGATTAACGCAGTTGTCTCATGCGTCGCCCAGCGGCGTGTGCATCGGGTCAGCCTCGGCCTCGGTTGAGGTGCTGGGCTCGGCGTTGAACGCCGCCTGCAGCGTGTGCCACGGCAAAATGGCGCACTTCACGCGCATTGGCAGTTCGCTGATGCCCGAGAAGACCGCCAGGCGCCCGATGTGCGGGCCATCCTGTGCGGCGATGCGGCCGGTCGCCATGTCCACAAACTCGTGGATCAGCGTTTTGGCATCATCCGCGCTCTTGCCTTTGACCGCCGCCGTCATCATGGAGGCCGAGGCCTTGCAGATGGCGCACGATTCGCCGTGAAAGGCGATGCGCTCCACCGTGTCGCCTTTGAGCTCCAGCGCGATGTGAATGTGGTCGCCACACAGCGGGTTCACCCCTTCGGCATGGTGGCTGGGGTGCTCGAGCTCGCCGTAGTTGCGCGGCTTGCGGTTGTGGTCCAGGATCACTTCCTGGTACAGGGCTTTGGGGTCGGCGCTCATGCGAATACCTTTTGAACGGTGCGAATACCAGCGACCAGCGCGTCCACGTCAGCCAACGTGTTGTAAAACGCAAAGGAGGCGCGTGAGGTAGCGACCACGCCCAGGCGCGTCATCAAGGGCTGCGCGCAGTGGTGGCCGGTGCGCACTGCCACACCTTCTTGATTGAGCAAAGTGCCCATGTCGTGCGGGTGGATGCCCTGCACGGCGAAGGACAGCACCGCCGCCTTGTGCTGCGCAGTGCCGATCAGGCGCACGCCGGGCAACGCCCCCATCTGCTCGGTGGCATAGCGTAAGAGCTCATGCTCGTGCGCGGCAATGGCCGGCATGCCAATGCTTGACAGGTAATCCACAGCCGCGCCCAGGCCGATGGCAGCGGCAATTGGCGGCGTGCCGGCCTCGAACTTGTTGGGGATCGGGGCGTAAGTGGTTTTCTCGAAAGTGACGGTATGGATCATGTCGCCTCCGCCCTTGAACGGCTGCATGCTTTCCAACAGCGCGGCGCGGCCGTACAGGATGCCGATGCCGGTCGGGCCGCACAGCTTGTGGCCCGAGAAGGCATAGAAATCACAGTCCAAGTCCTGCACATCGACCGCCAGGTGCGGCGCGGCCTGCGCACCATCAACCAGCACCGGCACGCCGCGCGCGTGTGCGAAGGAAATCATCTGTTTGACCGGGTTGATGCTGCCCAGTGCGTTCGAGACATGGGTGACGCTCACCAGGCGGGTGCGCTCATTGAACAGCGCCTCGTACGCATCAAACAGCAGTTCGCCCGCGTCGTTCATCGGCACCACACGGATCGTGGCGCCTTTCTCTTGTGCCAGCATTTGCCACGGCACGATGTTCGAGTGGTGCTCCAGCACGCTCAAAATAATCTCGTCACCCGCCTTGATGTTCTGGCGGCCCCAGCCGTGCGCCACCAGGTTGATGCCCTCGGTGGTGCCGCTGGTGAAGATCACTTCGCGCGCTTCCTTCGCGTTGATGAAGCCCTGCAGTTTGACGCGTGCCGCCTCGTAAGCGGCGGTGGCGGTCTCGGACAGGTAATGCACCGCGCGGTGAATGTTGGCGTGTTCCGTACTCTGGTAGCGAACTAGCCGGTCGATCACGGCTTGCGGCATCTGGCTGGACGCCGCGTTGTCCAGGTAGACCAGCGGCTTGCCCGCCACCGTGAGTTTGAGGATCGGAAAGTCCGCGCGAATGCGTTCCACGTCAAGGGTGGCGGGTGCGGTGGGCGTTGCGGTGATGTTCATGGCTGGCCCGTGGTCTGTTCAAGCACCGTCTGCTCCAGCTGCTGGCGCAATGACGCGACCGCAATGCGGTTGATGACTTCGGCACCAAAGGCGTAGGTCAGCAAATTGCGCGCCACGCGCTCTGACAAGCCGCGGCTTTGCAGGTAGAACACTTCGTCGCTGTCGAGCTGGCCGACGGTGGCGCCGTGCGTGCACTTCACGTCGTCGGCAAAAATCTCAAGCTGCGGCTGGGTATCAACCTGCGCCTTGCTTGAGAGCAGCAGGTTGCGGCTCGATTGTGCTGAATCGGTTTTTTGCGCGCCGGGGCGCACCATCACCTGGCCATTGAACACCGCATGCGCCGTGCCGCCCACAATGCATTTGTGCAATTGGCGGCTGGTGCCATGCGGCTTGGCATGGTCGATGAAGGTGTGGGTATCGGCCAACTGTTCGCCGTCGATCAACGCCAGGCCGTCAAGCGTGCACTCCGAGCCCTCGGCGCCCTGGCTCACTTTCAGGTCAAACCTTGAGGTCTGCCCGCCCAGGGCAATGTTGACCGAGTGGTAACGGCTGGCCGCAGCGAGCGACACGGCGCAACTGGCCATGTGAAAGCCTTGTTTGCTCTCGCGCTGCAGGCGCACGTGTTCAAGCTGGGCATTCGCCTCCACGACCACCTCGGCCACCGCATTGGTGAAATTCGTGCCATCATGCAAAGCCACGTAGTCTTCAATCACCGTCGCCTTGCTGCCAGCCCCGGCCACCAGCAGCAGGCGCGGATGGCTGGCGACCTCAGGCTGCGTTGAAATGAAGAGCAGATGCACGGGCGTGGTCAGCACGCTGTCACGCGGCACCACGAGCACGGCCGCATCCTGAAGAAAAGCGGTGTTGAGTGCCGCAAAAAATGCATCATGGCCGGCAACTTGCTGACCCAGATGCGCCTGGAGGGTGGACGCCTGCGTGCTCAGCATGGCGGCGAGCGTGCCGACTGCCAGCGCGGCATCCGACTTGAGGCTGGAGAGCTGCGGCGCATGCACCCCATCCACAAAAACCAGCCGCGTCGTTGCCTCTGCGATGTGCAGGTGCGCTATGTCGCTCGGCTGCAGTGTGGTGGGCGTGCGCAGCGGATGAAAGGATTGGCGCGCAAAGGCGGCCAGCGGGGTGAAGCGCCAGGCCTCGTCATGTGTGCTGGGCAGCGTGAGTGTGCTTACGCGCTCCAAGGCCTGGGCCCGCAGCGCCTTAAGCCAGTGCGGCTGCGTTGGGGCAGAGCTACCGGGCGGCAGTGCCAAAGCAGCCAGCAGGCTGTCCAGAACGCCTGGCTCCGTGACCATCGCGGTGCCGCTGCTCATGCCACCGCTCCCGTGGCCTCGGCTTCGGCCTCGATCCAGTCGTAGCCGCGCTCTTCGAGCTCCAGCGCCAACTCCTTGCCGCCGGTGCGGATGATGCGCCCGGCACTCATCACATGCACGAAGTCGGGCACGATGTAATTCAACAGGCGCTGGTAGTGCGTGACCAGCACAATGGCGTTGTCCTTGTTGGCCAGGTGATTGACGCCTTGCGACACCACGCGCAGCGCGTCGATGTCAAGGCCAGAGTCGGTTTCATCGAGGATCGCCAGGCTCGGCTCCAAGAGCGCCATTTGCAGAATCTCGTTGCGCTTTTTCTCGCCGCCCGAAAAGCCTTCGTTGACGCTGCGCTCCAGAAACTCGGGGCTCATCTCCAGCAGTTTCATCTTCTCGCGCACCAGGTCGTCAAACTCCAGCGGGTCCAGCTCTTCCTTGCCGCGCTCGGCCTGCACGGTGTTGTAGGCCAGACGCAAGAACTGGCTGTTGCCGACACCGGGAATTTCGATCGGGTACTGAAAGGCCAGAAAAACCCCGGCACGCGCGCGCAGCTCCGGGGCCATCTCAAGCAGGTTCTTGCCCTCAAACAGCACCTCGCCGCCCGTCACCTCGTAGGCCGTGTGGCCCGCCAGCACCTTGGCGAAAGTACTCTTGCCTGAGCCGTTGGGCCCCATGATGGCGTGCACTTCACCGCGCTTGACGGTGAAATTGAGGCCTTTGAGAATGTCGGTCCCGTTGACGCTGGCGCACAGGCCGCGCACCTCCAGCAATGTGGGGCTGTTTTCGATCATCATCCTACGCTTCCTTCCAATTTGAATCCGAGTAATTTGGTGGCTTCAACCGCGAACTCCATCGGCAGCTGTTGAAACACGTCCTTGCAAAAACCATTGATGATCATCGAGACCGCTTCTTCAGCCCCGATGCCGCGCTGCGCGAAATAGAACATCTGGTCTTCGCCAATTTTGGAGGTGGACGCTTCGTGCTCCACCTGGGCGCTGGGGTTGCGCACCTGGATGTAGGGGAAGGTGTTGGCGCTGCATTTGCTCCCCACCAGCATCGAGTCGCACTGCGAGTAGTTGCGCGCGCCTGTTGCACCCGGCATCACCTTGACCAGACCGCGGTAGCTGTTGCTCGATTGACCTGCTGAGATGCCTTTGCTGACGATGGTGCTGCGGGTGTTCTTGCCGATGTGGATCATCTTGGTGCCGGTGTCGGCCTGCTGATGGTGGTTCGTTACCGCGACCGAATAGAACTCGCCCACCGAGTTGTCGCCCAGCAAAATGCACGAGGGGTACTTCCAGGTGATGGCCGAGCCGGTTTCCACCTGGGTCCAGGAAATGCGTGAATTGACGCCCCGGCACAGGCCGCGTTTGGTGACAAAGTTGTAGATGCCCCCTAAGCCGTTCTCATCGCCGGCATACCAGTTTTGCACCGT
The DNA here is from genome assembly GCF_010365055.1 of Rhodoferax sp. Classification (GTDB taxonomy): domain Bacteria; phylum Pseudomonadota; class Gammaproteobacteria; order Burkholderiales; family Burkholderiaceae_C; genus Rhodoferax. The sequence continues at coordinate 16,700 of NZ_JAAFHA010000020.1, forward strand.
GGAGTATTTGATGTCGGCGTTGTCCAGCGCCACCAGTTCAACCACGGCTGCGTGCAGCTGGTTGGTGTCGAACTGCGGCGCGGTGCAGCCTTCCAGATAAGACACGGACGCACCTTCTTCGGCCACGATCAGCGTGCGTTCAAACTGGCCGGTGTCCTGGGTGTTGATGCGAAAGTAGGTGGACAGGTCCATCGGGCACTTGACGCCCTTGGGGATAAAGCAAAACGAGCCGTCGGTGAACACCGCCGAATTGAGCGCGGCGTAGTAGTTATCGGCCGCTGGCACCACACTGCCCAGGTATTGTTTGATCAGCTCGGGGTGGGTTTGTACCGCCTCGGAGATCGATCCGAAAATGATGCCGACCTCAAGCAGCTTGGCCTTGTAAGTGGTGGTGACCGAGACGCTGTCAAAAATCACATCGACCGCCACGCCGGCCAGCGCCGCGCGCTCGTGCATCGGCACGCCGAGTTTTTCAAAGGTGCGCAGCAACTCGGGATCGACCTCGTCCATGCTTTTTAGCTTTGCCTTGGGCTTGGGCGCCGCGTAGTAACTGATCGCCTGGAAATCGATTTTCGGGTACTTGACATTGGCCCACTCGGGCTCGGTCATGGTCAGCCAGTGGCGAAATGCCTTGAGGCGAAATTCAAGCAGCCAATCGGGCTCGTTCTTCTTGGCGGAGATCAGCCGGATCGTGTCTTCACTCAGGCCCTTGGCCGCCACCTCAGACTCGATGTCGGTGACAAAGCCGTGCTTGTAGGGCTGGTTGACCAGGTTTTGCAGGACCGCACTCATGCTGCCACTCCTTTGCTGTTGCTCCCCTTGAGGCTGAAGCTCTCGCCACAGCCGCAGGTGTTGCCGACGTTGGGGTTGTCAAACTGGAAGCTCTGCTTGAGCCCCTCGGTGACAAAGTCGAGGGTGGCGCCGTCGAGCGTGAGCAGGTTTTGCGGGGCGATCAGCAGCGTGGCACCGTGGGCCTCAAAGCGCTGCTCATCAGGGCGCACCTCGTCGGCCAGCTCATAGGTGTAGGCAAAGCCCGAGCAGCCGACGGTTTTGACGCCAACGCGCAAGCCCAGGCCCGCGCCGCGCTTGGCAATTTGCGCGCGGATCTGCTTGGCTGCCGCTTGGGTGAGGGTAATGGTCATGATGCAACTCCTGTGGGGCGTTTGATGCCGGGCGCGCCGGGTTTGGGCGGGCTTGAAACGTGAGGTTGGAATCTCATTTTTGGAACTCCTTGGATACTCGAATCTTGAAGGTCTATATATTTTATACCTTATGAATGGGCCAACGTTGGCCCCGGCTTGGCCGTCGTGTGGCAACTGCAATTGGAAGCCCGAGATTTCCTGATTTTATTGATCAATACGGGCTGTAGCCCTCGTCCAATAAGGCTAAGCAGCTATCACATTGATATTTTATTCAGACTTTTGGACTGATCCGGCCGTGACCCTGACACCCTTTCCCTGTCGCGGGTATTGCCGTTGGCGGCGGCTCAGGTTCAATGTTGTTCAGATGACGCCCCATTACTGTTCGGGCTGAGCCTGTCGAAGCCTGGCAGCCCTTCGACAGGGTCAGGGCGAACGGACTCAAGTGAACCGCATTGGGCTTAGGCCGCTGCCTGCCAGCGCCCGAGCCGCCGCGCCAGCCGCTCAAAGACCAGGTCGGTCACCACGGCCAGCAAACCCACCAGCATTGCGCCCTGCAGCACATACGCGGTGTTGAAGCCGCTCAAGCCCACGATGATGGGCAGGCCCAGCGTCTTGGCGCCGACGGTCGAGGCAATGGCGGCGGTGCCAATGTTGATGATGACCGAGGTGCGCACGCCCGCCAGAATCACCGGGGCCGCCAGCGGCAGCTCAACTTGCAGCAAGCGCTGCCAGGGGCTCAAGCCCAGACCTTCGGCGGCTTCGTTGGCGGCCGGTGGCACCGATGCGATACCGGCCAGCGTGCTTTGCAGCACCGGCAGCAAGCCATACAGCGCCAGCGCGATCAAGGCCGGTGCCTCGCCAAAACCGACCACGGGCACGGCCACCGCCAAGACCGCCACGGGCGGAAAGGTCTGCCCCGCGGCGACCACGGTTTCAATCAGCGGGCGAAACTCGCGCCCGCTGGGGCGGGTGGCGAATAGTCCCGCCGTGACGCCCACGAGCACGGCAAAGCCGCTGGACAGACCAACGATTTTCAAGTGCGAGACGGTCAGCGCCCAAAAGCTGTCCTGCGCGTACACCGGTCGCTCCAGCGCCGGAAACAGCGCGGCAAACAGCGGCTGCAATTGAGCCATGCCGAAAATCAGCAGCAGCAAGGCCGCCAAGGCCCACGGCAAAGGATCGTGCACCCAGGCGCGGCGGATGGCGCTGGCAGGCGCTGCGCCGCTCATGGCCGCAGGTCCAGCAGGTCCGCGATGTCGATGGCGCCCAGGGCGTGGCCGTCGCCGTCCACCACCGCCAGGCGTTCCACCCGGCGTACCAAAAACACCGACAGGGCCTCGCGCAAGCTCAGGCTCGCGAGCACCGGCTCGCCAGCCGCGCGCACGCCTGGACGCAGCCGCGTGGCCACGCTCTGCAGGCCGAGCAGCTTGATGCCGATATCGTTGCGGCCAAAAAAATCAGTCACAAAATCGTTGGCCGGGCTGGAGATCATCTGCAGCGGTGTGCCGCTTTGCACGATGCGCCCGTGCTCTAACAAAACGATGCGCGTGGCCAGGCTGAGCGCTTCGTCGATGTCATGCGTGACCAGCACAATGGTGGTGCCCAAGGCCTTGTGAATGCGTGAAATCTCCAGCTGCAGTGCGGCGCGTGTGACGGGGTCGAGCGCGCCGAACGGTTCGTCCATCAGCAGCACCTCGGGCTTGCCCGCCAGTGCCCGCGCCACGCCCACGCGCTGCTGCTGCCCGCCCGAGAGCTGGTGCGGATAGCGCTTGCGGTACAGCTCAGCGTCAAGCTGCAGCAGTGTCATCAGCTCCGTCACGCGCGTATGGATATGGTCTGACGGCCATTTGAGCAGCGTCGGCACCGTGGCGATATTCTTCTCGACGCTCCAGTGCGGAAACAGTCCGACCGACTGGATCGCGTAGCCCATGCGGCGGCGAATGGCTTCGGGGCGAAAGCTGCGTATCTCTTCGCTGGCAAACAGGATGCGCCCACTGTCGTGCTCGAGCAGCCGGTTCATCATCTTGAGCAAGGTGGATTTGCCCGAGCCCGAGCTGCCCAGAATGACCGTGAACTCGCCGCGCGCAATGTGCAGGCTCAGGTCGTCAATGACCGTGAGGCCGTTGAAGGCTTTGGAGACATGCTGCAGTTCAATCATTGACGTTGGACTCCAGCGCCAGGGCAAGGGCCTTGAGCAAAGCGTCAACCACGACGGCCATGGCCACCACGGGCAGCACGCCGAGCAGCACCAGATCGAGTGCACCGCTGAGCAGCCCCTGAAACACGATGGCGCCAAAGCCACCCGCGCCGATCAAGGCGGCGACCACCGCCATGCCGATGGTCTGGACCGTGGCCACGCGCAGCCCCGCGAGAAAGACCGGCAAGGCCAGCGGCAGCTCGACGCGCCAAAAGACCTGTCGCGCCGTCAAACCCATGCCCTGCGCCGCCTCAATCACCGGCTGCGGCACCTGGCTCAGCCCGGCGGCGGTGCTGCGAACAACCGGCAGCAGGGCGTACAACGTCAGGGCAATCACGGCCGGGGCCAGGCCGATGCCCTTGATGCCCAGTTGCGCCAGCACCGGCACGCTGGCTGCCAGCAGCGCCAGCGGCGCCATCAACAAGGCAAACAGCGCAATCGACGGCACCGTTTGAATCACGTTGAGCACCGCAAACAGGGGCGCTCGCAGGGACAGCGACCGGTTGGACGCCAGACCCAGCGGCACGCCCATCAGCAGCGCCGGCAGCAGGCTGGCCAGCACGATCTGCACATGCTGCCCCAGCGCCGCACTGAAAACATCCTGGCGGTTGGCATACTCCTTGAGCAGCGACAGATCCTTGAACGCCCCGCCCGCCAGCATGAGTCCGAGAGGCACGATGACGGCGCCCGCGCCCATCAGGCGCCAGCCCGGCCTCAATGCCAGCCGCTGCATCGCGTCGGTCGCCGCCAGCCAGCTGAACGCCGCCAGCAGCCAGAAGGCAGCGCCCAGAGAGGTGCGGGCGATCGCGCCCGACTGGTCGGCCAGTTGGGTGGCGTGCTGCGCCGCCAGAGCGGCCAGGCCCGTCAAAAGAAGCGTGGCCGCGACGTAAACCGCTGTTTGCGTGCGGGGTGCCGGGTGCATGAAGACGGCCGCCACCAGCAACAGGGCGGGCAGTAGGGTCGACCAAGCCAGCCAGGAGCCGATGGGGCGGGCCGCCGTGTCGCTGATGAGTTGCACCAGCGATATGCCGACACCAGAGACCAGTCGATTCGGCGCGTGGGTTAAAAATGGCAAACCCAGCGCCGCAACAAGGCCAGACAGGACCAACACGGCCACTACGCGGTTTTTGACCAGTCCCATTAACCGACTGGCTTTACAGCGCTGCAACGCCGCAGCGTGTCACTTGATGAAGCCCTTGCTCCTCAAGTAATCAGCGGACACCTTTTTGGCGTCTTGTCCTTCCACCGCAATTTTTGCATTGAGGGCTTGCAGCGTCGGGCCGTCCAGTGTCTTGAAAACCGGTGCGAGCAGGTCCTTGATCTTCGGATAACGTGCCAGCGTTTCAGCCCGGATCAGCGGTGCGGGCGCGTAGATTGGCTGAATGCCTTTGGGGTCGTCAAGTACCACCAGTCCCAAAGCGGCAATGGCGCCGTCGGTGCCATAGGCCATGGCGGCGTTGACGCCCGAGGTCTGCTGCGCGGCGGCCTTGATGGTCACGGTGGTGTCGCCGCCGGCCAATATCAAGAGCTGGTCTTGCGTCAGCTTGAAGTTATAGGCACTCTGGAACGCGGGCAAGGCGTCAGTGCGCTCGACGAATTCGGCAGAAGCGGCCAGCTTGAACTGGCCGCCTTTGGCCAGCCACGGCCCCAGATCGGCGAGCGACTTGACTTTGTTACTGGTCGCCACATCCTGGCGCAGCGCAATCGCCCAGGTGTTGTTGGCCGGGGCCGGCTCCAGCCAGATGATCTGGTTTTGGTCGGCATCGAGCTTCTTCACCCGTTCGTAGCCGGCGCTGGCATTCTTCCAGGCCGGGCTTTTTTCATCGGAAAAGAAGAACGCTCCATTGCCCGTGTACTCCGGATACAGGTCAATCTCGCCTGCGGTGATGGCGCCGCGCACGATCTTGGTGGCGCCGAGCTGCACCTTGTTTTCGGTCTTGATGCCGTTGGCTTCCAGCACCTGAATCATCATGTTGCCCAGCAAGGAGCCCTCGGTGTCAATCTTTGACGCCACGCGAACGGCCGTTTGTGCAAAGACTGGGGCCGCCACCAGCAGCCACAGGGAGCTGCAGCGAATCAGCCAGCGACGCGATAACAAGGTGTTCATATCAAAGCCTTTCGGGTGAGGTTCAGGGGGAGGACGAGTGGCGCCAGCGCGGAATTTTTCCGCATGGCAGGGTCCCGGCGCATGGCCTGCGTTTATAGCGTGAATCGGAGCATCGCGCAGTGACGGATCGCGAATGCCTTGAAAGGGTGAATTCGTAACGCATTGAAAATCACCCTGAAACTTATATAAAATTGATAGCATATGGAGCATACGCCACGCGGGCTACAGCCAAATTTGTCATGAGATCGGGATCAAATCTTGCTTTCTTCGTCTTTGCCGTTCGCGTAAGCACGCATGGCCTGGCCGATAAAGGGCACTTGCAGGCTGAAATTCTTGCATCCCGTGCAAATCATGACGTGCACCTTCACGGAAAGTTTTTCCGGCAATGACAAGTCGCGTTCTTGGGCCTCCGAGATCAAGCGTGTCGCTTGCATACAACTCATCATGGGCGTTCTCCTTGGGTAAACCAATTGTTCTCCAGGCACTCGCGCAGGCGCAGGCGGGAGCGGTGCAACATCACATTGAGATTGGTGACGGTGATGCCCACCGTGGTGCAAATTTCATGCGCATCCAACTCGACAAACTCTTTCATCATGAACACCCTGGCTTGATTGCCGGGTAAGCCTTCCAGACAGACCTCGAACACTTTCCAGAACTGGCTCTGACGCAGGCAATCTTGCGGATTACCCCACGTGGCAGGACGTTCGTCGCGCTGCCAATGGCCTCTTTGATTGAAGAGTTCTGAAAAGTCTTCTTTCTCCTCATCCTCGTGCAACAGGCTGCTGGCTTCCAGCATGCGCAACTTCTGGCGCAGCGCGTCCGCAATCTTGTTTTTCAGAATGGCAAAAACCCAGGTCTTCAGGGCAGCGCGACCGGCGAATGACTTGGCGTTTTTCAGGGCGCCAATCAGCGCTTCCTGCACGGCGTCTTCGGCCAGATGGCTGTTGGAGAGCTGCAGCGTCGCAAACTTGAGCATCTGGCGACGCAAGTCATTCAGATAAGCGGTGTCAGCCAGCGGCGAGGTCTGCAGCGTTTGGGTGTCATGGGGTTCTGGCGCGCGCATCAGGGACGCCGGTTCGCGCTGCTTGCCAAAGCCATCAATTCGCTGGCGGGCAAGGCTTGCACTGCGGCACTCACGGTTCGCTGGATCAGTTCGGTGTCCGCCTCGGGTTCCAGGTCGGCCGGCTGGCCGTGATTTCCGGTCGGGGTTGCGACCAACGCATGGTCAACGCCCTTCAATGCAAACTCACCGGTGCAGCCGCGACAGTAAATGTGCTGGCCTTCCTGATGGTCTTTGCGCAAGACCAGCGTGGGTCCGCACATCGGGCAGGTCTGCAGCGCAATGCCATCGTCGCTGTGCCCCATGACGTGATCGAGCTCGCCGGTCTGGCCCAAGGCAATGAACATGTCCGTAAAACGCGTATCGAACTGGGTGCCCTTTTCGGCACTCAAAATTTTTAACGCCTTGTCACGCGGCATCCCCAGGCGATAAGGCCTGGTGCTCGTCATCGCATCGAAGGCGTCACAGATGCCCACAATTCGGGCGACTTCGGGTATCGACTCGCCGTGCAGGCGCAAGGGGTAACCGAGTCCGTCCGGGCGTTCATGGTGCAGCCGCACGGCATCCTGCACCAGCGCCGCCAAGGGATGCCCTGACAGCATTCGAAAGCCGGTATCCGGATGCGTTTTGATGATGGCGTACTCGGCTTCGGTCAAGCGCTCGGGCTTGCGCAGGATGGCGTCCGGCGTGCCGATCTTGCCCAGGTCATGAAGAAAACCGCCCAAGCCAATGCGGGCTGCCTCGGCATTGCCGAGCTTCGCATGCTCGGCCAACAGCCGTGAATAACGCGAAACGCGCCACAGATGGCCACCGGTGTAGGGGTCCCGGGCTTCAACAAACCAGGCCATGATGAGCAGGCTGGCCAACAAGTGACTTGCCAGGTTGTCCACCGCAACCCTGGCGTCGTCGGGTGACTTGCCGATCCATCCGTCCAGTTGTTTGAGCCAGGTCATCTTGTCTTCTCCGAAACAGGTGCATCTTGTTCTTCAGGGGCTGCTGCGCGGAGTCGTCGGATGAAGCCGCGATCAATCCCGTCTTTCCAGCGCCAGGCCCATTCTCCCTCAGCCGACCATCGGCCCCAGGACGACACTGCATAGCGGGGCCGCCTGTTTGGCGATTCGCTCCAGGGCTGGGCGGGCAATGAGAATGGTTTTCGACATGGGGCACTTCCGATGTTGACGAGCTACCGTTTTAGTCGTGGCGCCAACCCTGTTTATTACAGTTTTCTTTGATAAATTTATCTGCCAAGTTGCAGGTGCTCTTGGGCCCGCCCGCCTATGTGCGTGAAAGCAACGATTGACGGCGTCCGCCATGGCTTTGCTTTGCTGCTCGGTGCCGTGGGCATGGCGATTCTGACCGGCGGGGATCCATGGTTGGAGTCTCGAGTTTGGCAGTGGCTTCCAGAAGCGTGGATCAATTCGACCACAGGTATTTGAGAACACTGCTTCCTGGCGCCAAAAGAGAAATTCAACACTTGCCGTGGTTGACGCGATTGACTACGCTCTCTCCTGCCATCCGGTACCTTTTCAAAATTGACCATTTCACGCGCCACTGCTGCGCTCAATGAGGGAGGCAACATGCTTGAGGGAATTTCCACCAACCGCCTGTGCGAAAGCTCGGCCACCAGCTTGGTGGCGGCTGGCAAGGCTTTTGTGATCCGTTACTACTCTCGTACCACCAAGCAGCCGGAGAAGCAACTTCGCCCGAAAGAGGCCGCGGAGATGGCGCGCGCGGGGTTGCAGATGGCTGTCGTCTACCAGGACCGTGCCCGGCTCACCGAAGATTTCAATCTGGCACGCGGCCAGCTTGATGGGGCCAGCGCCTTTGCCAGTGCCGGGCAGATCGGCCAGCCCGCCAGCAGCGCGATCTACTTCGCGGTCGATGTCGATTTCAACGCAGCGCAGATCAAAACGTTCGTGCTGCCGTATTTCAAGGGCGTGCGCGCTGCGCTGGACGCGGCGTCTGGCGGGGTTTCACACTACAGGCTGGGCGTCTATGGGTCGGGTCTGACGTGCCGACTGCTGAAGAAAGCCGGCCTGGTGGAGTTCACCTGGCTCGCCGAAGCGACCGGATGGGCCGAATCAAAAACGTATACGGCCTGGGATATCAAACAATTCGTCACCAACCAGGACCTTTGCAGTATTGGCAACGGCTGGCAGCGTTGTACCGCGAAACCGGCATTCGGCCAGTTCCAGCCAGCCGGTTTTGAAGTGAAGGCAGGCGAAGGCGAACTGATGAGAGTCAGTGCGACCCAGCTGAACCTGCGCTTTGTGCCGACCGCCGACGCCAACACGCCGCTCGCGACCTTGCCCCATGGGACGCTGTTGCGGGTGCTCGGCGTGTCGGTGCCTGGGTGGGTGCGGGTGCGGGTGGTCCTGAATGGCGCCACCTTCATTGGCCACGTGAACGCGAGTTTCCTCGAAGCCGTCTCTGGGCCGCCGCCAGCGCCGGCGCAGAGCCCGCAAATCCCGGCGGTGCATTGGAAGGAAGACAACCGCTCGGCCACGCGCCAATCGACCGGCGGCTTGGCTTCTCCAATGGGCGAAGTCGGCCGGCCGACCCGTGATCCGAATGCTGTAGCGACCTTGCGAGCACAACAGCTCGCCATGATTGGTGATTGGCTGGACGTTGAACACAGCGCTCGCTATGCGCGCCGGGACGGCTTGACCTTCTGCAACGTCTACGCGGTCGACCACTGCTATCTTGCGGCGGCTTACCTGCCGCGCGTGTGGTGGACCGGCCCGGCCATCGCGAGGATGGCTGCGGGCCAGGCCGTCACCGCGGCCTACGCAGACACAGTGCGCGAGATGCGGGCCGACGACCTGTACCGTTGGCTGATCGACTACGGCACGATGTTCGGTTGGCGCCGCGTGTCAGACGCAACGGCACTTCAGGGCACGGCAAACGGCGGCGGGATTGGCATCATCTGCGCTGACCGCGCTGCCGAGGGCCGTCCTGGGCACATCACCGTCGTTGTGCCTGAGGGCACTGGCAACATCGCTCAACGCGACGCTGCGGGCAATGTCGATCAGCCGCTGCAAAGCCAAGCGGGCGCCGTCAACAAGCGATTTGGAAGCGCGGGCCGCAACTGGTGGCTCAAAGCTGAATTCCTTGACCACGTGTTCTTCGCGCATGACTGAAGGCTGCGACGTCTCTATCCTGTCCCGAGTGGCGCTCCTGGAACCCTGGCGCCGGACTCGTTCGGCTGTGCCTCATTGGCGAAATGCTTTCCAATTGACCCAAGGCCACGTCATCAAAACGCTATGACATGTTTTTAACAAGTCAATAGGGTAAACCCCTTAATTTAGCAATTATGATTGCAGCGCACAAATCCTCCTCCAGTTCACCAGGAGGGGTTGATGATCACCAGCGGAGTCTCCCCTATGCGTACGTATTTCCTGGCGCCGACACAGCCCAACGTCGGCCTTACCTCGGTTTCACTCGGTCTCTTGCGGGCATTGCAGCGACGCGGACTCAAGGTGGCGTTTGTCAAACCCATCACCAAAGGCACGCCCGAGACCGAAGCGTCGGTGCTGTTCGCACGCAGCATCTGCCACCTGCAGAACACGCCCGATCCCTTGCCCATGAGTCTGGTGACCAAACGCGTGACCAGCGGCCAGAGCGATGAACTGCTCGAAGACATTGTCAGCCTGGCCTCGTCCTGCACCCAGGAGGCCGATGTGCTGGTGGTCGAAGGCGTCCATGCGGATCCGAGCCGGGTTTTCCTGCCACGCCTGTCAGGCCACATCGCCCGCAGCCTGCAGGCGGATGTGGTCCTGGTGGCCAGCGCCGCGAACGCGCACGGTATCGCCGAAACCAACTACCTGATTGCCCAGATCCGCATTGTCGGTCGCAATGTGGTGGGCGTCATCTTCAACCGGGCAGCCGCAGATTTTGATGAAGCCGCGGCCGCCCAGCAATTGGACAACGTGCCCATCTGGGGGGTGGTCAAAGAGAATCCTGCGCTGTCGGCGCCGCGCATGATTGACGTGGCCCGCCACATGGGCGCTGAGGTGATGATTGAGGGCGAGATCGCGACCCGGCGCATGCTGGAAACCGTTCTTTGCGCACGTTCGGTGGCCGAAGTCGTGCCGCGCCTCAAACCCGGCACCCTGGTGGTCAGTGCGGGTGACCGCGACGACGTGATCCTGGCCACGGCACTGGCGGCCAGCAACGGGGTGGAGCTGGCCGGCCTGATGCTGACGCACCACAGCTTCATCAGCCCGCGGATCGAACGCTTTGCCGCGCTCGCCTTGCACAGCGGCCTGCCGGTGCTGCGCACCCATGGCGACAGTTATGAGACCGCGGCCCGCATCAGCCGCTTGCCACTGGCGGTGCCGCAGGACGATCTGGCCCGGATGGACACCGTGATTGACAGTGTGGCTGAACAGCTGCATGGGGATGTTATTTGTTCGGGATTGGAGCGTGCCGCGCCAACGCGCATGTCGCCGCCGGCCTTTCGCCATCAGCTGATTCAAAAGGCGCGGGCCGCCAACAAGCGCATCGTCCTGCCCGAAGGTGACGAACCCCGCACGATCCGCGCCGCCGTCATCTGCACCGAAAAAGGCATCGCGCGCTGCGTGCTGCTGGGCAAACGCAAGGTGATCGAGTCGGTGGCTGACGCGCTGGGTATCGAGTTGCCAAAGGGACTTGAGATATTGGAACCCGGTCTGATTGTCGAACGCTACGTGGCACCGTTGGTGGAGCTGCGCAAGAGCAAGGGAGTGACGCCGGTGCAAGCCCGTGCAGCGCTGGAAGACACCGTCGTGCTCGGTACCATGATGCTGGCGGTCGACGAAGTCGATGGCCTGGTCAGCGGCGCGGTGCACACCACGGCCAGCACGGTGCGCCCCGCGCTTCAGTTGATCAAGACGGCGCCGGGTTCATCGATCGTGTCATCCTGCTTCTTCATGTTGATGCCCGAGCAGGTGCTGGTTTACGCCGACTGCGCGATTAACCCAAATCCAACGGCGCAAGAGCTGGCCGACATTGCCAAGCAGAGCGCCGACAGCGCACTGGCCTTCGGCATCGAACCCAAAGTCGCAATGATCAGCTACAGCACCGGAGAATCCGGATCGGGTGACGATGTTGAGAAGGTCCGCGCTGCCACGGCGCTGGCCAAGGCCCGCTGGCCGGAGTTGGTCATCGACGGCCCGATGCAGTACGACGCGGCCGCCGTGCGTGAGGTCGGCGAGCAGAAGGCGCCGGGCAGTACGGTCGCGGGGCAGGCAACGGTTTTCATCTTCCCCGACCTGAATACGGGCAACACCACCTACAAGGCGGTTCAACGCTCGGCCAACGTCGTGTCAGTTGGCCCCATGCTGCAGGGCCTGCGCAAGCCGGTGAATGATTTGTCTCGCGGCGCACGGGTCGATGACATCGTCTTTACCATCGCACTGACCGCGATCCAGGCAGAGTCGATGGCGCAGGCTTGAGTCGGAGATACGATGGTTTACCAGAGCGCTGGATGGCAGTGGAGCCCATCAGACCAGCGCTTGTCACCTGGTGCGAGCTTGGGCACGTCTTTGTTGCTTACGCCAATGACTGGCTGACCAAGCATAGATTGCGATGTTGACCACAACGACAGTGGCAGCAAGCACGAACTGAACCTCTCGGTTCAGGCCAGCAGGATAAATGATGCCGAGCAGGTAGTGCTCGACAAAGCTTTCCGCGTAGCCCGAATCACCGGCTCTGACGCGAAGATCGTTCTCGAGATAGGTGAGAGGGCATATGCGACCCGTCATCTCCACGAAGAATGCCCAAGCAGCCACGGGAAGATGAACAAGTGGAATCCAGCGCCACCGCGCAGCGAGCGCCCCACCGAAAATGGCAAACAAGATGAATGACAGGTGGAGCAGAAGTACGCCATCGGCGGCAATGCGAAAGTACATGTGAACTCCGATCTTCTGACGCGAGCATACAGTTCGATGTTGGCATGACAGCTGTTAGTTCCTGCGGCCATATCCGCCCGTCACGTCAGGGTCCAGGCCGGTCATGCCGACATAAACGCACTGCTTTCCGGTCAAGTAATCAGGATTGCCTTTTTTGAACCGGCTTTCATTCAGAACGTCCTTCGACAGTTCAATGACGTAAACGTGGTAGTGACGGGCCATGTGGCAGTCTGGTGCGGGTGGTGTGCAGTTTGGTACAGCAGTTTACGCGTGCAGACTTTGACGCTTCACAAAATAATCCACCTAAAGGCAAGTCCAAAGGCCGGCTGCCACGCGGCAATATTGGCCTGCGCCCCTCACTCAACGAGCGTCCTCATCAGGTGTCGAATTTGTGTTTGTAGTTGCAGCGCAAACCGCGTAGGATTACATGGCGTGGATTGATTAACTCTTGGGAGCAATACGATGAGCAACCATGTCTACAAGACGCTTGAACTGACCGGTTCTTCCGGCGTCGGTATTGAAGATGCCGTGAGCAACGCTATCGCCAAGGCGCATGAGACGGTGAGGAACATCCAGTGGTTCACCATCACCGAAACCCGGGGCCATGTGGTGGATGGCAAGGTGGCGCACTGGCAGGTTTCCCTGAAGATCGGATTTACCCTGGAATAACTGCCCGCACGAGGGCTTGGAGGGGTGGCATGTACAAACGAATCTTGCTGGCTTACGACGGCTCTGCCCCGGGGCAACAGGCCCTGCTCGATTGCCATGACATCGCGCAGTGGAGCCAGTCTGAGTTGACTCTTATTGCGGTGATGCCGCTGACCCTGACCGTCATCGGCCCCGAGAGCGGTGTGTATGACGAGTCGCTTCAGGAAGGCGAGAAAGGCCGCTATCAGGCGATTCTCGACGCAGGTGTGCGCAAGCTGGCTGATGCCGGGCTGGCCGCCCGCGGCGAAGTGGTCGTCGGGGATGCCGTGACTGAGATTGCGCGTTGCGCCCGTCGGATCGAGGCCGACCTGATCGTGGTGGGTCACAAGCATTTGGACGGGTGGGCAGCACGCTGGTGGCGGGGCTCCGTCTCCAAGGCCCTGATCGAACACGCCTCCTGTAGCGTGCTGGTGGTCATCACGCGTTAAAGGGGGCGCTGTCGCACTCTAGACGACCTATGGTTTACCAACTCCACTACTGGCCCAGCATCCAGGGGCGCGGCGAATTTGTCCGCCTTGCGCTTGAAGCGGCCGGCGCCTCTTATGTCGATGTCGCCCGTGGGGACGCCTCAAACGGCCAGGGCCTGCCCGCCTTGTTCCACTGCCTGCAAGATGAGTCCGTCGCGCGGCCGCCGTTTGCCTGCCCGGTGCTGGTGGACGGCAAGCGGATGATCGGCCAGACCGCCGCCATCCTGCTGTACCTAGGACCGCGCCTCAAGCTGGTAGCCACCAGCGAGGCCGACCGCGTGTGGACGCATCAGATCCAGCTCACCATCGCCGATGCGGTGGACGAGGCGCACAACACGCACCACCCGGTGGGCGCTGGTCTGTATTACGAAGACCAGAAGAGGGAAGCGGCCCGGGCCGCAAAGGAGTTTCGCACCCAACGCATTCCAAAGTTTCTTGGCTGGCTGGAGACCGTGCTGGCGCGCAACCCCAAAGGCGACAAGCATCTGGTGGGCGCGCGATTGAGCTATGCCGACCTGTCGCTGTTCCAGCTGGTGGCAGGCCTGCGCTATGCTTTCCCCAAGGCAACGCAGCGGGTCCTGATGAAAACGCCGCTGGTGTTGGGCCTGCACGAGCGTGTTTCACAACATCACCGCGTAGCGGCTTACGTGCGCAGCGAACGCCGAATTCCCTTCAACGAGGAGGGCATCTTCCGACACTACGCCGAACTGGATGGCTGAGGCCAGGGTGTCAAATCGCTGAGACTTTTGGTCGTCGGCGGTGAAGGCAGCGGCGCTGCCTTTTTGAATGGCTGTGAAGCTGCCATGCAGGCTGGCATCCGGGGGGCGGGATCAGCCAATGTTGATAGACTTGTTCGGATGACAGAAACCGCAAAGCAACATTCCCCCATGATGGCCCAGTATTTAGGCCTCAAAGCAGACTACCCCGACACGCTGTTGCTGTACCGCATGGGCGACTTCTACGAGCTGTTTTTTGCCGACGCTGAAAAGGCCGCGCGCCTGCTCAACATCACCCTCACGCAGCGCGGCCAGAGCGCCGGAGAACCCGTGGTCATGGCCGGGGTGCCGTTTCATTCCCTGGAAACCTATCTGGCCCGACTCATCAAATTGGGCGAATCGGTGGCGATTTGCGAACAGATCGGCGAGGTCACCGGCAAAGGCCCGGTGGAGCGCAAGGTGGTGCGCGTCGTCACCCCGGGCACGCTGACCGACCTGGAACTGCTGAGCGACAAATCCGAGTCGATGCTGCTGGCGGTGCAGCAGGGTCCGCGCAACACTTGTGGCCTGGCCTGGCTCAGCGTGACGCAGGGCGAAGTGCACTTGGCCGAATGCGCGGCGGACGACCTGGCGCAGTGGGTGCTGCGCATCGCACCCGGCGAGGTCATTTTCAGCGCCGGTGCGACGCCCGCCTTTGAGGCGCGCCTGCGTAGCGCGCTGGTCTCGGGCGCGGTGTCGGTCAGTGTGCGGCCCGACTGGCAATTTGACACAAAACTCGGCGAACAAAAGCTGCTGGCGCAGCTGCAGGCCGCCAGCCTGGCACCTTGGCAGGCGCAAGATCTGCCGCAGGCCCACGCCGCCGCCGCCGCCCTCCTGGCTTATGCAGAGCACACGCAAGGCCGGGCGCTGACCCACATCCAGAGCGTGCGCGTGCAACGCAGCGACGAGTTGATCGACCTGCCACCCACCACCCGGCGCAACCTGGAGCTGACGCAGACCCTGCGCGGCGAAGAGCAACCCACGCTTTTTTCTCTGCTGGACACCTGCATGACCGGCATGGGCAGTCGCCTACTGAAAAACTGGTTGCTTGAACCCCGGCGCGACCGTGGCGAAGCGCAGCAACGGTTGAACGCTATCGCCGCCCTGCAAGGCGGTGACGCACTCACGTCGCGTGCGGGCGTCTGGCGCCAGCTGCGCGAACAACTCAAGGGCAGCACCGACGTGGAGCGCATCACCGCCCGCATCGCGCTGCGCCAGGTGCGCCCCAGGGAGCTCGTCGCACTCCAGCTGACACTGCAAAAAACAGAGCTACTAAACCATACTACACGAGGGCTAGAGGCCTATTTGTCTCAAATTTCAGGCCATTTACAGGCACCCGACGCTTGTGCGGCCTTGTTGGCCCGTGCCATTGAC
This sequence comes from Rhodoferax sp., assembly GCF_010365055.1. GTDB lineage: Bacteria > Pseudomonadota > Gammaproteobacteria > Burkholderiales > Burkholderiaceae_C > Rhodoferax. The sequence goes on from NZ_JAAFHA010000020.1 coordinate 32,401, forward strand.
CCCGAGCCCGCCGTGCTGGTGCGCGATGGCGGCGTGGTCGCCAGCGGCTTTGACGCAGAGCTGGACGAACTGCGCGCCATTCAAACCAATTGCGACGGCTTCTTGCTCGACTTGGAAGTGCGCGAGAAAGCCCGCACCGGCATTGCGAACTTGCGCGTGCAGTTCAACAAGGTGCACGGTTTCTTCATTGAGGTCACGCAAGGGCAAGTCGACAAAGTGCCCGACGACTACCGGCGCCGCCAGACGCTGAAAAACGCCGAGCGCTTCATCACCCCCGAACTGAAAGCGTTTGAGGACAAGGCCCTGAGCGCGCAGGAGCGCGCGCTGGCGCGTGAAAAATGGCTGTACGAGCAGGTGCTGGACCAGCTGCAAGTGTTTGTGCCCGCCCTCACGCGGGTGGCCCGCGCCCTGGCCACGTTGGACGCGCTGTGCGCGCTGACCGAGCGCGCCCTCACGCTGGACTGGTGCGCCCCGCAGTTCGTCAAGGAACCGTGTCTGGACATTACGCAGGGTCGTCATCCGGTGGTGCAGGCCCGCCTGGCCGAGACCACCAGTGGTGCCTTCATCGCCAATGACACGCACATGGGCCCGAAGCAGCGCATGCAAATCATCACTGGCCCCAACATGGGCGGCAAGTCGACCTACATGCGCCAGATCGCCGTCATCGTGCTGCTCGCCAGCATGGGCAGCTACGTGCCCGCCAGCGCCTGCCGATTGGGACCGATCGACGCCATCCACACTCGCATCGGCGCCGCCGACGACCTGGCCAACGCCCAGTCCACCTTCATGCTCGAGATGCTGGAAGCTGCGCAGATACTGCATGCCGCCACGCCCAACTCACTGGTGCTGATGGACGAGATTGGCCGGGGCACCAGCACTTTTGACGGCCTGGCCTTGGCCAGCGCCATTGCCACCCAGTTGCACGACAAAACGCAGGCCTACACGCTGTTTGCCACCCACTACTTTGAGCTGACCGAGTTCCCGGCCCAGCACCACGGCGCCATCAACGTGCATGTGAGCGCGGCCGAGGCGGGCCGTGACATCGTGTTTTTGCACGAAATTCAGCCGGGCCCTGCCAGCAAGAGCTATGGCATCCAGGTCGCACGGCTGGCCGGTATGCCGGCGACGGTGGTGAATCAGGCGCGCCAGACCCTGGCCGCGCTGGAATCACAAGCCACCCAAAATCAGGCCCAGGTGGACTTGTTCGCCGCGCCGCTGGTGACGGAAACAGCAGCTGCCAGCGCCTTGGATGCCGCCGTTGCCGCGTTGAATCCTGATAACTTGAGCCCGCGCGAGGCGCTGGAGGCGCTGTACCAACTGAAGAAGTTGGCGTCTGGCACGACGTGACCGACTTCACGGGACCAGACGGCGCTGCCTCGCCCTACACTCTCGTTTTATTCATGCCATTCACGCTGACACCATGACCTATTGCGTCGCCATCAAACTCAACGCCGGGCTGGTTTTTCTGTCCGACTCGCGCACCAACGCCGGCTTGGATCAGATCAACACCTTTCGCAAAATGATCGTCTACGAGCGGCCGGACGACCGCTTCATGGTGCTGCTGTCCGCCGGCAACCTGAGCATTTCGCAGTCAGTGCGCGAAATTCTTCAGGTGGAGCAACTCAAGGAGCATGCCGAAAGTGAGCCCATCACCATCTGGAACGCCAAAAGCATGTTTGATGCCGCGCGCGTGCTGGGCGCAACCATTCGACATGTGTATGAACGCGATGCGATTGCGCTCAAGCAGACGGGCGTTGACTTCAATGTGTCGCTGATTTTTGGCGGGCAAATCAAGGGTGAAGGCATGCGCCTGTTTCAGGTCTATTCGGCCGGCAACTTCATTGAAGCCACGCCCGAGACACCCTACTTTCAGGCCGGCGAGTCCAAATACGGCAAGCCGGTGCTGGACCGGGTCATCACGCCCCATACGCCGCTGGACGAGGCCGCCAAGTGCGCCCTGGTGTCCATGGACTCCACGCTCAAGTCGAATTTGTCGGTGGGTTTGCCGCTGGACCTGGTGGTCTATGAAGCCAACCAATTCCAGACCGACAAGGTGGTGTGCATCGATGAAGACAACCCCTATTTCAGAATGATGCACAACAGCTGGGGGAAAAAACTGCGCGAGGTGTTTGACAGCATTGAAGACCCGATGTGGAACGGAGAACAGACTGACGTGCCGCTGATGCAGCAGTCTGACCGCAACCAAGCTCTGAAAAAAATAACAACGCCCCAAGAAAAATTAATCTGATGATCTTCTCGCACGCCAACAGTTTCGCCGCCAGCACCTATGGTGTTTTGTTCAAAAGTCTCAGATCACGCGGTTTCAAGGTCAACGCGATCGAGAAATTTGGCCATAACACCCAGTACCCGGTCACCAACAACTGGCCGCACCTGGTCCAGCAACTCGTTGACTTCACGCAGGCGCAGGTTGACAAGACGGCGGAGCCCGCTTTCCTGGTCGGTCATTCACTCGGTGGATTTCTCAGCCTGATGGCCGCCGCGCGAGCCCCCCAGCTGGTGCGCGGTGTGTTGCTGGTGGACGCACCCATTTTGGGCGGCTGGCGCGCCACCACACTGGGCGTCATTAAAAACACACCGCTCGTCGGATCGTTTTCGCCGGGTGCCGTCAGCCGCAAACGTCGCAACAGTTGGCCCAACCAGCAGGCGGCGCTCGATCACTTTCGCGGCAAGAAGGCGTTTGCCAAGTGGGATCCGCAGGTGCTGCAGGACTACATCGCCCATGGCACCCACGACGAGGGCCACGGAAGCGACAAGAAACGCGTATTAAGCTTTGATCGCGAGGTCGAAACTGCTATTTACAACACCCTGCCGCACAATCTGGACGCCCTGCTCAAACGCCATCCGGTCAAATGCCCGGTAGCCTTCATCGGTGGCATCAACTCGGTCGAGATGAAACAGGTCGGCATGGCCATGACGGAAAAAATATGCAAGGGCCGCATCATGATGCTCGACGGCAGCCACCTGTTTCCCATGGAAAAGCCAATCGCCGCGGCGGCGGCGATTGAAGCGGCGTTGTTGAACCTGCAAAGCCTGGCCTGAGCAGGCCTGGGCCCCATCGCCCAACCCTTAAGCAGCCCAGGTGACCGCGCCGCTCCAGGCGGTGGCCAGCACCACCACGCCAAAAACAATGCGGTACCAGGCAAACGGCACAAAGTCGTGGGTAGACACGTAGCGAATCAGCCAGCGAATGCACAGCAGCGCAGCGAAAAACGCCGTCACCGTGCCCACCGCGAACATCGGCAAGTCGTCCCAGCGCAACAGCTCGCGCTGCTTCCACACGGAATAGGCACCCGCCCCCATCAGGGTCGGAATCCCCAGGTAGAAGCTGAATTCAGTGGCGGCCTTGCGCGACAGCCCCAGCACCAGGCCGCCGATGATGGTGGCCCCGCTGCGGCTGGTGCCCGGAATCAGCGCCAGGCATTGCAGCAGCCCGACCTTGAGCGCATCGAGGTAACTCATTTCATCCACCGTTTCGACACGGGCGTGACGCTTACCCGCCAGGTCCAGCGCCCCGTAGAGACGGCGATGGCGGTGCTCCACGGCGAGGATGATGAGCCCGCCCGCGATGAAGGCCAGCGCCACCGGCACCGGGCGAAACAGGTGGGCCTTGATGACGGCCCCGAAACTCAGACCCAGCACCACCGCTGGCATGAACGCGATCAGCACATTGAGCGCGAAGCGCTGCGCCACCGGGTCATGCGTGATCCCGAGCACGGTGCGGCGCAAGCGCTCGCGGTATTCCCACATGACTGAGAACATGGCGCCGGTCTGGATCGCAATCTCGAAAACCTTGGCCTTTTCGCCGGTGAAGTCCAGCAGCGACCCTGCAAGAATCAGGTGACCGGTGGATGAAATGGGCAGAAATTCCGTCAGCCCCTCGACGATGCCCATGAGGGCGGCTTTGATCAGCAATACGATGTCCAAGCGAACTCCTTGAAAGAGCCGCGATTATCACTGCATGACCTGCGGACACGGTCGGCAACGCTGACAAGTTCGTGGGATGATGTTGGCAACGCAAATCATGGCACTGAACATGTCTGAATCCCTGGCTCTGTTTTCCCTCCCCCTGTTTCCACTTTCGACGGTGCTCTATCCGGGCGGCACGCTGCCGCTGCGAATTTTTGAAGTGCGTTATCTCGACATGATCGGCAAATGCCACAAGACCGGCGCCCCTTTTGGCGTGGTCGCGCTGACTCAGGGCGCCGAGGTGCGCAAGGCCGACGCAGGCGCAGCCACCAGCGACGGCTTTGCGCTGGAGCTGTTTCATGCGGTGGGCACCTTGGCCACAATCACCGAGTTCACCATCCCCCAGCCGGGCTTGATGGTGATTCGCTGCACCGGCCTGCAGCGCTTTCGCATGACCCACCAAGAGCGGTTGAAACACGGCTTGTGGGTTGCCAACGTCACGCCGCTGGCCAACGACCTGGTGGTCAAAATACCCGATGATCTGCAAGTCGTCGCCGTGGCTTTGGACAATCTCATCAACACCCTGCGCACGCGCGGGGCGCCGCTGGCGCAAATGCCGGTGCAACCACCCTATCAATTTGATGACTGCGGCTGGGTTGCCAACCGCTGGTGTGAGTTGCTGCCCATGCCGCTGGAGCACAAACAGCGCCTGATGGAACTCGACAACCCGCTGGTTCGGCTGGAACTGGTCAGCGATCTTCTGGAACGCAGCGGCATCGCGACTTGAAAGATTGAACTGATCCTTAAATTCATGGCATTCCGCCAGGTCAAGCGGACATAGCCCTTCTTGGCGGACAAGTTCCCGATGTCTTGTCGTACTGAGTCTTTCGCCAACAATTTAACAATCGGTTACGTAACAAATGACTATGTTTCCTACCGCACAGAAAGTCACGGCAAGCACGCGTAGACTGTTCACAGGGATGTAGTACATGTCTAAGAGCAATCCAAATTTTGGCGTTTCCAATCATGCGGCTGAACAGGCTCAGCACGGCCGTGGACTGAACCCAGATCACGGTCCGGACTTGGCCGCGCGGCAATTCCAATCGCTGCTGGCCGTCTGGCCAAAACGCGTCGCCGTGTTGCCCTAGCGCCGGACCCACGCATGAAGATCGGCACCAAAGAGCGGTTTGTCACGGGCACGGGGCTCGCGATCATTACCCTTATTGCGGCGATGATCTGGTGGACCTACTCGGAAGTCGAGGACGCGAATCGCCAGCGCCGCGTGACGACTGAGATCGGACATGGGGTCACCGAGCTGAGGCTGCTCACCTTCGAGTACGACCAACACCACAATGAGCGGGCTCGGGTGCAGTGGATGGAGGTGTCAGACCACGTCGACCAGCTGATCGCAAACGCCCGGTTCCGCAAGCCCGCCCAAAGCAAAATCCTCGCCACCTTGCGGGAAAAAAGGGCGGCAGGGCTGCGCCTCTTCACCGAGATCACCGCAGCAGAGCTTGCAGGCCGCGCGGACGCCCCATTGGACGAGGCAGGTCAGCGACATGAGGCGCAACTGCTGAGCCAACTGATGGTCTACCAGCAGGAGAACTTCGCCGACGCACTGCGCCTGACCGATCTTGCGACGCAGCGCATCATGGACGCCGAATGGCGGGTGATGATTGCAATCCTCGCGGGACTCACCTTGATCGCGTCCATCATTGTGGCCGCCTCATGGTTTTTGCGACGCGGCGTGCTGGTGCCGATCGCCGAACTTCAGCAGGCGACGCGACAGGTGGGCGCGGGCAATTGGAATTTTGTTCTTGACATACGCGCCAACGACGAGATCGGTGAACTATCCAGAAATTTCGGCGCCATGACCCAGTCACTGCAGGCGTCGTTTTCGCAGGTCGAGCGCAGCAACCAGGATCTCGCGGCATTGAACAAGGAACTCGAAGCATTCAGCTATTCCGTGTCCCACGATTTGCGCGGACCGCTGCGCAGCATGGACGGCTTCTCACTGGTGCTGATTGAGGACTACGGCGACAAACTGGACGACGAAGGCAAGGATGCCCTGCAGCGCATCCGTGCGGCGAGCCAGCGCATGGGCAACCTCATTGACGACTTGCTCCGCTTGTCCCAGGTGACACGGGCCGAGCTCAACGTGACGCGGGTCGACATCAGCGCGATCGCGCGGGACATCTCCGATGCGCTGGACCGGGAGCAACCCGATCGGTCGACAAAATGGGAAATTCAGCCTGGCTTGAGCGTCCACGCTGACCTGGCGCTCACGCGAATCGCCATGCAAAACCTGCTCCAGAACGCCTGGAAATTTACCGGCAAGTCCGGGAACCCGGTGATTCGCGTTGGCGCCCTCGAACGCGACGCGAAAACGATATTTTTCGTCGCCGACAACGGCGTCGGTTTCGACATGGCGCACGCGACCAATCTCTTCGGCGCCTTCCAGCGGCTGCACCACGTTGAGGATTTCCCCGGCACCGGAATCGGTCTGGCGATCGTCCAGCGGATCATCCGGCGGCACGACGGAAAACTATGGGCCGAGGCGAAGGAAGGCGAAGGTGCGACATTCTTTTTCACTTTGAAGGAGTCTGGAAATGGATCAAATGAACAAGACAATCTTGCTGGTTGAAGACAATCCGGACGACGTGAAGCTGACCCTGCGCGCGTTCAAACGCAACAACATGCTGAACCCGATCATCGTGGCGCGGGACGGCGTTGAAGCGCTCGATTTCCTGTTTGCGCGGGGTGCCTACGCCGAGCGCGCCAGCAAGTCATTGCCGACGCTGATCATTCTCGACCTGAAACTTCCCAAGCTTGACGGCCTTGGCGTACTCAAGGCGATCCGCGCCGACGTGCAAACCCGGCTCATTCCGGTGGTCGTCATGACGTCATCCAAAGAGGAGCAGGACCTGATCCAGAGTTACTCCCTGGGGGCGAACAGTTACGTGCGCAAGCCCGTCAACTTTGCCGAATTCCTGGAGGCGGTGAGAGTTCTTGGCATCTATTGGATGATGACGAATCAACCGCCGCCGGAGCGCAACGCCGCATGAACAAGTCGATCAAAGTCCTCATCGTCGAGGACTCCGAAGACGACACCAAGCTGGCGCTGCGGGTGCTCCAACGCGGCGGGTTTGACCCGACGCACCGGCGCGTCCAGACAGCGGCGGCACTGGAAACCGCGCTGGCGCAGGAGCACTGGGACGCGATCCTCTCGGATTTCAGCATGCCGAGCTTCACCGGCCTGGATGCGCTCGAAATTTTCCGCTCCACCGGTCTCGACATTCCGTTCATTCTCATTTCGGGCACCATCGGCGAGGAAGCCGCCGTGAATGCGATGAAGGCCGGCGCCAGCGACTACGTGATGAAGAAGAGCCTGGCGCGGCTCGCTCCGGCGCTGAAACGCGAACTCAAAGACACGCAAATGCGCGCAGCCCATCGCCACGCTCAAGAGGCGCTGACCGACAGCGAAAACCGATTCCGGCAGATGGCGGAAAACATCCGCGACGTGTTCTTCCTCATGAATTCGGATGGTGATCGCATCTTGTATGTGAGCCCAGCCTACGAAGATATCTGGGGTCTCAGCTGCGCGAGTCTCTACGCAAATTCAGAAGCCTGGATCGAGAAAATACATACGGATGACCGGCCATCGACCTACCAGAAATTCAAGGAAGGTATGGCAGCGGGCACGTTCGAATTGGAGTTCCGGATCGTACGACCGGATGGCCCGATTCGCTGGATCGAGGTGAGGGGGTTTCCAGTTCGCGATGAATTCGGCACGCTTGTCCGCATGACCGGCATCGCCTCGGACATTACCGAACGCAAGGAGGCTGAAAACAGGATCGCCCACTTGAACCGCGTCTATGCCATGCTGAGCGGCATCAATACGCTGATCGTGCGCGTGCGCGACCGTGACACGCTGTTCAAGGAGGCCTGCCGGATTGCGGTCGAGGCAGGCGGCTTTCGAATGGCCATGGTCGCCATCGTCCATCACAGCTCGACAACGATCGTCCCGGTCGCAACGGCGGGCAAGGATGAGGCGCTCATGACTGTCATTAGCAATACCTTGTCGTCGAGCGAAGATGCGCCCAAAACCATGAGCGCGCGGGCAATCCGGGACAAGAAGGCCGTCGTGTCCAACGCTGCACAAAACGACCCCCAGGTCTTATTCAGCGCGCAATACGTCAAAGCCGGCGTCTGCTCGATCGCCGTGTTCCCCTTGATTGTCTCGGACGAAGCGGTGGGCGTGCTCGCGCTGTACGCCAGCGAGACTGAATTTTTCAAGGAAGAGGAGTTGAAGCTGCTATCGGAATTGGCCGGCGACGTCGCGTTCGGGATTGATAACATTGAGAAGCAGGAGCGGCTTACTTACCTCGCCTACTACGACGTGCTCACCGGGCTGGCCAACCGCGGTCTTTTTCTGGAACGGGTGGCGCAGTCCATGCGCAGCGCTGTCAGCGCCGGGAACAAGCTTGCCTTGTTTCTGATTGACCTGGAGCGGTTCAAAAACATCAACGACAGCCTGGGCCGACCGGCCGGCGACGCGCTGTTACGACTGGTGGCGCAGTGGCTGACGAGCAAGGTGGGCGACGCCAACCTGTTGGCACGCGTCGGCGCGGATCTGTTTGCCGTGGTGCTGCCGGAAGTCAAGCAGGATGGTGACGTGGCGCGGGCGCTTGAGAAATTGATGGCCGCTTTTCTGGAGCAGCCGTTTCGCCTGAATGACGCCGTGTTCCGCATCACCGCCAAGGTCGGCATAGCGCTGTTCCCGCACGACGGCGCTGACACCGACACCTTATTCAAGAATGCCGAGGCCGCCCTCAACAAGGCCAAGGCAAGCGGCGAGCGCTACCTGTTTTACACACAGAAGATGACGGACATGGTGGCCGGCAAGCTGACGCTGGAAAACCAGCTGCGCCAGGCGCTCGACAAAGGTGAATTCGTGCTCCATTACCAGCCCAAGGTGAGCCTGGTGAGCGGCAAGATGACTGGCGCCGAGGCGCTGATTCGGTGGAACGATCCGCGCACGGGCCTGGTGCCACCGGCCCGCTTCATCCCGATCCTCGAAGAAACCGGTTTGATCTACGACGTGGGACGCTGGGCACTGCGCCAGGCCATCGATGACGCGCTGCGCTGGCGCAGCGCGGGGCTGGCCGCCGTGCGCATCGCGGTGAACGTGTCGCCGCTGCAACTGCGCCATCGCGGCTTCATCGACGAGGTCAAACAAGCCATCAGCATTGACGCGCAGGCGGCCACTGGGCTGGAGCTGGAGATCACCGAAAGCCTGCTGATGGAGGACGTCCAGCGCAGTATCGCCAGCCTGCAGGCGATCCGGGACATGGGCGTCAGCCTGGCCATTGACGACTTTGGCACTGGCTTTTCCTCGCTCAGCTACTTGTCAAAATTCCCGGTGAACACGCTGAAGATTGATCGCTCGTTCGTGATCGAAATGACCGATGCGCCCGAAAGTCTGGCGCTGGTGTCGACCATCATCAGCTTGGCGCATGCGCTCAAGCTCAAGGTGGTGGCCGAGGGGGTGGAAACCGAAGAGCAATCGCGCCTGCTGCGGGTGCTGAACTGCGACGAAATCCAGGGCTTTTTGTTCAGCAAACCGGTGCCGAGCGATATTTTCGAAGTGAAGTTTCTGACCCTGCCCTCCTCCCCTTAAGCGCGCAAGCCGGCCGGCACCCAGGCGCTCAGGCGCGCGTTAATGCGATCTTCGTGGCGCTGCCACCAGATGCCCAAGGCCACCAAACCCAGACCCAGGAGCGTCAGCGCAAACGGAAACATCAAACTGTCCTGGAACACCCGGTGCGACAAATAGCCCAGATACCCGGCCACGCCAAACGCCCCCAGTACCGTGAACACCCGCCGCCCAATGGCCGCACCCACAAAAACCAAAAACACATTGAGCAGGGCATAAATGAACTTGCCCAACTCGGAACTGGAATCACGCAGACTCAAACCACACCAGAACATGATGGCGCCAAACAGGTACAGCCAAAACGCATAGTCCTGCCGCCAGGCCGGGTCTTGCGCCTGACGGCAGCGCACGTCCACCCACACCGCCACGGCACAAGTGGCCAGGCCAAACACCAGCGACACATCGCGCGTGAACTGCCAGTTGAAGCCCTGGTTTTGCATCAGGGCGTTGGCCACATCCATGCTCATGTACCAGATCGTCACCGCCACTGGCATCACCATGAACGGCAACCGGTAGCGCCACAGCATCACCACACCGGCGATGAGCGTGGCAAATTCGAGCGTCAGCCAGCGCCAGTTGATGTGCGTGTGATAGGCCGAGTAACGTTCCGGTCCGCCCGGCGGCCACAGCCCCAGCCCTTGCTGCACACACCACACAATCAAGGGCACCAGGCACACAGCCAACGTGGCCAGAATGCCGGCCGGAATGGGTAGCTGGCGGGTCTTCAGGTGGTCAGCCACCTTCAGGCAGGCCGCCAGATACCCCAGGCTGATCGCCAGCAGGCCCCAGGCGCCAAAAGACTGCCAGCCCAAGGTCATGAACAGCGTCATGGCGCCAATGGCCACCATGCCGCCAAAGTAATACAAGGTGTTGGTGAAGCTGAAGCCCGGGCCCGACGCCGCGCGCCCGACCCGCCACCCCTGTGCAGACGCCAGCGCATCCGCCGCCGCACCCGGCGACCAGCGCGACCACAGGCGCTGCGCCTGCGTGCTGGAAATGATGCCGTCCTGCACCGCAGCCTGCAGATCACCCTGCCGAAGTTGCACAGTGTCGATAACTGTGTCGGGGGCCGTGTCAGAAAAATCGTTGGTATTCATAGGGTTTGGTAAGGGAGCGCGCCGGACCAAGGATGGTACTTCAGGGCAATGCGCAGTCTAAAATCATTCGCATGAGCACCCCCACCCCTGCAACACCCCCGGCCCACGCCACCAAAGGCACCACCGCTGCTTCTGAGGCCGTCAAACCCAGCAACTTTTTGCGCCAGATCATCGAGCATGATTTGGCCGCCGGCACCTACGCCCAGCGCCAATGGGGCGGCAGCCCCGGCGACGCCGCCCACCACGCGGCAGGCCAGCCCGATCCGGCCAAGATCCGCACCCGCTTTCCGCCCGAGCCCAATGGCTACCTGCACATCGGCCACGCCAAGAGCATCTGCCTGAACTTTGGCCTGGCGCGCGACTATGGCGGCGTGTGCCACCTGCGCTTTGACGACACCAACCCCGAAAAGGAAGAGCTGGAGTACGTCAACACCATCATGAACTCGGTGCGCTGGCTGGGCTTTGAGTGGAACGGCTCGGCCACCGCCCCCCCCTATCAGGCCAGCGACTACTTCGACTTCATGTACCGCGCGGCCGAGTATTTGATCGAAGCCGGCCACGCCTACGTGGACGAGCAAACCGTGGAGCAAATTCGCATCAACCGGGGCGACTTTGGCAAGCCCGGTGTCAACAGCCCGTTCCGCGCCCGCACCCCGGCCCAGAACCTGGCCCGCTTTCGCGAAATGCGCGACGGCCGGCACGAAGACGGCGCCATGGTGCTGCGCGCCAAGATCGACATGGCCAGCCCGAACATCAACCTGCGCGACCCCGCCATCTACCGCATCCGGCGCGCCACGCACCACAACACCGGCGACAAATGGTGCATCTACCCGATGTACACCTTTGCCCACCCGATTGAAGACGCGCTGGAGAACATCACCCACAGCATCTGCACGCTCGAATTTGAAGACCAGCGCCCGTTTTACGACTGGCTGATGGAGCGCCTGACCGAAGGCGGCCTGCTCAGCGCCCCGCCGCCCAAGCAATACGAATTTGCCCGCCTGAACCTCACCTACGTTGTGACCAGCAAGCGCAAGCTGGCGCAACTGGTGTACGACCACAAGGTCAAGGGCTGGGACGACCCGCGCATGCCCACCATCGTCGGCCTGCGCCGTCGTGGCTACACGCCCGAGGCGATTCAACTGTTTACCGAGCGCATCGGCGTGACCAAGAGCGACAGCTGGATCGACTACAGCACCTTGGAAGGCTGCCTGCGCGAAACGCTGGACGTGTGCGCCCCCCGCGCCATGGCCGTGCTGGACCCTGTCAAGTTGGTGCTCACCAACTGGGACGCCGTCATGGGCGCGGGCACGCTCGACGACTGCTCTGCCCCCCTTCACCCGCACCACCCCGAGCTGGGCAAGCGCAGCTTCAAAATCGGCAAAGAGGTTTGGATTGACCGCACGGACTTTGAAGAGACGCCGCCCAAAGGCTTTTTCAGACTGTTCCCGGGCAACCAGGTACGCCTGAAATACGGCCACGTCATCGAATGCACCAGCTGCAGCAAAGACCTAGAGGGCCGCGTGACCGAGGTACACGCCACGCTGGTGCCCGACACCAAGAGCGGCAGCCCCGGCAGCGACGCCGTCAAGGTCAAAGGCGTCATCACCTGGGTCGCCGTAGCCGACGGCCTGACGGTTGAGGTGCGCCTGTACGACCGCCTGTTTCTGGAAGCCCAGCCCGACGCGGGCGGTAAAGACTTTATCGAAGCGCTCAACCCGAACAGCTTGAGAGTGGTGACGGCGTTTGTGGAACCCTCCCTGGCCAGCGCCCGCGCTGACCAAAAGTTTCAGTTTGAACGGCATGGCTACTTTGTGGCCGACGGGGTGGATCACACGAAGGTGAAGCCGGTGTTTAACTTGGCGGTGGGGTTGAAGGATTCGTGGGGGCGATGAAGTTTCTCTTCAAGCTCGAATAATTGGATACCAAATTTCCGTCGAAAATAACTCAATATTTCACTCATATGGCAACGCAAAATAGATCTACTTTTGAGGTTCTAGAAGACAGCAGAATAAATTGTCTATCGGTAATGACTTCCATGCTCATTCGCGAATACCTTGATATGGCTAAAGATGCCTATTTAAATCGCGGAGGAATTACAGGCCAACGGGAAAAGTTACAAACAACTTCAGCAATCCGAATTCGAAAAAGAATGGTTGATGACATACAACAAGGTGCTGTTCTTCCACCATTGGTTGTTGGAGTTGTACTCACACCAATTGTTTTTAAGAAATTCCGATCCGCCACCAAAAAAATTCAACGGGAGATATTGGATAACACCGAAGCCGACCGCCTATCCATAATTGATGGAATGCAACGCACAACAGCACTCTTCGAAGCATTTAACGAAAAATCTCCTCCACCAGATAGGAAGGTCCGAGTGGAGTTTTGGATAGCAGAAGATACAGGAAGTTTGATTTATCGAATGCTTGTACTCAATACAGGACAAGTACCTTGGAACTTAAGAAGACAAATTGAGGTCGTCTTTAGATCGCTAGTACTCGAGCTGAAATCGTCAATTAAGACCTTAGAGGTGCTGGAAACTACGCAAGCACGACGTCGGTCAAAGGGTGGACAATTTCAAGCCGACGATTTGATTGAACTATTTTTAGTTTTTGGTGCACGGAAGGAAAAAATAGATATCCGCGAACGCTTGGCGGACGAGTTCACGAGACTCGACTTCATGGAAGCGGCTGCAAAGGACGACTTCACAAGGGATTATTGCCAAGCTCTTACGGAATTGGTTTTCTTAGATATGGCATTTGATAAATTTAGAGGAGCGAAGGGCGATCAAGGACGCTTTGTTTCAGGCAAAGATTTATTTTCTAGTCAACCAGCATGTGTAGGATTTATGACTGCGTTGGCTTTAGATATTTTTGGTAGGCCAGGTGTTGTACGTGGAGAATCCGAGCAAAGAAAGAAACTAAGAGCAAATATTGTCAAGCTAACGAATTTAAGAAAAAAACTAGATGTACTTGACGACGAGGCACTTGGAAATTTCCTTTGTTTACAAACACTAAGTGAGTCGCTATCGCGAATAAAGACAAGTCAATCAGTAGGAAATTCAGAACGTGAATTCTTTTTGAATGCCTTCCAAGTGCTATTAGAGGAGGGAGCAGATTTAGTAAGCATGGAGCCATGCTGGCGAGCCTATTGACCTAAATAGCCTCAGTTTTACTATGGCCCGCAAAATGACATTGCTGAACGCGCAGTTTTTTGAAAAACTTAGACGTCTTCTTCCACAAGATCAGCAGCATGAGCAGCCGCGATTAAATCGCTGGCTGAACACCAATGAGATTGAAAAAAACTGGCTCAAAGATGTCAAGTTTGAAACAGATGAAATGTTCCAGTTTGGAGATCATTATCAGCTTGCCATCGCAGTGTTTGCCAATGAGCATTACATTGTCTGCTCTGGACTAAAGCCAGAACTTTTGGAAAGTGATTTTGAATATTGCGAAATTAATACAGGACTGTTTTGCGCCGCAATTGTTGAGTTGAATATAAATCCAATTATTAGCGAAACCACTGGACTGGAACTTGCAGAAAATATATTCATACCAATTGAAAATATTTCTGAAAAAGGAATGGGGTATGACTTAAGTATTGTTACAAAATATTTTCCAGAAATATCAATTTATAAAATTCATTCAAAATCGCCATTTTTTAGTCTAGCGCCTGCATTACAGAGAGTTGGTCTTTTTGTAGTAACAAAATGTTCAGTATTGCAAAGTCTAAATTGGTCGCAAGCAGGGCTAGAAATTGCCCGTGTGGTCTGCACTCTAGAAGTTGATATATTCCCATACGAATTAGTTTTACGAGCAATTACTGAACGAAAGTGGGATCATGCCTTTCTCGAAATTTATCGCTCTATCGAATTTTTGTACCCTTTCCCAAAAATAAATGAACTGAAAAATAAGCTCAAGTTAAGCTTACCCAGCGAAGCAATAAGTGAGATAGTAGAAGACGTCTTGAGTTGGAGGCCTGTTGAAGAAGCAGCTTTGCAAGGACTGCTTAAGAATTTGCCCTTGAATTTGCTCAATGAGTTTAAATTGGCATTTGATAGTGAGGCAAAAATAACTGGCTTCGATAATAAAAAGGCTGCCAGCTTAATTTATAAGTTAAGAAATGATTGCGTCCATTTTCGACCTGTCCAAAAATCATCTAGTCTTCGTTCCAACGTGAACTGGGAGATACTTTTGCCAACAATGCTACATGCAACACATTTTTGTTACGGGAACCAATTAATTTCGTCCACCTAATAAACTCATTGGGGTATCGATGAATAACGGATAACGCATCAAAGAAAATTTATTCAAATGGCTAAATTTCTAAACACCAGCGCGACCAACTATTTCCTTGAAGAGCTGATCAAGGGCGCCTCAGACCGTCTGATCTTGATTAGCCCATTCCTCAAGCTCAACGACCGCATGAAAGAACTGCTGGCGGATAAGAATCGGTTGAAGATCGACGTGCGCATCGTCTATGGCAAAAGCGAGTTGCAGCCGCAGGAAATCGAATGGCTACGGGGCCTGACCTCTTAAAGTCGACACTTCCCACCCCATTTTTCGTTCCTTGGCGGTCCCTGGGCAAATGAAATCAACGAGTTAGGCGAGTTTTTCGGCCGAAATTT
>NZ_JAAFHA010000125.1 GCF_010365055.1 Rhodoferax sp.
TTAAAAAATCCCAAAACCAGAAACTTCCAAACAGGGTCAGTTTCAGTGGTCGGGGAAATTACAGAACGAATGTTGCACTACCTCTTTGGTCTGCTGTTCGGTACAAAAACCCATGACACGTTCTACACCCGCCCGGTTGTACCAACTGCGGTCAAACAGCGCAATTTCGCCCGCTGCAGGAAGATACGGCACGTAGCGCTGAAAGTACCACTGTGACTGCTCGCGCTCGCTGGGCCTGGCCAGCGCCACGGTGCGGCACTGGCGCGGGTTCAAGGTGTCAGCAATGGCCGAAATCACGCCACCCTTGCCAGCCGTATCACGCCCCTCGATCACCACCATCAAACGCTTGCCGGTGTGCACCAGCCAGCGCGCCAGGTCATTGAGCTCAAGCTGCAGCGGCTCCATCTCGTCAAAGTAATCGTTTTTGCCCAATGTGCCGAGCTTGCCGTTTTTGGATTTTTTCATGGACACATCGTACCGGGATGACTGCGGCCGTCAAGACCGCAACTCAAGCGTGCAATGGTGTCGCCCGAGCCGCGTCACATTCATAGTGTTCTGCGAATGCGGCTGACGGCTTTGCTCCCGGGGCCGTCAACGTTTGACCATGCGATAGAGCAGCAGCAAAATGATGGAACCGACCAAGGCCCCCAGTAGACCTGCGGTTTCACCCGTCGCGTACCAGCCCAGCGAGCGGCCCAGAAAGGTCGCAGCCAGCGACCCGCCGATACCGATGCCAGCCGTGATGAAAAACCCGCTCGGATCTTTGCCGGGGGTCAAAAATTTGGCGATGATGCCGACAACAAAGCCAATGAGAACGGCCCAGATAATTGACATGAGTTAACCCCTGACGGTAAGCGTGTGAATCGGAAGGTGGGAGACAGCCAACGGATCAAGCCAGCGGGGGAATGCGCAAAACCTGGCCCGGATAGATGCGATCCGGGCTCTTCAGCATGGGCTTGTTGGCCTCGAAAATTGCATCATATTTGTTAGCGTCTCCATACATCTCTTTCGATATTTTCGAAAGTGTGTCGCCGCCCTTGACGGTGTAAAAGCGGGACGCTTCTGAAGCGGCATTGACACTCAATTGATCATTGACTTTTTCAACGGAGCCGACATTGCCGCAGCACAGGACAATTTTTTCGCGCGTTGCCTGATCCGCCGCCGCTCCCGAGACCGTTGCGGTCATTGAGGCGCCGTCAAAGGCGACAGCGAGATTCTGCACATTAAAATTCTGGCTCTTGACGTAGGCCAGAATCGCATCGGCGGCCTTCTGGTTGCGCGCGGCCACATCTGCAGGCGCTCCGGTGGCGATCGCATCGGGCTTGCCCAGATTGAACAGTTTTTCGCCAGCTTCTTTGATGAAGGAAATCAGACTCATGTTGCGGTACTCCAATAGACAATGAAAATTATGTGCCGCTCAAGGCACGGCTTTGGTTTAGTTCGCTTGCAGCCTGACCAACCGATGGACCGGCCGGATGCAGGCATGGCCAGCGCAAGTTGGAGTCTAGTTAGACATGCCGATGTCTTCTGTACGGTAGCAAACAGAAGAGGTGACGCAAATCTGAGTTGGGTGGGGGCCCCGGTGGACATTGTGTTGCCGACCGCTTGACGTTCATCCTGCTCAAGATATTTCTTGAATCGGTTCAGCTTGCGTTCATACACGGACGCGCAAGATGTGATTCATACCAACTCAAGGAGTTTTTCATGAAACATCTCATTTCCGCCAAATCGCTCGCTGCAGTTGCGATCGCCCTGGGCGCTTTCGCGGCGGCCTCATCGGCGCACGCCCGTAGCGATGTGCACTTCTCCATCGGCGTGCAGGTACCTGGCCTCTTCGTGCAGCCGGCATTTGGGTATGGGCATCCCCAGCCTTACTACACGCCGGCGCCCAGAGAGTATCGGCGCTATGGTGACGGTCGACGCAATGACGGGCAGCATTGGCAAGGCCGCGGCCCTTATGGCGGCCACGACCGCGACGGCATCGCCAACATCTACGATCGGGGCGGCCCGCGCAATCAGTGGCGCCAGGCACGCCTTCGTGGTCCTTATGGTGATCTCGACCGCGATGGGATCATGAACCAGCAGGACCGCGACCGTGACGGCGACGGTGTTCGCAATCGCTACGACCGCGTCCCGAACAATCCATACCGCAAGTAACCATGGATGCAAGTTAGGCACGCAGTGGAATCTTGCTGGGGACACTCTTGTTCGGGCACCCTGATGTTCACAGTATCCTGACGGCCATTGACTGACATTGCGGTGTGACGGTAGGTTCTTGGCTGGTGGTTGCTGAAAGTCGTCAGCGCTGCCGCCGGGGCAATTTCACTACGATCAATTTTCACCCCCACTCAGAATTTGCCGCCACATCCGTACCGACGCAACGCAGGTGGTGATTTCGGGCCTAGCCGTCGGAGCGTTGCGGTAATTTTCGGCTGTGGGAGGTTATGGCAAAAAAGCTTGTGGCTCAGGAGGCAAATTGATTAACAGCGCTTTTGTGATGAGTACCCGGATCAGACTGAGAGCCGCTGTACCTATCTGCGATCTGCCTGCTCCAACCTGGGCATTGGCGTCATCAGATCGACAGTCGGCTGTGTGGCTCTGCTTTCGGATAGGCCTACTCGGCCATCGACCAGCAGGGGCTATTCGGGGGTGTTGGTCCACAACGACAAATCGCCGAACCGAATTCTTCATTGCAGTCGTGCAGCCCAAAGGATCAGGCACTACCGGTGGTCCTATTGGCCATCCGCTTTGAATGCGAAGTGAAACTCAACGTTGCCTTGCGGAATATGGCCATCCAAAGATAAGGCGAAGAATACATCTTGCGGTACTCCCTCGCAGGCAAGCCCCCGGATGTTCTGGAACCCGAAGCGTCTGTAGTATCCCGGATGTCCCACGAGGCAGCAACCCCGGGCACCAAGGCCTTTCAGACGCAATATCCCTTCCTGTATCAACGCGCTGCCAATGCCTCTTCGCTGGTATTGCGGCAATACCGACACAGGTCCGAGTCCATGCCAGTCCGGGGGGGCGTCGGAAATCGTCACCGGTGAGAATGCGATATGCCCCACTACGCGCCCATCCACTTCAGCGACAAGCGAGACCGTGAGCGCCTTGGCAGCACGCAGTTCGGCAATGATGTATTGCTCCGTCTGATTGCTGATTGCCAGAGTTTTGAACGCAGCGGCCGTCACCTCGGCGATGGTGGTGAAATCGTCGTTCGTTTCACTTCTGATTAGTACCTTGTCCGTCATGTATCTGAATTCCTCTCCTGATTGGCCAAGGTTTGGGCTCAGCCGTTCGTGCAGGCTGGCGAAGCCAGCCGTGGTAGGTCGGCTGGAGCGACGGGTTGGCTGCCATAGTGCTCGCAAACGCGGTTGGGTTAACGATTCCGGGCGGCCGCGGGTGAGCGGTTCTTACGATAGGAGTTCTTCAGGGCGATCTTGCCCTCTCTAAAGGTGAACACATCACACCCATGTACTTCCACGCGAGTACCATCCACTCGTGTTCCCGTGAATGTCCACTCAGAGATCCCGCGATCTCCGTGGACCATATGCCGCGGATTGCCCCAATGGGCATCCGGGAAAGTTGTCCAGACCTCCGCAAAGCCAGCTCGCACGGCCTCCCGTCCCGCGTAGCGAGTGCCACAGATGTCCGGACCTGCCGAGGCTTCGAACACACAGTCCTCTGCCATGAATGACATGAGGGCATCGACGTCATGGCGATTCCATGCATCGGCGAAAGCCTGCAAGATTTCGGTGGTGACCGCAGGAATTACATTGGTCATGATCAACCCTCCTGTCCGCGTCTGCGTAGACGTTCATCCCATGATGCCCGACTTTGACATATTCCGCAAAAGTGCGAAATCACATGGCACCTTGCCGGATGACATGGCGCAGCAAAATCCAAAAGATGTCTGTAATCATGTAGTTAGCTTGATTCACCGCGTATCTATACAGCATATTGAATTCAACAAAGCCGCCGTCATCGATTTCAGCACAAGTTGTTCCATTCTCAGGTAACCGCAATGCTTTAGCTAACCGCAAAATGGGGAAATGACTGCAGTTTGGCAACTTCATTGAATGCCCGCTGGTGGTCTTGAATTCAAGATTGATTGCGCCAATTCAATAGATTAGATGGTTGAATGCAGGTAATTCACCATGGTGATGAAGTCGAATACTGGCAAACCGGACTGGCGCCGAATCGCTGCCGAATAAGGAGGCAGGTCCGTGCATTCAAGAACGAAGGCCCGAATGCCGGGGTGCGCATCAAGCGCTCGACGCGCCGTGCCCAAAACTTCCTGCTCGATGACATCGAGATCGACCGCCTCATCGGGCTCGGCGAACATCCGGTTCCACTCTGTGCAATGCTCCAAACCGATGATGTGCAGACCGTCCGAGTTGGCGATACCAACCGCCTTCAGGTGCTCGGGACCCAGCGCACGCGCGTTGGCCGTGATGATGCAGATTTCACTGTCCGGGCTGCCAATTTGCCTTGCAATAGGAACCTGCAGAAGGCTGGACGTGAAAACGGGCACGCCCACAGCACTGGCCAATTCCCGCTGGAAGATGGCATTGAATCCGCAACTCGTGGTGATGGCCTTGGCACCCTGCGACACCAGCATCCGGGCATCGACGATCATTGTGCGCAGGACGGCAAGATCGGGCTTTTCAAGAATCGTGTGGACGTTGGCCCCAGACACGCGATGGAACCTCACATCGTAGTCATACGAGGCGGGGTTGGTGCTGTTGCCTGGCAGGGTCTCGAGTTGCAGCAGGCCCTGAGGGACCTGCCCCGATTCCCAGCAAAGAATAGCGATTTTTGCCGCTTCGGTTTCAACAGTCATGATTCTTCTTGCCGTTGTGTGCGTTCATTTTTCAGAACCTGTTAATTCGATAGGGTGACAAGTCGAAGGGCTCTGCATCACCCTTGACCAGGCCGGCAATCAATTGCGCCGTGATCGCGGCCAGAGTCAGCCCCAGATGACCATGTCCAAAAGCATAGAACACGTTCTTGCAGCTGGGTGAACGCCCAATCACGGGCAAGGAATCCGGCGTTGAGGGGCGATAGCCCATCCATTCACGCTGGATCGCCTGTTCGGCAAGACCCGGCAACACGCTGCGCGCAAAGGGCGCCATGGCGCGAATACGCCGGTAGTCTGGCGGCGCGCGCAGGCCCGCCAACTCATCGCCACTGACCAGAGAAATGCCGTCGTGCATCGGCGACAAAACACAATGGCGCTCCGGAAAGCCGACCGGGCGACGCAGCAACTCACCGCCCGTCGACCCAAATGAAATATGGTAGCCACGCTCGGTGTCGAGGCTGACCTTGTCGCCCATCTGTTTCGCAAACTGCTTTGACCAGGCCCCCGCCGCGATGACCACGGCATCAAACTGCCGCGTGGCTTTATCCGTCTTGACAGAGAGGCCACCGCCTTCAGTCGGCCTGACTTCCAGGACGCTCTCCTGGATGTATTGCGCCTGACGTTGGCGCGCGCCCTCGAAGTAGGCTTGTGTCAACGCCGTGGGATAGTTGACGAAGCCGCTGTCGGGCTGGAACACGCCACGCGTGTAGGCGTCCCGGTTCAGATTGGGTTCAAGATCGGCCACTTCAGCGGCGTTGAGTATCGAAAAATTGACGCCATGGCGCGTCATCAATTCGCGCTCCAGCGCGGTCTCTGCAAACCCGGCATCTGATTTGTACACTTTCAACCAGCCCACGGGGCGGATGAGCTCACGGGCAGCACTCAGATCGGCCAAGGCAAGGTGGGCGTGCATGGCGTTGGCGACGAGCGGCTCAAGCGCTTGGGCGATGCTTGACACCCGTGCCGGGCGACCCGCCGCAATGAAGCGCAACAACCACGGAAGCACCTGAAGAGAATAAGCGGGCCGCAGCACCGCGGCACCATCCGGGTCAAAAATATAGGACGGAATGGACCGAAGAACACCCGGTGTGGCCGTTGGCGTCACAGCGCCGGTGACAATGCCGCCGGCGTTGCCCGAACTGGTTCCAGCGCCGACTTCCCCATGGTCAATGACAGTGACCAGGTAGCCCTTAGCCGCCAGCGCCAGCGCGGTCGCCGCGCCGACCACGCCGGCCCCGACGATGGCCACGGTACGTGTGCTCGGTGTTTTATTTGTACTGACGCGGGTCATGAAGAATCTTTCTGGAAAGCGTTTGATCTGGCAAGATGGCTTGCTAGTGGTGAAGAATCTTCCCGAGGAATTCACGCGTTCGCTCATTCCTTGGTGTTGTGAAGAAGACTTCAGGCGCCGCGACCTCCACAATGGCCCCCTTGTCGATGAACACCACACGGTCGGCCACCTTGCGGGCAAAGCCCATTTCGTGGGTGACCACAATCATCGTCATACCGTCTTTGGCCAAGGACACCATCACATCCAAAACCTCGTTGATCATTTCGGGATCGAGCGCAGAGGTCGGCTCATCAAACAGCATCACCTTGGGTTGCATGCACAGGCTGCGGGCGATGGCAACCCGCTGTTGCTGCCCGCCTGACAACTGTTGGGGGTAGGAATCAAATTTATCGCCCAAGCCCACCTTTTCCAACATGGCCCGGCCCCGGCTGATGGCTTCTTTTTTTGGCAGCTTGCGTACATGAATCGGCGCCAGCGTGACGTTTTCAAGCGCGGTCTTGTGGGGGTAGAGATTGAATTGCTGGAAGACAAAGCCAAGTTCCATCCGCAGCTGCCTGAGATTGGCTTCGACGGCAACGGGCAGGTTGTCCACGATCAAAGAACCACTTTGAAACTTTTCAAGACCATTGACACAGCGGATCAGTGTGCTTTTGCCAGAGCCACTCGGCCCGCATACGACCACCACCTCTCCCTTGGCAACCTCAAGATTGATGTTCTGCAGCACGTGGTGCGTGCCATACCATTTGTTGAGTTCTTTGAATTTGATCATTTGCGCTTATTCCTCGTCGTCTTCGCTATCGCCATGACTGGGTCTGATGTGTCTTGAAGGGATGCTGGCAGCTCACGTCTTTTCCATTCGCCGAGACAGATGAAGCAGCGGATAACAGATCAGGAAATACCCAATGCCCACCACAGAGAAAACCAGCAACCCATTGGGGACGCTTTGCACAATGATCCAACCCGAGCGCGTCAGGTCGAGAAGCCCGATGGCTGACACAACCGAAGAATCTTTGATGAGCAGAACGAATTGCCCGACCAGAGAAGGGACCACCATTCTCGTGGCTTGCGGCATGACGACCAGCCTGAGTTGCTGCAAGCGGGTCAGGCCGGCCGATGCGGCGGCCTCGACCTGGCCGATGGGCACGGCCCTGATCCCGGAGGCCACGATTTCGGAGATGAAGCAGGCCGCGATGTTGGACAGCGCCAGGGCGCCGGCCGTGAACGAGTCAAGCTCAACGCCGGCCTCAGGCAGTATGAAGAAGACGACAAAGACTTGAACCAGCACCGGTGTGCCGCGAAAGATATCGGTGTAGGCGCCGACGACAAACGAGAGCAGCTTGTTGGAACTGGCGCGTGCTATGCCCAGCACGAAACCGACCATGGTCCCCGCGACAATGCCAATGACCGACAGAGCAAGCGTTATGCCAATGCCCTTGATAAGCACGGGATAGTACTGGGCAATGCCTTGTAGTTGCTCAAAGAACAGCGTCATGTCGTGGCTTTCAGTGGCGTGCAGAGGGCTGATTGAGGCGCATCCATGCGGCCGCCATCAACTTCAGTCCAAAGTAGATGATCAGGTAGCCCACCGCAGTGGTTGCCAAGCCTTCCACTGGCATGAACCGGTCATTGGCCAGGGTTTGCCCGGCGCGCGTGAGCTCCAGGACTGAAATGAGCGACAGCAGTGACGAGTCCTTGACCAGCACAATCGCCTGCCCGATCAACGGCGACACCATGGGGCGCAGCGCTTGCGGGAGAATGATGAGGCGCATTTGCTGCCAATAGCTCATGCCCGAACTGGCGCTGGCTTCAACCTGCCCACGAGGAATCGACATGATCCCGGAGCGGATGATTTCGCTGACATAGGCGCCGCTGTTGATCGACAGCGCGATGATGCCAATCACGGTTTCGGGCATGAGCACGCCGAAACTTGGCAAGCCGAAATACAGGAAATAGAGTTGGGCCAGCAAGGGTGTTGCCCGTATCACATCCACATAGGCCATCGCTGGTGCCCGAACCAGGCGCGACGGCTGGATGCTCATTGCACAGGCGATGATGCCAATGGCGATGGCGCCAGCAAACGCCGTCAATGAAATCGACAAGGTGGCCAGGAAGCCCACCCAAAAATCAGGCAGCGTTTCTCCAATGACCCGAAAGTTCAGATTCAACAACATTCAGTAGCCAATGATTGAAGTAGGAGCGGCTTGGGATTCGGCGCAGTCACACCAGCGCCG
>NZ_JAAFHA010000126.1 GCF_010365055.1 Rhodoferax sp.
ATGAGGTGTGCGAGGCCCGGTTGGGCAAGATTCTCAGGGTGAACATGCCCGAAGAGTTGTTCAGCTACGAAGTTGATGAGGCCGCCCTGAAGTTAGCGCAGATGATGGACGGCAAGCTCTTGCTGGTGACCAACGTCCCGGACATGAATCCCGAGCAGGTGATAGCGCGCTACAAGTCCTTGGCCGACATTGAGCGGGGCTTCAAGGTGTTGAAGTCTGAGCTGGAAATCGGCCCCGTCTATCACCGCCTGCCCGAGCGCATTCGCGCACATGCTTCAATTTGCTTCATGGCGTTGGTGCTGCACCGTGTGATGCGAATGCGCCTGCGCGCAGCCAACACGGGCATTACGCCGGAGCGGGCACTGCAATCACTCAAGCGCATTCAGCATCACCGCGTCACTTTGGGCGGCGCAGAGCCACTAAGCGGCGTGTCTTCCATGAGCGATGAACAGCACGAAATGTTCAAAGCATTGAAAGTCAAACAGCCCACTGCAAATCGACAATTGAGCCTCTTGTAGGGGCACGTTTTAAAGCCAAACCTAATGAAATCAAGGTACTTGCGTCATTAGCTGTCGAAGACCGGTACCCAGTTTGAGTGGCCGCTGTAGACACTACACCAGCCATACGTTTTCTGGACATTGATTGATTGACGAGTAAGTCGCCACCCTTCAGCCAAAAAAGCAGACTGATACCTGTTTTTTTGAAGTGTCAATAAAACGACCGTTGTTGAACAACATGGCGGTCGGTTTCTGGCAGTACACAATGACGAAATGATAGCCATCCCGAATCATTAGATCAACATCTTCGTCTTGATTGGCCACCTACAGCTTATACGCGCGGGGAGCGGGTTAACCCTAGCTGTGGAACGCCACAGTTGTCCTATCCTTGAGCGGGCGCTAATCTTCGCCAGTTAACTATCATATTGAATTATTTAGGAGACATCCATAAAATTTAAATTGCATCAAGTTCAGGCACGTCGTCGCGGTTGATACGCCCAAGGGCAACGCCACTCTGCTATCCATTTTCCAGGCTTAAAACATTTCACAAGTAAGCGTTGAGCAAATAAACGCCATAACTCACTAGATTAAAATGATAAAACTAAAATTTCTTGCGGCCTCTGCCGTCATGCTGGTATCTGCCGCAGCCTACGCACAGCAAGCTCAACCTGTTGTCACCTTGATTGCCACTGGTGGCACTATCGCGATGAAAATCGACCCCGTGAAGAAAGCTCCGGTTCCCGCCATCTCCGGAGAAGACTTGCTTGCCACTGTCCCTGACGTCGCTAAATATGCCAAAGTCGAAGTCAACAACATCTCCAACGTTCCATCAGACTACATGGACCCGGTACGCTGGGTGGCTTTGACTAAAGCGGTTCAGGATGCGCTGGCGCGTCCCGAAGTCTCCGGTGTCATTGTTTCTCACGGCACCGACACGCTTGAAGAAACCGCATATTGGCTCGATTTAACTGTGAAATCGGACAAGCCAGTGGTACTGATCGGCGCGCAGCGCAATGCGTCAGAGTCGGATTTTGATGGCCCCCATAATCTGCTCAATGCGGTGCGCATCGCTGTCGACCCCCAGGCAAAGTCCAAGGGTGTGATGCTTGCAATGAACAGCCAAATCAATGCCGCCCGCGATGTTACCAAGACCCATACTTCCAGCGTCGAGACTTTTAAATCTGGCGACTTCGGATTCCTCGGCGTGGTGGATTTCGACCGCATCACCTTCTCGCGCATGCCGCTGCGCCGCCAGTTCATACAGCTGCGCACCGATAAGATGCCAGCAGTGGAAATCATCGCGATGTATGGCGGTGCCGACGGCAAATTGCTGCGCTCGGCGGTGGACAACGGTGCCAAAGGTATCGTGGTCCAGGCGCTTGGTTGGGGCAATATGAACATCCCTATGTTCAACGCAGTCAAGTATGCTTTATCTAAGAACGTCCAGGTCGTCATCTCGACACGGGTGCCGAATGGTCGAGTTCTGCCTAACTACGGCTTTGAGGGAGGCGGCAAAACGCTGGTGGATGCTGGCGCGGTAATGGCCGATGATTTGTCTCCAGCCAAGGCTCGTATCCTACTGATGCTGTTGTTGCAGAGTGGTGTCGGTAGCCAACCCGATCTTCAGGCGGCGTTCAGTCGCTAACCCGCGACTCATTCGTGCAGCGATTCATAAATACGATTGCTGCACGCGATGAATAGTAGTCAATTGACAATTCATCGATGCGATATAGGATTATCAAATTATGTTAACCCTGATTTAGCGACGGCATCATGAGGCCGCTTCACTCTTGACTGCAGCCATTCAGCAGAGGTGGCATCAACGTCAGCTTTGGGCCAAATTGTGTAAATTCACAGCGCCGACCTAGCTGTCGGGTATCTGCCATTTCCTGACCGTCGTGTGCCCTGCACTCTATGTCCGCAATGGCCGAACAGCGGTTCCTTGGGTAAGAGATCGTCAGCGGCGCTTGGCTGCTTGTACCGGAAAAAGCGGCCAACAAGACCGGAACGCACTTTTGTTTTCTGCTGGCACCAATTTGCAATGGAAAGTTGGCGGACGTGGGGGTACGACAGGTGTCATTCAATCCAAGGCGGCGGTTTGATGCCTGCTATTTAATTAATAGCTTTTTGCGCAATGGGGACAAGGGCTAGAGGCCTGTTTGGTTCATGAATCCATGAAAAAAGACGTATCGCCTTGAACGGGCTGGTGCATCAAGCTTTTTTCCAGAGAGTCTGCTCACCCGGCATGGCCGAAGCTGTGAGCTGTTCCGCATCGCCAGGTGTGTCCACATCGAACAGGCAACCCGGTACACGGTGTCCGAGCGTAGACATGGCATGTCGGCCAGTGCGACCACCCAGCCGGCGGCATGCGCTGCCGCATGAATGCCCGCGGCAAACGTCACCCCTAGGCGTCGCGCAAGCCAACCTGCCGACCACCATTGAGAGGTGCTGGGTATTGCCCGCCATTTCGGCATCGCCGATATTTACACACGGGATGTGTCGTTTCCGCCATCCTCAAGAACGTGCTGTAAGTGCCCGTCAACCGCGCCGGGCCGCTTCGATCGCAGCGATGTCAATCTTTCCCATCTGCATCATCGCCTGGAAAGCGCGCTTGGCCGCCGCGCGATCAGGATCGGTGACCGCGGCCAGGAGGGCGCGCGGCGTGATCTGCCACGACAGGCCCCACTGGTCCTTGCACCAGCCACACTCGCTTTCCTGGCCGCCGTTTCTGACAATCGCATTCCACAAACGGTCGGTTTCGGCCTGGTCGTCGGTCGCAACCTGGAAGGAGAAAGCTTCGCTGTGCTTGAACGCCGGGCCACCGTTCAGGCCGATACAAGGGATGCCAATCACGGTGAACTCGACCATCAAGACGTCGCCCTGCTTGCCAGAAGGATAGTCGCCGGGCGCGCGATGGATCGCGCCCACTGCGCTGTCCGGAAACGTCTCGGCGTAGAACTGCGCGGCTTCTGCTGCGGTGCCGTTGAACCAGAGACAAATCGTATTTTTGCTAACCATATGAGTTCTCCTATGGATGACAAGTACATGACTCGAACCATAAGACTACCCGTTTTTTGGGAAATTGGCATTCCTTAGGGCGGCGCCCCTGCGCGATCGTCCGTCACGGCAACTGTCTGAAATGGAAAGGTGGCTAACGCGGGGGCCGGGGATGCCATGCAATCCACGGCGGCGGCCAAGACTGTGGCCGTCTAAGGTCTATATCAAATAGATAGCTGCTTACGCAATAGGGATGGGGGCTAGAGGCCTATTTGGCCTATAAGTTTGCTGATCCCGCCAGAACGGCACCTTCGGGTGCCGTTCGTTCATCCGGCGTTGCGAACCATCACCCCGTCCCGCGACGCGGCGCCTGACTTGACCAATTCCCCAATCAGTTGCTCGATCCCGTGCGCGAAATCCAACTCCGGGAAATGCTGCCTGAAAATCGTTGAGAAATAGGGCGTGGCGCAGGCCCAGGCCATGAAGTCCTCCAACGCGATGGCTTGCACTTCGAGCAGTTTGAACTTCAGCAACACTTTGGCGGCGTAGCTGATGTGTTTGGCCGGCTGCGTGACAAAGCTGTCCAGGCGCGCGCGCGCCACGGCAATGGCTTGTTCGACACCGTCAAAAGCGCTGCCATGCCCCGGAATCACGAGCTTGGGCGCCAGCGACTCAATCAGGTCAATGGTTTTGCCGACCGCGTCAAACGCGTCCAGTCCTTCGAGCTCCGGGAACACCACGCCAAAGCCGCGTTCCCACAAGGCATCGGCTGAAATCAGGGTCCGGGATGCCGGTTCAAACAAAATCACCGAGTGCGGGTCGTGCCCCGGTGCGGCGTGCACCTGCCACAGCTGGTCGCCGAGCCTGAGCTCGCTGCCCGGCGCCAACAGCGCATCGAAGCGGAACCGTGGGCAACTCTGCCCGGTGGGTGTGTAGGTGAGCGCGTGCGGGTCCCAGGTGCTGACAAACCGGGCCTGTCCAGGCGGGATATGGGTCATGAGCGCCGGGTAAGCGCTCTGCAGCGCTGCGTTGCCGCCGCAATGGTCGCTGTGCAGATGGGTGTTGACCAGCACGTCGAGCGGGCGACCCTTCAGCGCCGCCTGCACCAGCGCGAGTGTTTGCGGCGCATGGGTGACATAGCCGCTGTCAATCAGCGCGCAGGCATCGCCGCCAACCATCAGAATGTTGTTGGACGAGAGCCAGCCGCGCTCGAAAATGGTGATGTCTGGGGGGAGTCTGGATGGTTGTGGCATGAGGGCTCAGTCGCTTTGATTTCAATTATGCGGCCTGTGCCGTTGCCGCTTAAACTGGGCCCTTCGACCCGGTCCGCCCTTCAATTTAACCAGCACCTGCTCATGCCATTTTCTTCACTCGGTTTGTCTCCTGCGTTGTTGCGCGCCATCAGCGACCAGGCCTGGTCCGCGCCGACGCCGATCCAGGCGGTGGCCGTGGCGCCGGCGCTGCAAGGTCGTGACCTGCTGGCGTCGGCGCAGACCGGCTCGGGCAAGACGGCGGCGTTTGCCTTGCCCCTGTTGCAACACTTCGAAGCCGCTGTGCCACAGAGCCCGCGGCGCCTGCGCGCCCTGATTCTGGTACCCACGCGCGAGCTCAGCACCCAGGTCGGGGAAGAGATTCGCTTCCTTGGGCAGCACCTGCCACGCGCGTTGAAGGTGTCCATCGTCTTTGGCGGCGTTTCGATCAATCCGCAAATGCTGCGCTTGCGCGGCGGCGCCGACATCGTGGTCGCCACGCCGGGGCGCCTGCTGGACCTGATTGATCACAATGCGCTCACTTTGAGCGGTGTTGCGACGCTGGTGCTTGATGAAGCCGACCGCTTGCTCGATCTGGGCTTTGCCGAAGAGTTGAATCGCATCCTGGCTTTGTTGCCCGTGCAGCGGCAGAACCTGTTCTTCTCGGCGACTTTTCCGCCAGCGGTGCAGACGCTGGCGCAAGTGCTGCTGCGGGAGCCGGTGCGCATCGAGGTCGCGCCCGAACCGCAAACCCAGCCCGATATTGCGCAGCGCGTGATTGAAGTGGATGCCGCTCAGCGCACCCAGTTGTTGCGCCATTTGATGGCGCAAAACCACTGGAGTCGGGTGCTGGTGTTTGTCGCCACCAAACACGCCGCCGAGATGGTGGCCGACAAGCTGCGCAAGGCCCGCATCAACGCCGAGCCGTTTCACGGCGAGTTGAGCCAGGGCAAGCGCACGCAAGTGCTGGCTGATTTCAAGGCGTCGCGCCTGAAGGTGGTGATCGCCACCGATGTGGCGGCGCGCGGTCTGGACATCGCGCAATTGCCGGTGGTCGTGAATTTTGATTTGCCACGTTCGGCGCTGGACTATATCCACCGTATCGGCCGCACCGGCCGCGCCGGCGAAAAGGGCGTGGCGCTGAGCTTTGTCAGTGCTGCTTCTGACGCCCATTGGCGTTTGATTGAAAAGCGGCAGGGTTTGAGTTTGGTGCGCGAACAGGTGGCTGGCTTTGAGCCACTCGGGGTCGGTCTCGCGCCTGCAAGTGAAAACGCCGCCACCGTGCCTGGCAGCGGCGGCATCAAAGGGCTTCGCCCGAGCAAGAAAGACAAATTGCGCGCCGCCGCCGCCGCGCGCGGGCAATAAGCCGCCAAGCTGATGTCAACGGGTCAGGGCCATGCCCGCCCGGTGCGGTGAATCAGTTCAGCAAGAAGGCTTTGGCTTGGGCTAGGCGGTCCTGCGCATCAATCTCTGCGTCATAGGCGGCGCGGCTGGCCAAGGCTTCCGATGTGTAGGGAATTAGCGGTTTGTCCAGCGGGTGCAGCTTGTGGCGGCGCAGGCCGCGCAGCTGCTGCGAACGTTCCATGGTTTGCAACACGCGTTCTGGCTCCATCATCAGGCTGAAGGGATTGAGTTCAAGTGCAAGGTTGCTCATCAGGGTTCTCCGGTGGATTCACAGCGCCATCGGTGGCTTTGACGCTTGAGACAACTGTAGTCGCCCACTCAGGCAACTGAAGTCAGCAAGCGGCTGTAAAGCCTGTCGGTATTTGCCTTACACAGGTGGCGCCCCGGCAATCGCTACAAAAGCCGTACTTTCACGCTTTTGCCCTTGATCTTGCCGGCGTTGAGTTTTTGCATCGCGGCCAGCGCAATGTCGCGCCGCACCGCGACAAAGGTGGTGAATTCGGTGACCACGATCTTGCCGATCTGCTCGCGCGCGTAGCCGGCATCGGCGGTCAGTGCGCCCAGCACGTCGCCGGGGCGGATTTTCTCCTTGCGTCCACCCAGAATCTGCAGCGTCACCATCGGCGGCAGCAGCGGCCCGTGTCCGGTCGGTTTGAGCTCGTCGAGCTTGTGCCAGACCGACTCGCGCTTCTGGTACTGCTCGATCTTGCCGACCGAGCCCATTTCATTCATGCTGGCCAGGCTCAAGGCCAAGCCCGACTCACCCGCGCGACCGGTGCGGCCAATGCGGTGCACATGCACCTCGGGGTCGGGTGTGATGTCGACGTTGATGACCGCTTCAAGTTGTGTGATGTCCAGGCCGCGCGAGGCCACATCGGTGGCCACCAGGATGGACGCACTGCGGTTGGAAAACTGTGCCAGCACCTGGTCGCGTTCGCGCTGCTCCAGCTCGCCGTACAGCGCCAGGGCGCTGAAGCCCTGCTGCTGCAGGTAAGTCACCAGGTCTTTGCATTGCTGCTTGGTGTTGCAAAAGGCCAGCGTGCTGATCGGGCGAAAGTGGTTCAGCAAGAGCGCCACCGTCTCAAAGCGGTTGGCGCGCGTGACCTCATAAAAGCGCTGCTCGATCAGGCTGTAGGTTTGCTGCGCCGCCACCTGGATTCTCTGCGGCTCGCGCATGAACTGTTTCGCCAGTTTCTCGATGCCTTCTGGGTAGGTGGCGGAGAACAGCAGGGTTTGTCGTTCTTTCGGGCACTGCTTGGCCACCGTGGCCATGTCCTCGAAAAAGCCCATGTCGAGCATGCGGTCGGCCTCGTCCAGCACCAGCGTGTTGAGGGCTTCCAAATTCAAATACTCGCGCGCCAGGTGGTCCATCACGCGCCCGGGCGTGCCCACCACAATGTGCGCGCCCTGCTCCAGAGACGCGCGTTGGCCGCGCAAGGCGACGCCGCCACACAGGGTGACGACCTTGATGTTGTCGGTGGCGCGCGCGAGGCGCCGGATCTCGATCGTCACCTGGTCGGCCAGCTCGCGCGTGGGGCACAGCACCAGCGCCTGCACCGCGAAGCGGCGCGGGTTCAGGCGGTCCAGCAGCGCCAGGGCGAACGCCGCGGTCTTGCCGCTGCCGGTTTCGGCCTGCGCAATCAGGTCTTTGCCGGCCAGCGCGGCAGGCAGGGCGGCGGCCTGGATCGGTGTCATTTCCAAGTAGCCGAGCTGCTGCAAGTTGGCCAGCGTAGCCGGGTTCAGGGCCAAGGACTCGAAGCGTTGGCCGGAAGAAGAAGGGGTGGCAGGGGCTGCCTGGGGTTCGGTGGTGCTCATGGCTGGATTATCGGTATTCGGGATGGCGCACTGTAAGCGGGTGGCGAAGTCACCTTGCGGAGATCGGCAATTCTTAAGAGCATCGTGTCCACTTCAACTCAGGTGGACACATGGACACTCCAGAAATTCAAATGCCGCGGGCGGGTCGTCGACGCGGACGCTACAGTGCTG
>NZ_JAAFHA010000021.1 GCF_010365055.1 Rhodoferax sp.
TGGCGCGGTTGTGCCGGCTACTGGCCGCAGGCGGATCCGAAAGCCGGGGCGCGCTGCTTGGCGCTGCCGCGCTCACCTTCGTCGGGGCGCTGCTGGTTGCGCTCTACACCGGCATGGAGGTGATGGTGGTGCGAGCGATCCCGCTGTGGCATACGCCCTTGCTGCCACTGCTGTTCGTGGTGACGGCACTGGCCGGGGGCATCGGCCTGACGCTGATCCTCGCTCGCCTGGCCGGCCAGCCCTCGGTGGACGACACCGCACGCCTGGCCCGGGCGCTGGCGCTGACCCAGGGCGCGGCGCTGGTCATCGGCGCAGTCTGGCTGGTGCTGGGCTTCAGCGGTGTGTCGCCGATTCACGCGCAGGCCCTGGCCGAGTTGGCACCGTCTGCCGCCTGGAAGGTGGCGGGGCTGTGGGCGGCAGGCAGCACCGCGCTGACGCTGTGGCTGGCGCTGCGCCACCCGGGCAGCGGGCTGTTGATCGGCTTGCTCGCCGTGCACAGCGCCTGGCTGATGCGCTGGACCATCCTGATTGGCGGTCAGCAAGTGCCCAAGACCGGCGCCGGCTTCTACCCGTATCAACTGCCAGCGGGCTTTGACGGCCTGCTCGGCATCGTCGGCACTGCGGGCCTGTGCATCTTCCTGTTCATCGCCATCACCACCCTGCTGCCGCTCAGCCGCCTGACAGCCAAGAGCGCCTAAGCGCAAGGACATCATCATGAAACAAAATACCCGTCGCCAACTCATTGCCGCCGGCGGCCTCGCCGCCTTTGCCACCGGCTTTTCGCAAACCCTGGGCCGCATGGCCGACAAGGTGATGGGCAAGGATGCGCCCAAACACAATGTCTGGGGCAACGCCGCTGCGCCTGAATTTACGGTAGACCCGAGCACCGGCCAGCTGCGGCCCAACCCGGCGCAGCAAGTCAGCTACACCGCCTGCCTGGGGTGCACTACCCAGTGCGGCGTGCGCGTTCGCATCGACAAGGCCTCGGGCCGCGTCATCCGTGTTGCCGGCAATCCCTACAGCCCGCTCTCGACCGAACCGCACCTGCCGATGAAGGCATCCGTCAAGGAAAGCCTGATTGCCATGTCGAGCTTCCAGAACAAAGGTCAGGTGGGGCGCTCAACTGCTTGCGGGCGTGGCAACGCGGTGCTGTCGCAGATGAATTCACCGTTTCGGGTATTGACACCCATGAAACGCGTGGGCGCGCGCAATTCGGGCCAATGGGAGCCGATCGCCTTCGACCAATTGATCCGGGAACTGACCGACGGCGGCGATCTGTTCGGTGAAGGACCGGTGGCCGGGCTCAAGGCGCTGCGCGATCTGGCCACGCCGATCGATGCGGCGCAGCCCGAACTCGGTGCCCGCGTCAACCAGGTGGCGCTGCTGTCGAGCGTCAATGATGGCCGCGAGCCTTTGGCCCGGCGATTCTGGAACCAGGCCTACGGCACACTCAATTTTGTTGGCCACGGTTCCTACTGCGGCGGCGCCTACCGATCCGGCACGGGCGCCCTGTTCGGCGACATGAAGAAGATGCCGCACGCCAAGCCGGACCTGGCGCACAGCGAGTTCGTGATCTTCATCGGCACCGCGCCGGGCAATGCCGGCAACCCGTTCAAGCGCACCGGCGCCCTGCTCGCCAAGGGGCGCAGCGACGGCAAACTCAACTACGTCGTGGTCGACCCGGTGCTGACCAACGCCGACAACCGTGCCGCGCCGGACCGCGGCCGCTGGATTCCGATCCGCCCCGGCACCGACAGCGCGCTGGCGCTGGGCATGATGCGCTGGATGCTCGACAACAACCGCATCAACATGGCGTACCTCGCCAACCCCAACCTCGCGGTCGCAGAGCAGCAAGGCGAGCCGTCCTTCTCCAGCGCCACCTGGCTGGTCATCACCGAAGCCGGCCACCCGCGCCAGGGCCGTTTCTTGCGCGGCTCGGACATCGGGCTGGCAGTCGCCGAAGAAGAGCGCTACAAGGAAGGCGACCCCTACCTGGTGCTGGGCGCTGACGGCAGCCCGGTGCTGGCCGAGCAGGCGAGTGGGCCGGCGCCGCTGGACGCACAGACGACGCTCACGCTTGCTGACAAGCCGCTGGCGGTGAAAACCGCCTGGCTGCTGCTCAGGGAATCGATCCTGAAGCAGACGATTGAGCAGTGCGCCCAGGCCTGCGGCATTCCAGAGGCCAAGATCAGCGCCCTGGCCGACGAATTCACGCGCCACGGCCGCAAGGCCGCCGTCATTGCGCATGGCGGCATGATGTCGGGTGCCGGCTTTTACAGCGCCTTCTCGGTGATGACGCTCAACCTGCTGATCGGCAACCTCAACTGGAAGGGGGGCTTGGTCATGAGCGGCGGGGGCTTCAAGGACAATGGCGAAGGGCCACGCTACAACCTTGAGAGTTTTGCCGGCGCCGTCAAACCCAAAGGCACGCCCCTGGGGCGCAACGCGCCTTACGAGAAGACCAGCGAATTCGCGCGCAAGAAAGCCCAGGGCAAGCCCTACCCGGCGCAGTCGCCGTGGTTCCCCAACGCCCCGGGGCTGGCGACCGAATGGTTCACCGGCGCCATGAGCGGCTACCCGTACAGCATCAAGGCCCTGATCCTGTGGAGCTCGAACCCACTCTACGGTATCACCGGCCTGCGCGCCCAGATTGACAAGGACCTGGCCGATCCGAAGAAGATTCCGCTGATCATTTCGGTCGATCCACTGATCAACGAAAGCAATGCGTTCGCCGACTACATCGTGCCCGATTCACTGATGTACGAGAGCTGGGGCTGGGCCGCCCCCTGGAATGGCGTACCCACCAAGACTTCCACGGCACGCTGGCCGGTGGTTGAGCCGCTGGCGGCGAAGACGCCCGACGGCCAGGCCATTGGCATGGAAACCTTCTTCATGGCGCTGGCCAAGGCGATGGCGCTGCCCGGCTTCGGCCCGCAGGCGATGAGCGATGCCGCAGGACTGGCGCTGCCGCTGGAGCGCCCCGAGCACTGGTACCTGCGCGGTGGCGCCAACATTGCCTGGCTCGGCAAGGAGCCGGTGCCCGATGCGAGCGACGAGGACCTCGCGCTGTCGGGCGTGGACCGTCTGCGCCCCCTGCTCGAAGCCAACCTCAAGCCCGAAGAATGGCGCAAGGTCGCCTTCCTGTACACCCGAGGTGGCCGCTACCAGCCGGCCAAGGATGCGCAGGACGAGGCCAACCCCGAGTGGCAGACCAACCGCTTCAAGAACCCGCTCTGGCTCTGGAGCGACATGGTCGGGGGCAGCAAGAACAGCATCACCGGCAAGCGTTTCGCCGGTTGCGCTAGCGTGCAGGTGCCGTCCTTCATTGACGGCACGCCGATGCGCAAGGTCTACAGCGAGGCGCAGTGGCCGCTGCAGGTCGTCAGCTTCAAGTCGGCATTGCAAAATTCCTACAGCATCGCCGCGACGCGGCTGACCGGCATTCATGCCAGCAACCCGGCTCTGGTGCACCCGGCCGACGCCGCCCGCGCGGGCCTGAAGAGCGGCGACACGGCCAAGCTCAGCACCCCGGGTGGCAGCGTCAAGACTACCGTGATCGTGCACGAGGGCGTGATGCAGGGCGTCGTCGCCATTGAGCACGGCTTCGGTCACCGCGAACTCGGCGCCCGCGCGCACCGCATCGGCAAAACGCAGCAGCCCGACAAGCCCGCCCTGCGCGCGGGCATCAACCTCAATGACCTGGGGCTGGCGGACCCAACCCGCACCGGCAAATCGGTATGGGTTGACGCGGTCTCGGGCTCGGCCGTGCGCAATGGCCTGCCGGCCCGGCTGGTCCACGCCTGAAGTAACCTGAACTGTTGCCAGCGCAAGCCACACCCGACGCGACCGGGGGCTTGCGGGGCGCTCAGTCGAGCGCCCGTGGGTCAACGCGCAGCATCAGGCGCGCCAGCTCGGCTGCACTGCCCACTTCGACCTTTTCCATGACGTGCTGGCGATGCACGTGCACGGTCTTCTCACTGATCGCGAGCTCGCGCGCCACCTGCTTGTTGGGTTGACCAATGGCGACCAGGCGGGCCACTTCACGCTCACGCGGTGTCAGGCGCTCGAGCAGGCTCTGGGCCTGTGCGCGCTTTTGCGTGGTGATCCGCTCGGCGCTGCCATGGCGCACGGCGGCCGCAACCGTATCGAGCAGGGCTTGGTCACGAAATGGTTTTTCCAGAAAATCAAAGGCACCCTGCTTCATCGCCTGCACCGCGAGTTCGACGTCGCCATGACCGGTCATGAACACCACGGCCGGCGTCCAGCCCCGGGCGCGCAAGGTCTGCTGCAGCTCCAGCCCATTCATGCCGGGCATGCGGATGTCGAGCACCAGACAGCCAAAATCCGCGGGGGGCACGGGGCAAGCTGCGAGAAATTCCGCGGCCGAGGCGTGCGCCACAACCGGCCAGCCCAGGGACTCAAGCAGAAAAACGAGCGAACGCCGAAACGCGGCGTCATCGTCAACGACATGGACGACAGGGTTTTGATTGAGTTCAGGCATGACAAGGTAGTGTGAAGCTAATGACCAGTCCAGGGCCATCGGTGGGCGCCTGCGCCGACAGCCGGCCGCCGTGCGCTTCGATGATGGTCGTGCAGATCGACAGGCCCAGGCCCAATCCATCCGGCTTGGTCGTGAAGAAGGGTTCAAACAATTGTTGCCGCGCCTCGGGCGTGAGGCCGTGGCCGTAATCACGCACGGCGACACGCAGCACATGGCCGACCTGGTCCAGAACGATGTCCAGACGGCGCTCGGCTTCGGGCAGATGCTGCATCGCATCGAGCCCGTTCTTCAACAGGTTGAGCATCACTTGCTGGATTTGCAGGGGATCCACGTCGACCACGTAATCGCCGCTGGTACCCGCGTCGATCCCGACCTCGGGGCGGCTCGACAGCATGCCCAAGAACAGCGTGACCGCCTCGCCCACAAGCTCAGGCAGGACGCGGCGTTCCCTGAGGGCCGCACGCTTGCGGGAAAAACTGCGGATGCGTCCCAAAATGCCCGCCGCCCGCGCGGCCTGGCCGGCAATTTCAGCGCTGGCCTCGCGCACCGCCGCATCCGTGAGCCGGCCGTTGTCAACGCGCAGCAGCAGGCTTTGCGCATAGTTGCCGATGCTCGCCAGCGGCTGATTGAGTTCATGCGCCAGCGTGCCAGACAGCTCCCCGAGAATCGACAGGCGCGACAGGTGTTCCAGCTGCTCCTGGTGCGCGAGCATGCGCCGTTCGATCGCCTCGCGCTCATCGAGTGCGCGGCGCAGTTCGGTCGTGCGCGAGTGCACCAGATGGTCCACCCGCACGGTGTAGACAACCCAGGCCAGCAGCAGCGTGGCCAGCACCAGACCAGCAGGCCAGTAACGCAGCGCTGTCGCGCGCAGCGTGCTTTCCTGCAGGTAGCTGTACGGGCCGGTGCGCAGTTCGCGAAACAAGTCGTGGACCGACTGGTAGTCGGCCGGCACGGTCCAGGACAGCCCTTCGGCTGTTGGCGCCATGGTGAGCAAGGCTGTGGCGACTGCTTTGGCCAGTGCCGGCGGCGTACTGCGCAAGGTCGCAATCGGCCAGTCCGGATAAAGGCGGGTCGAGGTCTGGCACGGAAAATCGGGCTCCACGCGCGGCGACAGCACACGAAATTGTGCTTGAAGCTGCGGCGCCAGGCTCTCAATCAGGCAGGCCCGAACGATGCCCGCATCGGCGCGACCCGCTGCCACGGCCTCGGTCAATCGGCCCATCGGCAAACCGACGAATTCAAGACTCGAGAAATCCTTCAACGGGTCCATGCCCAGTTGCGCAAACTCCCGCCATGCCAACTGGTAGCCACCAAAAGCGTCTTCTCCAACCGCGATCACGCGCTTGCCTGCAAGATCGGCCAACGATCTCAGGTCTTTGCGCTCGGCCAGCACAATCACGGCCGATCCGACCGCGCGCAGCGGAGAGGCTGCTTGGGCCGTGGCGAGCGTGGCAATGCGGCTGATGCCAAATTCCATTTCAAGTGCCACGTAGCTGCCCGGATTGGTGATGACGAAATCGACTGAATGCGCGGCCACGGCCGCACGCAGGGCGGCATGGTCAAGTTGAACCAGAACCGGCTTGTAGCCGGGAAGCGCCGTGGCGAGGTGCTCGAGCACCGGCTCCCACTGGCCGCTGATCGCCTGGGCGTCAAGAAAGGCCAGTACACCGATGCGTACTGCGCGTGGCTCGGCGGACGCAGCCAACGTCGGGCCGACGAAAATCATCAGCAGGAAGACGCAACGACGGATTAAATACATGCTTACAGCAACAAGGGGCTTGGGACGGGCATCACACATGGCCTTGTTAATTAAATAGCACTATGTTCAATAAGGACGTGGGCTAGAGCCCTAAAACGCTCATAAACAGAGCTAGCGCCCGCCGATCGAAACCTTGCCAAACACCGCCTGCGCCTCGCGCGGCAGGCAGCGCCAGTAGACCGGGTTGGCCACGACCTCGCCGCCGAGTGTGGCGGCGGCGTGCCAGCCCCAGCGCGGTTCATACAAAAAGGCCCGCGCCAGGGCGATCAGGTCGGCGTCGCCAGCCTGCAGAACAGCTTCGGCCTGGTGGGCGTCGGTGATCAGGCCCACGGCGGTGGTGAGCATGCCGCTGGCGGCGCGCACGGCCCGCGCCATCGGCACCTGGTAGCCCGCGCCCAACGTGATTTTTTGCTGGGGCGAGACCCCGCCGGACGAGACGTGAATGAAGTCACAGCCCAGCGCCTTCAGCTGCTTCGCGAACTCGGCGCTTTGTGCCACGTCCCAACCGCCCTCGACCCAGTCCGAGGCTGACACGCGCAAGCCCAGCACGCCGTCAAAAGCGGCGCGCACGGCGGCAAACACTTCGAGCGGAAAGCGGATGCGGTTCTCAAAACTGCCGCCATAAGTGTCCGAGCGCTGGTTGGCAATGGGCGACAAGAACTCATGCAGCAAATAACCGTGGGCGCTGTGAATCTCCACCGCCTCGATCCCGATGCGCGCGGCACGCTGCGCGGCTGAAACGAATGCGTCACGGATCTGCACCATCTGCGCCAGCGTCAGCTCGGTCGGCGCCGGCTCGCTCGGCAGTTGCGCCAAAGCCGAAGGGCCGAAGGTCTCCCAGCCGCCTTGCGCGGCGCTCAGCAGTTGCCCACCCTGCCACGGCAACGCGCTCGACGCCTTGCGCCCGGCGTGCGCCAGCTGAATGCACACCGGCATGGGTGGCGCGAGCTGGCGCGCGCGCTGCAGCTTGTCGGCCAGCGCGGCCTGCGTGCGATCGTCCCACAGGCCCAGGCAACTCGGGGTGATGCGGCCCTCGGGCAGCACCGCTGTGGCCTCGATGGTGAACATCGCCGCGCCACTGTTGAACAGGTTGCCCCAGTGCATCAGATGCCAGTCGCTGGCCTCACCATTCTGAGCCGAATACTGGCACATGGGCGCGACCACGATGCGGTTGGACAAGGTCAGGCCACCGCGTGGCGAGGGCAGGTGCAGGGGTGAAAACAACAGGCTCATGGCAGTCCTTCAAGGTCTTGGTTCGGAACGCAAAGCATAGCCCAGGCCAGCTCTGTTTTTCCGGCCGGTAAAATCTAGCGTTTCCCCTCACCCCCCACTCCCGGAGTTGCCACCCATGGCTGATACAGAACAAGCGCAAGCATCACAACAAATGGGCGCCAGCCGCCTTGAGATGGCCAACGCGATCCGCGCGCTGGCGATGGACGCGGTGCAGGCCGCGAACTCGGGCCACCCCGGCGCGCCCATGGGCATGGCTGACATGGCGGTGGCTCTGTGGGGCTCACACCTCAAGCACAACCCGGCCAACCCGCACTGGCTGGACCGCGACCGTTTCGTGCTCTCCAACGGCCATGCCTCCATGCTGCTGTACTCGGTGTTGCATCTGACCGGCTACAAACTGCCCGTCGCCGAGCTGAAGAAATTCCGCCAGTTCGGCTCCAAAACGCCCGGCCACCCGGAAGTGAACGTGACCCCCGGCGTGGAAACCACCACCGGCCCGCTCGGCCAGGGGCTCACCAACGCGGTCGGCATGGCGCTGGCAGAGAAACTGCTGGCGGCCGAGTTCAACCGCGACGGCCACCGCGTCGTCAACCACCACACCTACACCTTCCTGGGCGATGGCTGCCTGATGGAGGGCATCAGCCACGAAGCGGCCGCCCTCGCTGGCGCCTGGAAGCTCAATAAACTGATCGCCCTGTACGACGACAACGGCATCTCGATCGATGGTCCGGTGGCGCCCTGGTTTATCGACAACACCGCGCTGCGTTTTGTCGCTTACGGCTGGAACGTGCTGGGACCGATCGACGGGCAAGATGCCGAACTGGTGGCCAAGACCATTGCCCAGGCCAAGGAATCGGCCGACAAGCCGACCCTGATCATCTGCAAAACGGCCATTGGCTGCGGCTCACCGAACCGTGCCAACACCAGCAAGGCGCATGGCGAGCCCCTGGGCTTGGACGAAATCGCGCTCACGCGCGCTGCACTGGGTTGGCCGCACAAGCCTTTTGTCATTCCCAAAGACGTGTATGCCGCCTGGGACGCCAAGGCCGTTGGCGCCGCCACCGAAAAGTCTTGGAACGACCAGTTTGCCGCCTACAAGGCCGCGTTCCCCGATTTGGCGAAAGAGCTGCTGCGCCGCATGAAGGGCGAGTTGCCGAAAAACTTCGCCCAGGTCGCGGTCAATACCGCGGTGGCAGCGCACACCAAGGCAGAAACCGTGGCCTCGCGCAAAGCGTCGCAACTGGCGCTGGAGTCCTTCACCGCGGCGCTGCCGGAACTGCTCGGTGGCTCCGCCGACCTGACCGGCTCGAACCTGACCAACACCAAGAGCACGCCAAATTTGCGTTTTGACTTTACCGGCGGCGTGGTGCAGACGCCCAACGCCAACGGCGTGATGGTGGGTGGGCGCCACATCAATTACGGCGTGCGCGAATTCGGCATGGCCGCCATCATGAACGGCATTGCGCTGCACGGGGGCTTCATCCCCTATGGCGGCACCTTTTTGACCTTCAGCGACTACAGCCGCAACGCCATCCGCATGGCGGCGCTGATGAAACTGCGCGTGGTGCATGTGTTCACGCATGACAGCATTGGTTTGGGTGAAGACGGCCCGACGCACCAGTCGATCGAGCATGCCGCATCGTTGCGCCTGATCCCGAACCTGGATGTCTGGCGCCCCGGTGACACCGCTGAAACCGCGGTGGCCTGGGCTGTGGCCTTGCAGAACAAGAACAAGCCGACTGCCCTCTTGCTGTCCCGCCAGAACATCCACTACGCGCCCAAGGCCGGGCTCGGCGACATCAGCAAAGGCGCCTACATCCTGGCCGAGCCGTCCGAGGTGGGGCTCAAGAAGAAGACCCAAGCCGTGCTGATCGCCACCGGCTCCGAGGTGCAACTAGCGCTCAAAGCCCAGGAAATTCTTGCTGCGCGAAAGATAGCGGTACGCGTCGTCTCCATGCCGAGTACCACCACATTCGACCAACAAAGTGCCGCCTGCAAAGCAGCCGTACTGCCGGCAGGCGTACCGCGCATCGCGGTTGAAATGGGTGTTTCCGCTGGCTGGTGGAAATATGGCTGCGCAGCCGTGGTCGGTATCGACAGCTATGGTGAATCCGCACCCGCGCCGGTGTTGTTCCAGCATTTCGGTTTTACCCCCGAAAATGTGGCGGACACGGTGGAAAAAGTTTTGCGTAAATAGACCAGTTTCAATTTTTGACTTTTAACTTGATGGAGAAAAGAAAATGACAATCAAAATCGGTATCAACGGCTTTGGCCGCATCGGACGCATGGTGTTTCGTGCCGCCGTTCAGGACTTCAAGGACATCGAAATCGTCGGCATCAACGACTTGCTGGAGCCGGCTTACCTGGCGTACATGCTGCAGTTTGACTCGGTGCATGGCCGCTTCAAGGGCGACATTGCGGTCGAAGGTAACAACCTCATCGTCAACGGCAAGAAGATTCGCCTGAGCGCGGTCAAAGACCCGGCGGAACTCAAATGGAACGAAGTCGGCGCCGACATCGTGATCGAGGCCACCGGTTTGTTCCTGACCAAGGAGACAGCGCAAAAGCACATCACCGCCGGCGCGAAGAAAGTCATCATGAGTGCGCCCTCCAAGGATGACACCCCGATGTTTGTCTATGGTGTGAACGACAGCAAATACGCGGGTGAAGCCATCATCTCCAATGCCAGCTGCACCACCAACTGCCTGGCGCCCGTGGCCAAGGTGTTGAACGATAACTGGGGCATCAAGCGCGGCCTGATGACCACCGTGCACGCGGCGACCGCTACGCAAAAGACTGTGGACAGCCCGTCCAACAAGGACTGGCGCGGCGGCCGTGGCATTCTGGAAAACATCATTCCTTCCAGCACCGGCGCGGCCAAGGCGGTCGGCGTGGTGATTCCGGAGCTGAACAAGAAGCTCACCGGCATGTCCTTCCGTGTGCCGACCTCCGACGTGTCAGTGGTCGACCTGACCGTCGAGCTGGACAAGCCCGCGACCTACGTTGAAATCTGCGCCGCCATGAAGGCCGCGTCAACGGGTGCCATGAAGGGCGTGCTTGGCTACACCGAAGAAAAAGTTGTATCCACTGACTTCCGTGGCGAAAGCTGCACCAGCGTGTTCGACGCCGATGCCGGCATGGCTCTGGACAGCACCTTCGTCAAGGTGGTGAGCTGGTACGACAACGAGTGGGGCTATTCGAGCAAGTGCCTGGAGATGGCGCGCGTGGTCTCCAAGTAAGCGGTTTTCGCTACCCAAAAAAAAACGCGCCTTCGGGCGCGTTTTTTATGAGCCGCGCTTCCAGGCGCCCCGATGATCAGCCACGACATGCCGAAACGGTCGGCCACCATGACAAAGGACGAGGCAAAAAAGTTTTGCCCAGCGACCTCAGCAAATGCGTGGCAGCTGGTCGCCCACCAGCCAATCGACCATGCGCCGGCCACCAAAGGCGGTGGTGAGCTGCACAAAATGATGTTCGTCGGCCATCACCTCGCCAATCACGGCGGCATCCACGCCCAACGGATGCGCCCGCAGGGTGGCCAGCAGGCGCGGCGCATCGACCGCCGCGCAAATCACGATCAGCTTGCCCTCGTTGGCCACATAGAGCGGGTCCAGGCCGAGGAACTCGCAGGCCGCAGCCACCACCGGTTTGATCGGAATGGCTTTCTCATGCAGCATCATGCCGACACCGGATTG
The DNA here is from genome assembly GCF_010365055.1 of Rhodoferax sp. Classification (GTDB taxonomy): domain Bacteria; phylum Pseudomonadota; class Gammaproteobacteria; order Burkholderiales; family Burkholderiaceae_C; genus Rhodoferax. The sequence continues at coordinate 11,189 of NZ_JAAFHA010000021.1, forward strand.
CCCCGCAATTTCGTTCAAGGTAGACGCCAGGCCGCCCCGGGTGGGGTCGCGCAGGCAGCGGATGTCGGCACCGGTTGCCAGCAGCTGGGCGATCAGGCCATGCAGCGCGGCGGTGTCGGATTCAATGCTGGCCTCAAACGTCAGGTTTTCGCGCTGGCTCATGATGGCCACGCCGTGGTCGCCCATGGACCCGGACACCATCACCACATCGCCCGGCCGCACCCGGGCGCCGCCCAGTTCCAGCCCATCGGGCAAGACGCCGACACCGGTGGTGGTGATGAAAATGCCGTCGCCCTTGCCGCGTTCCACCACTTTGGTGTCACCGGTGACCACGGGCACGTCCGCGGCGTTGGCGGCACTTGCCATGGATTCGACGATGCGAGCCAGCTCAGCCAGCGCAAAACCTTCCTCCAGAATAAAGCCGGCGGCCAGATAGAGGGGCGTGGCGCCCATCACCGCCACATCATTGAGCGTGCCGTGGATTGAGAGGCAGCCAATGTCGCCACCGGGGAAGAACAGGGGGGAGACCACATGGCAATCGGTGGACATCACCAGTCGCGCGGGCTTGCCGTTCAACATCGCGGCGGGCAACACGGCGCCGTCATTGCCCTGGCCCAGGTAGGCGTTGCCCAGATGGCGGGTGAACAGCTCGGAGATCAGCTGCACCATGGCGCGCCCGCCCGCGCCATGCGTCATGTCCACCCGGCCATGTTTCAGATCGAGCGGACGCACGTAGCCGCGTTTGACTTCACTCATGGGGTCATGTCTTTGTAACGCCCGTAACTGTAGTGCGCCGCGCAGGCACCTTCGCTGCTGACCATGCACGAGCCCACCGGGTTCTCCGGCGTGCAGACGGTGCCGAAAATCTTGCAGTCTTGCGGTCGCTTGACGCCGCGCAGAATGGCCCCGCATTCACAGGCCTTGTTGTCGGGCACCGATTGGTAATCCATCTTGAAGCGGCGCTCGGCATCGAAGCTGCCGTACTTCTCACGGATCATCAGAGCGGAATCGGGCATCACGCCGAGCCCGCGCCACTCGAATTCGCGGCGCAACTCGAACACCTCGGCCACGCGGTCTTGGGCTTTGAGATTGCCGTCGCGGCTGACCGCACGGGAAAACTCGTTTTCAACCTCGGCGCGCCCTTCATTGACCTGCTTGACCAGCATCCAAATGGCCTGCATCACGTCCAGCGGCTCAAAGCCCGCAATCACCACCGGCTTGCGGTATTCCGCGGCAAAAAATTCATACGGACGGCTGCCAATCACGGTCGACACATGCGCCGGGCCGATGAAGCCGTCAATCGGCACCGTGCCCCACTGCCGCACTTCGGGCGACGCGAGAATCTGGCTGATGGCCGCCGGTGTCAGCACATGGCAGCACAGCACGCTGAAATTGGCCAAATGCTCCTGAGCGGCCTGCAAAATGGCCAGCGCGGTCGGCGGCGTCGTGGTCTCAAAACCAATGGCAAAAAACACCACCTCGCGCTGTGGGTTGTCGCGCGCAATCTGCAAGGCATCGAGCGTGGAATAAACCATGCGAATGTCGCCACCGCGCGCCTTGGCCTTCATCAGCGACAAGCCTTCAGACGCTGGCACGCGCAAGGTGTCGCCATAGGTGCACAGGATCACGCCCTGATGCAGTGCCAGGTCGATCGCCATGTCAATGCGGCCGATCGGCAACACACACACCGGGCAGCCGGGGCCGTGCACCATGCGCACGTTGGGCGGCAGCAAGTCGGACAGGCCGTAGCGGGAAATGGCGTGGGTGTGGCCGCCACAAAATTCCATGAAGCTGTAGCTACGCTCAGGCTGCGCCAGCCGGGCGATCTTGAGGGCCAAGGTTTTGGCGACCTCGCCGTCGCGGAATTCGTCGATGTATTTCATGACGCCGCAGCAACTGATTCGGACATTTCAGAAAACAGCGCCAGCGTGCGTTCGGCCTCTTGCGGGTCCAGTTTTGACAGCGCATAACCCACATGCAGAATCACATAGTCGCCGACCTGAACATCGTCCAGCAGCGCCAGCGAGATTTCTTTTTTGACGCCCCCCAGATCAACGATGGCCCAATCGCCCGCCGGGCCGCAACCGACTTCAATCACTTTGACCGGTAGTGCAAGACACATCTTTAGTCTCCAAAGAATTCATGGCGATCCAGGCCTGCCCGAGCGCGATGCTGCCATCGCCCGGCGACGTGCGAACCGGTGCCAGCACGGTGATGCCGCCTTGTTCCAAATTTTGCCGCAGACCTGACGATAGCAGGGTGTTGATAAAGCAGCCACCACCCCACGCCAGGGTGCGCAGTCCGGTAGTGGCTGAGGCTTGCAGCACCCAGTCGGTCAGGGCGGCTACCACGGTCGCGTGAAAGCGGGCGGCGGCCTGGTTGACGTCGCTGGCACTAATGAGTGATGCCAGAACGGGCAGCAAATTGAGTTGGCCTCGGTCACTGACCGTCCAGCCCTCAGCCATGGCGGCAGGCCAGCCCTGGTTCTCTATAAAAAGAGTAGCATACTGTTCAAGCAACACGGGGGGTTGAGCCTCATATTTCATATAAGAACAAACACCCAGCAAACCCGCTGCCGCGTCAAACACGCGGCCCATGCTCGACGTGCGCGGACTGTTGAACTGGCGCTGCAGCATGGCGGCCACGGTATCTGCGCCGGGCTCCTGAAAACATCTCACGATGTCGGCGTTGCGGCCCAGCTCATGCAGCACCGAAGCGGCCATGCGCCAGGGCTCACGCGCGCACCTGTCGCCGCCCGGCATGGCCAAGGGCGACAGGTGGCCCAGACGCTCGAAATGCGCCCCATCGACCTTGAGCAATTCACCACCCCAGGCGCTGCCGTCGGTCCCCAGGCCCACGCCATCGAGCGCCAGCCCCAACACGGAGCCCTGCCAGCCGTGCTCGGCACACACGGCGGCAATGTGGGCGTGGTGGTGCTGCACGCCCAGCGTGGGCAGCCCATGGCGATCAGCAAATTCAAGGGCAGCGCGTGTGCTGTAGTCATCGGGGTGCAGGTCGTGCGCGACGATCTCCGGCTTGACATCGAGCAGAGCGCACAGGCGCTGCACCGTCTCGTTCAGGAAGTCACAGCTCGCGGCGTTGTCCAGGTCGCCAATGTGAGGCGACAAAAAAGCTTCATCGCCACGGGTCACGCACACCGTGTTTTTGAGATGGGCGCCAAACGCCAGCACGCAAGGCCGGGACGGACCGGATGGCCCCGCGTGTGGCAAGCGAATGGCGACGGGCGCGTAACCCCGACTGCGGCGGATGAATTGCGCTCCCCGTCCCAGCGGGCGCAGCACGCTGTCGTCGCAGCGCGCCACGATGTCGCGGTCGTGGTCCAGATAGGCGTCGGCAATGCCAACCAGCCGCGTGCGCGCTTCAGCCCTATCCCGCACGATGGGCTCACCGCCCGGGTTGGCGCTGGTCATCACCAACACCATGGCTTGCGGGTCATTGATCCAGGCGCTGCCCGCAGGTCGGCCAGCGGCCTCATGAAACAGCAAGAAGTGGATCGGCGTCGTGGGCAGCATCACACCCAGCCACAGCAGGCCCGGCGCCACACCGCACAAGGCCGCATCGCCACCTGGCTGCGCGCGCAGCAGCACGATGGGGCGCTCGCGGCTTTCCAGCAGGGCTCGCTCTGCATCCGACACCTGCGCATAAGGCGCCAGGCTGGCGACGTTGGCCAGCATCACGGCAAAGGGCTTGTCTTCGCGGTTCTTGGTGAACCGAAGCCGCGCCACCGCCTCCGGGTTGCGCGCGTCACAGGCCAGGTGAAATCCGCCCAGCCCCTTGATGGCGACGATTTTCCCGTTTTGCAGCAGGTGCAAGGTGCGTTCAATCGGATCGCCTTCAATCGTCTGGTGCTGCGCATCCCGCAACGCCAGCGTGGGGCCGCATTGCGGGCAACAGGTGGTCTCGGCATGAAAACGCCGATCCGCCGCTGCCCTGTAGTCAGCGCCACAGGCCGGGCACAGCGGGAACTCCGCCATGCTGGTCTGCGGCCGGTCGTAAGGCAAGGCGCGGGTCACCGTGAAGCGCGGGCCGCAATGCGTGCAGGTGATGAAAGCATGGCGCGAGCGTCTGTCTAGGGGGTCAAACAGCTCGTTCAAGCAATCGGCGCAGACGGCAACATCCGGGCCAATGGCCGTGACGGCGCGGCCCTGGACGCTGTCAATGATGGAGAAACCGGCCCAGTCTTCTACCATGGCCTCACGCGCTTGCACCGCATCAACTCGCGCCAACGGCGGTGCATCCGTGCGCAGACGCTGCAACAGTTCGGCAACTTGGGGCGCAGCGCCCTGGGCCGCCATCTCGACCCCCTGGGCGTCATTGCGAACCCAGCCGGTGAGCTTGAGTTCCTGCGCCAGGCGCCAGACAAAAGGCCTGAATCCGACCCCTTGAACAACGCCGCTGACCCGGATGTGACGGGCAACGAGTGGCAACGCGGTCGTCAAGCCTGCGCCTGCTGCAAGCGCGCTTCCAGATGGGCAATACGCGCCTTCAGCCCGTCCACCGTCTGCTGCCGGTCGGCGCTGGCCTGGGCTATGCCATCACGCAGAAAGGCCAGCCACTCGTCCATGCCTTCGCCACTGGTGGCCGAGAGTTCAATGACATGAATACCAGGATTGACCCGGCGCGCGAAGCCGATGGCTGCATCCACGTCGTAATTCAAATGCGGCAGCAGGTCAATCTTGTTGAGCAGCATCAGGCTGGCGGCACGGAACATGTCGGGGTACTTGATCGGTTTGTCTTCACCCTCGGTGACCGACAAGATCACTACCTTGTGTGCTTCACCCAAGTCAAAGGCGGCGGGGCACACCAGGTTGCCCACGTTTTCAATCATCAGCAGGGACTCATCCTCCAGCTTGAGTTGTTCCATCGCGTGCCCGACCATGTGGGCATCCAGATGACAGCCCTTGCCGGTGTTGATCTGGATCGCCTGCGCACCGGTGGCGCGAATGCGGTCAGCGTCCTGACTGGTTTGCTGATCGCCTTCAATCACTGCCACGGCTTGCTGGCCCAACAGGGCAATGGTCTTGCACAGCAGCGTGGTCTTGCCGGAGCCGGGGCTGGACACCAGGTTCAGCGCAAAAATGCCGCGTTCAGCCAAACTTTGCCGGTTGGCCTGCGCGTAAGCGTTGTTCTTGGCCAGAATGTCCTGCTCAATCTGCACCATGCGCTTCGGACTGAGGCCGGGGGCGTGCGAATGGGTGTGCGCCTCGCCGTCACCATGGACGTGGTCGTGCTGATGGTCATGGTCATGGCGGTGGCGGCTGCCATCCGCATGCACATGCTCGTGCACAGCGTCATGCTTATGAGCGGGCTCGCCCTCGATCCTGACTTCACCCAAACCGCAGCCACAAGTGACACACATAGCCAGTCTCCTTATTCAATCAGTTGAGGACAGAGTTAAGCTCGCTTCACGTCGCTGCGGTCTGTCCGACACTGTCTCAGGATACTTCAAGTTCCTTGACCCGCATCTCCGTACCACCGGTGACCTGCAGCCGGTAGCCGCCGCAGTGCGGGCACTCGCCAAACACCTCTGTCATCGGCACCGTCTTGGCGCAAGCCATGCACCAACCGGCTCCAGGCAAGGTGATGATCTCCAGCCGCGCTCCTTGGGCAAGGCTATCCCGCATCACCGCATCAAAGCAAAATAGCATGGCTTCGGGCTCGACGCCCGAGAGCTGGCCAATTTCCAGCCAGACCGCGGTGACTTTTGTGAAGTGATCCCGGCGTGCTGCGTCTTCCATCAGTTGCAGCACACTCTCCGCGAGTGACATTTCGTGCATGGGCGCAGCTTAGCGCTTTCCAAAGGCAAAAGAGCCACGACGGTGCATGAACAAATGACCAGCGACGAAGGGAGGCGTGAAGCCCCTTTGTTCGCCCCAGACCAAGGCCGGCCTTGACCTGCTGCGCAGGCCCTAAGATACTGCCCAGCTTGCAACACAAGGATCGCTGTGGCCAACTTACCCCAACTTGCTGTCAAGGCCGCGCCTCATGCGTACCTGACGGAGCCGCTGTCTGGGCTCGCCGCCTGGCTGTGCTACTTCCGCGGCGCCGACATTCCAGTCCTGGCTGAGACCGCGCAGGCCCTGGAAGTATTGCGCGCTCAAGAGGACGAACGGGACGATGTGGACGCCGGTAGCTTGAGCGCGGTGATTGAGAACGACCCCTTAATGACCCTCAAGCTGTTGGCGCATGTGGCCGCCAAGCGCAAGCCTGATGCCGCTACCAGCACCGAGACCGTCACCAGCGCGCTGCTGATGCTGGGAATTCCGCCATTTTTCAATCACTTTGGCCCGCAGCCTACTGCGGAGGAGCGGCTGCAAGAGCAGCCACTGGCGCTGGACGGCCTGCGTGATTTGCTCAAGCGGGCTGAGCGCGCCAGGTTGTTTGCATTGGGCTTTGCCGTGCATCGCGCCGACCTGGATGCAGCCGCGATTCAGTTGGCCGCGTTTTTGCATGACTTTGCCGAAATGTTGCTCTGGTGCCACGCGCCCGCCCTGGCGCTCCAGATTCAGGACGCCCAGCGTGCCGACTCGACGCTGCGTTCTGCCGACATTCAGCGCAGCGTGCTCAACATCGAACTGGATGATTTGCGCCAAGCGTTGATGAAGGAATGGCGCCTGCCCGAACTGCTGGTGCACATCAGCGACGGCAAGCACCCGGACCACCCCAGCGTGCGCAACGTGCTGCTGGCCGTGCGGCTGGCTCGCCACACCATGCTCGGCTGGGACAACGCGGCCGTGCCCGACGACATTGCCGACATCGCCGCCCTGCTCAATGCGGCGCCCCGCATTGCGCTGGCGTTTGTGCACAAGATCGATCAGTCGGAATAATCAAATTTTGCAGGCTGGTTCCTCAACCTTCGACCTTTCTGCAACGTCGCGGTTCGCGCTGGCTTGCACTTGCTTACAAGTAGCACACTATCGGACAGTGTCTTGACTCAAATCATGCTACAACATCGTCACCGGTTCAGTTTGGGCACTTGGTCTTGACATCAAAAAGCAGCAAGTGGTCTAATTTGCCGTTGTAGACATGTCACTTACTCTTTACTTTGATTGGAACGCAAAATGTTCAAGACCACTCTCTCTGTTGTTAGCGCATCGATCCTGTTCGCCTTTGCCAGCGTGGTCCCGGCGCATGCCGCCGTTGATGAAGATGCTGCTAAAGCCCTGTTCAAAAAGAACGACTGCACCAAATGCCATTCGGTTGATAAAACCAAGAAAGGCCCTTCGCTGAAGAAAATCGCGGCGGATCTCAAAGGCAAACCTGACGCTCAGGCCACAGTCATCAAGAACATGACAACTGGGCCAAAGGTCAAGCTTCAGGACGGCACCGAGCAAGAACACAAAGTGATCGACGCCAAAGACGACAAAGAACTGAAGAACTTGGCTGACTGGATTCTTGCGCAGTAAATTGCCAGGCGCGTGATTTCGGGGACGGCGTTGGCAGCGATATTTATGACTGACACCGCTTTCTACGATTAAGTTAGCGCGTCAGAAAGTCAAAAAACTAAACGCCAATCGCAACCAGCGGTTGGCGTTTTTTTCGTTCAAAAAGAGCAAGGGGAATGGCATGAAGCACTTGATGGTTCGATGGGGTACATGTGGGTTGGTATTGCTGGCCTTGGCGGGATGCGACGGCGGCAGTGGCCAGCCAGCGGCACCGGCTGCGACTGCAAGCGAGGCTGTGACCGCAGCACCGGCCACTGTCGTCGTAGAGGCGGCGCCAGCGCCACCGCCTGCTGCCATAGTCGCCGCTCCCCAGCCACCGCCGGCCGCTGTCGTCAGTGCCGCCGCGCCGACCCGCGCAGCTGCCGATCCCGATGCCGCTCAAGCTTTGTTCAAGGCGAATGACTGCACCAAATGCCATGCGGTTGACAAGGTCAAGAAGGGCCCTTCCCTGAAGAAGATTGCTGCCGATCTCCGGGGCAAGGCCGACGCGCAGGACAACGTCATCAAGAACATAACAACCGGACCGAAGATCAAGCTGGCAGACGGCACCGAGCAAGAACACAAGATCATCGACAGCAAAGACCAAAAAGAACTGAAGAATCTGGCCGACTGGATTCTTTCGCAGTAGTTTTAAAGGCGGCCTGCCCTTGTCTTCTGCGACGCAGTTGACGCGAAAATGACTAAAGGAAGTGGCCAATTGTGTTCAGCGACAGGCATTTCTTCAATAAATTCGGATGGCGGACAAAAAAATCTAAACTTGGTACTACGATAGCTCCCAAACGTTTTTTGCTTGCCTTTCAAAGGTCTTGCGCCGTGAACGTTAATTGGTTTTGAAAGGACTTAGGATGAATATTAAAAGCCTATTCGCCATTGCCGGCATCTGTCTATTTGGTTTTTTTGGCCCTGCCTTGGGCGCCGATGCGGAGCCTACTGGCGCAGCGTTCTGCGTCACCTGTCACGACGACGAAGACCTTCCAGACATGAGTCGTTCGGCGCACGGTTTTGCCGCCGACAAGCGTGCCCCGGATTGCATTAGTTGCCATGGCGCCAGTGAGACTCACGCCCGCCAGCCGGCCGGGGTCTCGGTCCAGCCCAAGCCTGATTTCACCTTTGGCAAAAAGAGCGGAAAACTCTCCGCCTTGGCGGCCAATGATCGCAGCCGGGTTTGCCAGACTTGTCATGACAAAGATGCCAAGCGTGCCTTGTGGTCCGGCAGTCAACACCAGGCGGCCGATGTTGCCTGCGACAGTTGCCACCAGGTGCACGCCAACCGCGACAAGACCTTGAACAAGCTCACGCAGCCAGAGACTTGTTACACCTGCCACAAGGAGCAACGCAGCCAGATGAACAAGCCCTCACACCATCCGGTACCTGAAGGCAAGATGACGTGTTCTGACTGTCACAATCCGCACGGCTCGGCCGGTCCCAAACTGGTCAAGCGCGACAGCATCAATGACACCTGCTACACCTGCCACGCTGAAAAGCGCGGGCCGTTCGTGCATCCGCATGAGCCAGTCGCTCAAGACTGTTCCACCTGCCACAACTCGCATGGCAGCATGATCCCGGGCATTCTCAAGGCACGTGCGCCCATCCTGTGTCAGCAATGCCATACGCCGCACTCGGCCGCCAATGTCGGCACGATTGCGTCTGGTTCCGTCGGCTTCAACGCTGTTGGCATGTGGCAAGGCCGCAGTTGCATGAACTGCCACACACAGGTTCATGGCTCTAACAATCCGTCGACGACCTTGCCGACCCCACAAACGTTGATGCGCTGAAAAACGGAGAACAACAATGACTTCATTCATTTTTTCACTTCGCGCCAGACGAACCGCCGTGGCGCTTGCAGTTGGTGCTGCCTGCATGACCGCGCATGCACAGGACGCTAGCGTCGAGACCACGGTCAGCGTCGGCGTGGGTGCCATCAATGGCTCCAAGGCCGACCGTGCACTTTTTGGTCAGTACAACGGATTGCAGGATGACAGCGTTGTCGGTATGCTGGGTGTCGATTACAGTCTGCGCAATCAGGAGTCTTTCGCCTGGGTGGAGTTGCAGGGCGCCAATTTGCTTGGCGACACACGCGAACTGGGCCTGGTCTGGAAGAAGCCGGGCAGTTGGAAGTTCACCGCTGACTATGGTGAGTTGGTTCGCTATGAGCCCAACACCATCAATACCGGTTTGCTTGGCGCGGGCTCAACGACACCTCAGGTGTTCGCCATTGCTGCTGGCACTGGCAATGACCTCAATCTGAAGACCAAACGCACCGGTCTGGGCCTGGGGTTTACCAAGATCATCTCGCCTGCGTTGCAGCTACAGGTGGATGTCAAAAGCGAAAACAAGACAGGCGCGCGGCCTTTCGGCGCCTTCCTGAACTGTCTGGCGTCAACAACTTCCACCTGCTTGGCTGTCCCTGGGTTGCCGGTGCTGATGCTGCCCGAGCCGATCGACGCTAACCACAGCCAGGTCGAAGCCCGACTGAGCTATGCCATGGAGAAGCTGCGTTTCAGTGTTGGCTACTATGGATCGTTCTACCGCAATGCCCACACCGCCTTAAATCCCAGCGGCCCGAGCGCGGGATTTGGCGTCAATGAGACCTTGTTGGCACTGCCGCCAGAAAATCAGGCGCACCAGATAGACCTGAGTGGCAGCTACGACTTCACCGGCAGCACCCGCGGCACGGTCAAGCTGGGTTACACCACGGCAACCCAAGACGCTGGCTTCGTCAGCGCCGGCCCGGCCGCAAATCTGGGTGCCCAAGTCAATACCACGTTGGCCAAAGTCGGACTGACTTCGAGGCCAATGCCCAAACTCTCATTGCTGGCTGACCTGCGCTACGAGAACAGGGACGACCAGACGCCACTCGCCAATTACAACAGCGTTGGCACCAATCGCCAACTTTCCAGCGAAAAGACCCAAGGCAAGCTGCAGGCCAGTTGGCAATTTACCAGCGACTACCGCGGTACGCTGGGTGCAGACTACGAATCCATTGATCGTGGCGTGTTCACCGCCAGCAGCGTTTTATCCAGCATGGTCCCCTTGCGGCAGAAGACCGAAGAGGCCGGCGTTCGCGCCGAGCTGCGGCGCCGTTTGGCCGATGACTTGAGCGGCGCCATCAGCGTCTCCAGCAGTCGACGTGATGGATCAAACTGGCTCCAAGGGAACCCAGGAGCGCCTGGCGTTCATGAGGTTGCCGACCCTGCCAGCAGCTTCGACTTGACCCAGTCCGTGTTCATGCCAACGTTGGCCGATCGCCAACGCGACAAAATCAAGCTGTTTGCCGATTGGCAAGCAAATGAAAAGCTCAGTTTGCAGTTCAGCGCTGAAGAAGGCAAAGACAAGTTCAGCACACCCAGTGCCTACGGGCTGCAAAATACCCGCATGAGCCAATTGGGCGTTGATTGGGGCTATGCCGTTAACTACAACTGGGCCTTGAACGGCTATCTGTCGCGCAGTGGCCAGACCATCAACCAGGCACGTTACGCTGGGTCTGTGATGGCATTTGACAACACAAATTTGACCGCATCCATCGGCATCACCGGCAAAGCGGCCAGCAAGGTCCACGTGGGCGGTAGCCTGACTTACGTGGACGACAAGAGCGTCTACGCGCAAACACTGACTGCTTCGGCACCACCGACCCTTCTGGCAGGCGGGGGTTTGCCAGACATTGTGTACCGCCAGACCGCTTTGAAGTTGTTTGGCAGCTATGCGCTCGAGAAAGGTTCTTCAGTGCGTCTTGATTTCGTACACCAGCATGTCAGTGCGAATGATTGGGCTTGGGGAAATAACGGTACCCAGTTCGCGTATTCGGACGGCAGCACGGTGACGCAGAGCCAAAATCAAAACGTCAACTTCATAGGCGTGACCTATATCTACCAGCTGCCGTAGTCAGATGCTGGCAAAGCCGGAGCCGCGTGGATCAAGCGCTGCCCGGTGGACTTCAAAAAAAGACAACCCGGATATGGCGACGTATTCGGGTTGTTCTTTTGCACGCGGCATGGGCGCCGGTCTAGAGAAGCCCATGCCGCTGCAAGTTGATCAAAAAAAAATTCGAAGTCAACCCCCCAATCATTTCAGCCGCCCAGTGTGGAGTCTCAAGCTTGAGGGTTGCCACGGGAGCACGGTCCATGCTGGCAGGAGCGTATACCAATACGGTCAGAGTCACAGGACCGGCCGTCGCCAATCCATTAGAAGCAACAGATCCATATATTGATATATCTTTATATCAGGTTGCGATAATATTTTTCGAGTTTGACATAACGCAAACAGTGCACTTTTCTCTCTGCCACGAATTCCTCTCAAGGTAGTACAAACACCTACGCACGTAAAGATGTGTGAACGCGGTGCGAAGTTTGTATTAATCATTAAGGAGTTCTCAGTGAAATATTCTGAACTTTCAAGTAAAAAGCGGACAGGGCCGACATGGCTCAAGTTCGCTGCGGCGAGCTTGCTCGCGGTCGCACTCGCGGGTTGCGGTGGCGGCGATGATGGTGCTGCTGGCGCTGCTGGCCCTGCTGGTCCTCCCGGCCCTCCCGGCCCTGTAGCTACAACGCCTGCCACTGTGGTCAACCTCGCCACCGTGAGCGCAGACGCTTGGGCCAATCTGACGCCCGTGGGTACGGTTCAGTCGGTTGCAATCAATGGCGCCCCCGAGGTCTCATTTACCGTAACTGATGGCACCAATCCCGTGGTCGGTCTGGCCGCCTCGCAGCTGCGCTTTACCATTGCCAAACTGGTTCCCGGCGCGAATGGCAGCCCGAGCAAGTGGGTGAATTACATTGTGGGTAATCCTGATACCGGTGCGCCGGGTCGCCCAACCACTGACAGCGTTGCGGCGAATCTGGTCGCCACTGGCGATGGCACCTACAAGTACACGTTCTCGCGCGACATTACCGGCCCGCTGCAGACCAAGATGGTCGCTTGGTTTGCCGATGCAGCCAATGCCGCATCGCCCTACAAAAAGGCCGATGTCATGGGTGCCGACGGGACGCTGCTGGACTATGTTCCTGCCCTGCATCACCGTCTGGTCATTCAGCTCTCGGGTTCAGTTAACAATGTTGCTCTGAAAAACCCGATCAATGTGGTCTATGACTTCATCCCTGCGACCGGTCAGGTCGTTGCCGCTGCCGACTCGCAGCGCGAGATCGTGGCCACAGCAAAGTGCAACGAGTGCCATGACAAAATTGGCGTCACGACCCCGCATGGTGGCCGTGTCGACACCCGGTACTGCGTGACTTGCCATACCGACCAGCGTAAGAACGGCCAAGCTCTGGCAACGTCGATCAGTGGTGCGTTCCCCGCGCTAACCAAAACCATAGCCGCCGATGGCCGCATTAGCTATAGCCCAAACACCTATGTTGCCGATGGCCAGGTCAGTGGCAACTTCACGACCATGATCCACAAGGTGCACATGGGCAATAGGCTGACCAAGGCCAACTACAACTACGCGAGTGTGCTGTTCAACAAGGTTGCCTACACGCAAGAGGTTACAAACTGCACCAAGTGCCATGACAATTCAGCCACTTCAAGCGCGAAGACAACACAGGGTGACAACTGGAAGCAAGCACCCAGCATTCTGGCCTGCGGCTCTTGCCATGACGGCATCAATTTTGCCACTGGTGCCGGAACAACGGCTGCGGGCGCGACCACCGGTCACATGGGTGGTGCGGTTCAGCTCTCTGACGACAAGGATTGTCTGGTTTGCCACAAAGTTGGTGGGCTCAAAGACATCGCGATCGCGCATGCTGGCGTCAACATGACCCCGCATAACCTGACGGTGCCAGCCGGCCTGACGAACTTCACCTACGACGTCAAGACCGTCACCGTGAACGCCAGTAACCAGCCAGTGGTGACATTCAGAGTCATGAAGCAGACTGCGCCTGAAGCCACGGCCACGCCGGTCGTCTTCGACGGAACCAGTACCAACTCGCTGGTCGGCTTCACTGGCAATCCGTCCTTCCTGGTCGGTTACGCCGCTGCGCAGGACGGAATCGCCACCCCGGTTGACTTCAATAACCTGGGCAAGAAAAACGGTCAGCCAGCAACTGTCGGCATCAACACCCTGATGAGTACTCTGGGCGCACCTGACGCCAGCGGCTACTACACCGTCGCCCTGACCTCAGCGGCTGCGGCGTTCCCGGCGGGTGCCAAGCTGCGTACGATTGCGCTGCAAGGCTACTACACCCAAGCCGCTGGCACCAACGGCATTGCAGCCAACACGGCCCGTCACACGCTGTCGAGTGTCAAAGCCGTCAGCGGCGAAGACCGCCGTGCCATCGTCGAAGCCGCCAAGTGCAGTAACTGCCATGAAGTCTTTGAAGGCCATGGCGGCAACCGCAACATCGGTAAGCAAACCGTTGGCAATACCCTCGTCTGCGCCGTCTGTCACAACCCGACCATTGTCACCAGTGGCCGTGGCATCAGCGACACCGCACTGCAGGCTTTCCCGTTCACGGCTGCCAACTTGGCAACTTTGACATCATGGGGTGTTGACAGGCTCGCAGTGAATGGTGCCTTGGCGTTCCCGCAGGTTAGCAACAACTTCAAGGACATGATTCACGGCATCCACGCTGGCAAAGCCCGTAGCACAAATCCGTTCCGGATTGCTCGTGGCAGTCGGATGCCGAGTGCGCTTCCTCTGATTGACGGCGCGGACATCACCTTTGTCGGTATCCTGAACAACTGCCAGACCTGCCACAAAGCCGGTACCTACAGCACTGTGCCAGCGAACACACTTCCTTCACGAGACGAAGCAAACAATGGCGTGTTCCTGAATGGTGTGAGCCGGACTCCTGCTGACGCGCAGGCCGCGCTGGAGACCACCAATGCCACTGATTTGATGACAACGCCGTTCACCGCATCCTGCGCCAGCTGCCATGACGCAAGTCCGGCTGTCGCGCACATGAAGCTCAATGGCGGTCAGATCCTGGTCACACGCAGTATGGTCAGCACAGCCGGCGAGACATGCGCTGTGTGTCACAGCACTGGCAAGATCGCTGATGCAGCCGTAGCCCATACCAAGTAAGCCAACTTAGAGGGGCTGGTTTTACAGTCCTCTTTACTCTGAAGACCCCGCCGTGTCACCACGGCGGGGTCTTCTTTTTGGTGCGCCCACCCTGGGTGCCGAGCCGGCCCTGCACGTTCTTCGGTGACTGGGTTTAGACTCAGGCCCATGGGCAATCTGCCGATCCGACAGCGAATCCGACCTACTATTTAAAATCTCCCCGTTGATAGCCATATTGGCCCAAGCATTTCACAAGGAATCTCATGAAGCCCCTTATTTCCATTGTCTTCACCACGGTCGTCGCGCTGGTGGCCGCTAGTGCTTCTCTGGCTGCCCAAAGCCAGGCTCCTGCCCCAGCGCAAGTCGCAAGCCCTGCTGCGTGGCCAACGGGTGCTCCCAACAAGAGCCAGGTCAAGACCAAGCCACAAGCTGCCGCCAAGATCAAACTGATCGACATCAATAGCGCCAAGAAGGAAGAGCTCAAGACCCTGCCAGGCATCACGGATGCTGAAGCCGCCAAGATCGTTGCCAACCGACCCTATGGCAGCAAGGCCTGGCTGGCGAGCGACAACATCCTCACCCAGGAAAAATACTTGACGATCAGCAAACTGGTCATCGCCAAACAGCCCTACAAGGATGCCGCCAAGAATGCCGCGTTGTATAGGAACAAGAAGTAGCGGCGATTGCATGACCGGGTCACCGGCGAAGAATTCATAGAACCCGGAGTTGGTAGCAGCTCCGGGTTTTCTTTTGTCAGCGACAGATGCCCCCAACGCAGCCGCTGCGAACCGGCACTGCAGCACATGCAGCAGTGCGCGAGTCGCCACCCCCACTTGATCTATGTCACAGTGTTTACAGTACTTAACAGAGTGGACACAATTGAAGTTAAACTTCCCCGTCTAACAATGTGGAGACTTTCCCATGCGATTTGTGCGTTCGGCCCTAGGGGCCACTTTTCTTTGTCTTGCAAGTGTGCTGTTGGCCTTACCCGCCAGCGCCGCCTCGCCTCTTGACAATGCCACTTGCTTGAGCTGCCATGATGGCAAGAAAGGCAATCTCGAAGTACCGGCCGCTGACGGCTCAAAGCGGGCGCTGCACAGCGTTGCACCCGACAAGTTTGGCCAGAGCGTGCACGCCCAGATGCAATGCGTGGCCTGCCACACCGACATCAAGGACAACGCCGAAACCGCCAATGCCCACGCCAAGGACCCAGCGCAAGCGCTGAAGAAAGTGGACTGCGCCGGTTGCCACCAAGACTTGTGGGACCAGGCGCAAAAAGACAGCAGCGCCAAGAGCAAGCCCCGTCTTGAGTTGGTAGCCAAGAACATTGCAGCGTACAAGAACTCCTTCCACGCGCGCCCCAGTGCCGACGACAACACCAAGCCCAATGCCTCGTGCGACAACTGCCACGACACGCACAGCTTCAACGTCCCAGCCAAGGATTCGCCGCAGTACAACGACTGGCGCCTGACTATTTCGAACACCTGCGGCACCAGCTGCCATGATGACCAGCTAGAAACTTATGCCGGCTCGGTGCACGGCCAGGAAGTGCTGGACAAGAAGAACCCCAAGGCCGCGGTTTGCTCTGATTGCCATACCGCGCATGCGGTCGTCAATTCTTCGAGCGACCCCTTCAAGCTTGCCGTGACCGACCAATGCGGTTCGTGCCATGAAGAAAACCTCAAGACCTACAAAGGCACCTTTCACGGTCAGATCAGCACGCTGGGCTACGCCTACACTGCCAAGTGCTACAACTGCCACGGCAGCCACGAGATATTGAGGGCTGACGACCCCAAATCCAAGGTTCATGTCAACAACCGTTTGGAGACCTGCCGCGAATGCCACAGCGGTAAAAAAGAATTGGCTCTGGCGCCGGCCGGTTTTGTCAGTTTTGAGCCGCATGGTCATGTCAATGATTTCAACCGTTACCCGCAAATCTGGGTGGCCTGGCAGATCATGGTGCAGCTGCTGGTGGGCACCTTTGGCTTCTTCTGGGTGCACACGCTGCTGTGGTTCTACCGCGAATTCAAGGAACGCAAAGCCACCAGCGCGCATCGGCGCATCAAGGCCGAAGCGGTGCCGACGCACCTGAAAGGCAAACACGTCAAGCGCTTCAGCTTGACCTGGCGCATTGCCCACATCACCTTTGCCCTGAGCTTGATGGTGCTGACCATCACCGGTATGCCGCTGTTCTATGCTGACGTGTCCTGGGCGCCTGTCATCATGACGGCGCTGGGCGGTCCGCAAACCGCTGGCCTGATCCACCGTGTAGCGGCGGTCATTTTTGCCGGCGTGTTCTTCTGGCACCTGATCTACATCACGGTGCGCATTGCCAAAGACTGGAAGAACTTCAAGTTCTTCGGCCCGAACTCGCTGGTGCCCAACCTGCAAGACGGCAAAGACATGCTCGCCATGTTCAAGTGGTTCTTTGGGCAAGGCCCGCGTCCGGTATTTGACCGCTGGACCTATTGGGAGAAGTTTGACTACTGGGCTCCGTTCTGGGGTGTCACCATCATCGGTGTCAGCGGCTTGATGATGTGGTTCCCCCATTTCTTCGGCGCGTTCCTGCCGGGCTGGGTGTTCAACGTGGCGGCCATCTTCCACGCTGAAGAAGCGTTTCTGGCGGTGGTGTTCCTGTTCACCGTGCACTTCTTCAACAACCACTTCCGTCCTGACAAGTTCCCGCTTGAAGTGGTGATGTTCACCGGCACCTTCTCGCTTGAAGAGTTCAAGCACGACCATGGCGTTGAGTACCAGCGCCTGGTTGACACCGGTGAACTGGAGAAATACCTGGTGGACGCACCGTCACCCGCCAAGATGGCATTCTCCCGTGCGCTGGGCTTTGTGCTGATCTGTATTGGCCTGACCCTGCTGACACTGGTTGCGATCGGCTTCTTTAGTAGCAGCCACTAAAAAGGCAGCGCCCCTGGGTTGCCAGTGGCGCTTCTGTAGAAGACCTAAATTAGAACGCCGGGCATCGTCACGATGCCCGGCGTTTCCATTTCCGCATGCGCAACAACTCAGGGCATGTCGCAGACCCGCTGGGCAAAGGACTCCACCTGTTGCCAGTCGGTGAACTCGATCACCGCCTTGGGGTCGGTCGGGCCGTTCGTCATGAACATGATCAGGCGAATCATGAAGCGGTCGACCAAGCGGTAGCGCGGGTAGTCGAGCTTGCCGGCAAAGACACCCAGCAATTTGGGCTGCCAGCTGACCGTGCGCAGGAACTTGATCAGGTAGGGGTTGGTGTCAGGCCGGTTCTTTTCCGGCTTGCGCGCCACGATGTTGACGGTGAAAAAGGCATTGGCCTTGCTCTGCAGCAGCGCCTGATGGCGCTCAATGAATTGCTTGACCGTCGGCTGGTGCTTGCCGTAGCGGATGCTGGCGCCAATGACGATCTTGTCAAAACTGGCCAAATCCAGCGCATCGGCCTGGGCCAGCGGCTCGACCGTCACGGTGTTGCCCTGCTGCGCCATGACTTGCTGCAAGCGCTCGCAAATGCGGCGCGTATGGCCATCGGTGGTCGAGTACGCGACAAGAATCTTGCTCATTCCTTTTCCTTGGTCTGAAACCCTCGGCAATGCCGGTGGATTGGTTGCTTCAGCCAGGGACGGCCCGCCAATTGGCCCCGCCCCAAGCGATCATCGGAATTATCCGCGCTATGTGCGCCAGCACACCGACCCGGTCAAGGCGCTGCAACAGAATGTTCTAGTTACCCGTCCTGCCTTGTCAGATCCCTCCGAAAGTCACCATGTTAAAAAACAAATTCATCCCCTGTGCGTTGCTGGCCTTGAGCCCCGCTGTCTTTGCTGCGCCGCCGGACGCTGGCAGCCAGATGCAGCAAATTCCGCCTGCGCCAATCCAACGGCCCGCAGAGCCGGGTATTGACTTCAAGCCCATCAGCCCAGCGGCCATGGCCGCACCAGACAACGCAAGAATCACCGTCAACCAGTTGCGCGTCACCGGCGCCAAGGTCTATTCTGAGGCAGACTTGCTCGCCATCACCGGCTTCAAGGCAGGCAGCGAACTCTCGCTGACTGATTTGCGCGGCATGGCCGCACGCATCGCCGACCACTACCACCGCAACGGCTATTTTGTGGCCCAGGCCTACCTGCCGGCGCAAGACATCAAAAACGGCATCGTCACCATCGCCGTGATCGATGGGCAATACGGCAAGGTCGCGCTGAACAACCAGACCAATGTGTCCAACGCGCTGGCCAACAACCTGCTCAGCGGCCTTAACAGCGGCGATGTGGTGGCCTCAGGCCCGTTAGAGAATCGCCTGCTGCTGCTGTCTGACCTGCCCGGCGTCAAGGTCAACTCGACCCTGGTTCCCGGCGCTACGGTCGGCAGCTCCGACCTACTTGTCAACATGACACAGGGCCCCCGTATCAGCGGCAGCATTGATGCCGACAACGCTGGCAACTATTACACCGGCGAGTACCGTATTGGTGCCACCGTCAACTACAACGAACCGCTGGGCCTGGGTGATGTGGCCTCGCTGCGGGTGTTGACCTCCGGCAAAGGGTTGAACTATGCCCGCGGCTCCTACCAGCTGCAATTGGGCAAAGCCACGGTTGGCGTCGCCTACAGCGCGCTGGAATACGAACTTAGTCGTGGGGCTTACGAGGGCTTAGGCTACAACGGCACAGCCAAGGTTGCCAGCCTTTACGGCAGCTACCCCCTGATCCGCTCACGCAACAACAACCTGTACGCCGGGCTCAGCTACGACGACAAAACGTTTGAAGACAATATTAACTCGACGACCCTGCGTGACAAGAAGGCCCAGGTCTTGACGGCCAGCCTGTCCGGCAACCGGCGTGACAGCTTGGGTGGTGGCGGTGTCACCGGCTATTCGCTCGCCTTGAGCGCTGGCAACATCGACAACAGCAACCCTGGCGAGATCAATGGCAACTTCAACAAGCTCGGTTTCAGTCTGTCGCGGCTGCAGCGCGTAACCGATACCGTCTCCTTGTCCGCAGTGGCAAACGGCCAACTCGCTTCCACGGCCCTGGACTCGTCCGAACAAATGGAGCTCGGCGGCATGTATGGCGTGCGCGCCTATCCGGAAGGTGAAGGTTATGGCGACGAAGGCGTGGTGCTGAATCTGGAAGCGCGCATGCAGTTGCCCAAATTCTCTGACAGCATGCCGGGCCAGTTGCAGCTGATCGGCTTCGTCGATGCAGGCACCGTGCGCGCGCACAACGCGGACGATCGCCGCACCCTGAGCGGCGCCGGCGTCGGCCTCAACTGGTCGGACACCAACAACTTCATGGTGCGGGCCTATTACGCCGGCAAGATTGGTGATGAAGATGCCACCTCGGCGCCCGACAAGTCGGGTCGCTTCTGGATTCAGGCTGTCAAGTATTTCTAAGGCCGTTGTCCTGCAATTGAGCCTTGAACACAGATTTTTTAAGATTTTTGGAGTGAACTCATGAACTGTACTTATCGATCCATCTGGAACGACAGCACCGGCACTTTTGTGGCGGTATCAGAAGACGCCAAGAGCGCGGGCAAAAAAACCTCGTCGTGCAGCAATGCGACGGGTTCGGCGGCCGCCTTTGCCTTGCAGGCACTGGCCCTCTCTGTCGCCCTGGCCTTTGGCGGCAACGCCTTTGCCGGGCCTGCGGGTGGCGTGGTGGCAGCGGGTGCTGCCAACATCAGCACAGCAGTTGGCAAGACCACCATCAACCAGTCAACGCAGAACGCTGCCATCAACTGGCAAAGCTTCAACATCGCGGCGGGCGAAGCGGTGCAGTTTGTGCAGCCCAACAGCAATTCGGTCACGCTGAACCGGGTGCTGGGCGCTGACCCGTCCAGCATTCTGGGCAGCATGACGGCCAACGGCAAGGTATTCCTCGTTAACCCGAATGGCGTGCTGTTCGGCAAGGGCTCATCGGTGAATGTGGGCGGGCTCGTAGCCTCCACCCTGAACATCGCCGACAGTGACTTCATGGCGGGCAACTACCAATTCAACGGCGCGGGCAATGGCGCGGTGCTGAATCAAGGCACGATCAACGCCGATGGCGGCTATGTCGCGTTATTGGGCGCCAACGTTGGTAACGACGGCGTCATTGCCGCCCAACTCGGCACCGTGGCACTCGCGGCTGGCAATGCCATCACGCTGGACGTGGCCGGTGACGGCCTGCTCAATGTGAGCGTGAACCAAGGCGCGGTCAACGCGCTCGCGCAAAACGGCGGCCTGATCCAGGCCGACGGCGGCCAGGTCCTGCTGACCTCGCGCTCGGCCAGCGCCCTGCTGCCAAGCGCCGTGAACAACACCGGAGTGGTCCAGGCACAGACGCTGGTCACCGGTGAAGACGGCAGCATCATGCTGATGGGCGACATGCAAAGCGGCACCGTGAATGTGGGCGGCACGCTCGATGCGTCGGCACCCCATGGCGGCAACGGCGGTTTCATTGAAACCTCGGCGGCGCATGTGAAGGTGGCAGACGATGTCAAAATTACCACGTTGGCTAGCGCCGGAAAAACCGGGACTTGGCTGATCGACCCACAGGACTTCACCATTGGTACAAATTCCGGCGACGATATCGCCGGCACCACTCTTGAAGGGCAACTGGTCACTAACAGCGTCGTCATCAGCACGGTAGAAACCGGAGTCAACACGCCCCCGACAAATTATTATGGGGCAACCAATGGTGTCGGCGATATCAATGTCAATGATGCGCTCAGCTGGACGGTGTCCAGCGGTGTTCCGACCACGCTGACCTTGAATGCTGCGCGCAACGTGAACTTCAATGCGAACATCACGGCGACCGGCGGCAACCTGGTAGCGAACGCGGGCAACGATGTAATCGTGAAGGCGGGCCTGTCCACAGGCATTAGGGCAACCTTCGCAGCGGGAGACAGTGGAAATATTACCTGGACCGCGGGCAATGACGTCATCAGCAATTCGGCCGTTACGGCGACCGGTGGCGACTTCACCATCTGCTGCGGACGCGATATCAAAATCAATGGGGCCGTGACGACGACTGATGGCGACGCCATACTGAAGGCAGGACGCGATATTGTTATTGCCGCGGCCATGACGACGACCAATGGCAACGTGCTGCTGCGTGCCGGAAGCAAACCTTCCGCCGAAGTGCCGGGGCTTATCGGTGGCACCGTGGTCTTTGGGCCGGGTGTCCGTTATACCGTCAACGGGACTGCCCCTGTTCCTGAGGCTGTCACGGTCGACTCCACCCCAGCTTCCTACGCCACGCCAAATGATTTTTCCGGTAACTTCATCCTGACCGGCGGCGCCACGCTGACGCAGCACATGCTGGTCTTCGCACAGGGCAATGACAAAGTCTATGACGGCGACAGGGACGCGACTCTTTCTTTCAGGGGCGACCCCACGCTGGGTGGCACTGTGACCTTGGTTCCAGGCACGGGCCTTTTCGACACCAAGGACGTCGGCACTGACAAACCAATTACCTATACCGGTTACAGCCTGGGCGGGGCAGACGCGGCTAAATTTGCGCTTTGGGGTACTTGCACGGATGTTTATGGTTCTGGGGTAACCAGCGCAGCGATCACACCGGCACCGCTGACCTTGAAGGCCAACGACGCGACCAAGGTCTACGGCACGACATTCACACCGTTGAGCACTGCCTTTACGGTGCCGGTACGCCCGGTGGGTAGTGAAACCGTCACTGCCGTCACCGAGACCAGCACCGGCTCGGCGCCCACCGCCAGCGTGGCGGGCAGCACCTATCCGATCGCGATCACGCCAGATAGCGCCACCGGCGCCAATGGCTTTATCGCCACCAACTACACCATCACGTATCTCAATGGCGCCCTGACCGTGACCCCGGCACCGCTGGTCTTGACGGCCAATGACGCCACCAAGGTCTACGGCACAACGTTCACGCCGGCCGGCACGGCCTTCACCCAGGTTGGCCTGCTCAACAGCGACACGGTCACCAGTGTGGTCGAGACCAGCACCGGTTCGGCACCGACCGCCAGCGTGGCCGGCAGCACCTATCCGATCGTCATCACGCCCGGCAGCGCCACCGGCAGCTTCACGCCAACCAACTACACCATAACGTATGTTGATGGCAAGCTGACTGTGACGCCGGCGCCTCTGACGATTACAGCCAACGATGTCACCAAGAACTACGGAGAGGCGCCGGTCTTGTCGGGCTTTAGCACGACGCCCTTGGCGAACGATGAAACGGTTGGCAGTGTGACTGAGACCAGCCCGGGCCAGCCGGCGACTGCGCCAGCCGGCACCACCTACCCGATCACCGTGGGCAGTGCCACCGGCGGTACCTTCACGCCCTCCAACTACGACATCGGTTATGTTGACGGCGTGTTGACGGTGCGCCCCTTGCCAGTGATCGTGCCACCGGTAGAAACAACACCCATAGAGACCTTGCCTGACGTTCCCTACGAAGGACCAGTCGTGAAGCCAGGTGTCACCGCACCGACCTGGATGCCGGTGGTCGTACCCCCGGGCACGCCGCCGGAACTGCTGACCTTGGCACCACCGGTCGTGCCGCCGGTCGTCGTCGCCCCGGTGCTGGTGGTGGAGCAGCCGCCCGTCATCGTGGCGCCTGAAACCCCGCCGGAAATCTACGTGGCGCCCAAGCGCGCACGCAAGCAAGACCGCAATTAAGTCGGGCTAATGCCAAGGGGTTGCGCCGCGCTGCTGACTGAAGTCGGCGCGCCGCAGCCCCTTGCCACGTCCCCGATTCTTTTGCGGAAGACCTCGCCGACGCCGCGCGGGTTCTCGCCCCAGAAATTGAAGGGCAGTGATACCATGACACGCATGGTCGCCTGGACAGGCTTTGTCAAGACAAACCCATGAAAACACGCAACAACATCATTGAACTGAAGGTGATGGCAGCAGCACCAGTCACCCGGCGTGCCCGACCCTTGCGTTGGAGTCGCCCGGCGCTGGCTCGGCTGATGTGGCTGGGTGTGCTTGGCGCCAGTTGGGGTGTGACGCCTGCCTTGGCCCTGGGCGAAGCGGCGCCGCATGGCACACCGACCGTTGTTGCCACGGCAGCGCCACGGGCCCTGAGTCAGCCTGTCAAGCAAGCCAACTTCGGGCAAGAACGCCCGTCCCAGGATGCGCGCCATGTGGCCGACTGGGTGATTGACGCCCGCGACAACCGCGGCTTGCCCTTTGTGATTGTCGACAAGCTCGATGCCAGGGTTTATGTGTTTTATGCCGACGGGCGCCTGCGTGCCAGCGCGCCGGTGCTGCTGGGCTCGGCGGTCGGCGACGACTCGGTGCCCGGCATCGGCGAACGCCCGCTGAGCAGCATTCGCCCCGAGGAGCGCACCACGCCGGCCGGGCGCTTTGTGGCCGACCTGGATAAAAATCTGCGCGGCAAGCAAATGCTGTGGGTCGACTACGACTCAGCCATTTCTTTGCATCCGGTGGTCACCAGCAAGGCCGACGAGCGCCGCGGCGAGCGTCTGGCGTCGTCTTCGACGCTGGACAACCGCATCTCTTATGGCTGCATCAACGTGCCGGCTGATTTCTTCAAGACCGTGGTGAGTGCGGCTTTTACCAAGACCAGCGGCATTGTTTACGTGCTGCCCGAAACTCGTTCGCCACAAGCAGTCTTCGGGTCCTATGATGTGCAGGAGCGTGCAACGCTGCGCAGAGCCAGCCAAGGCTTGCCCGTGCGAGTCGCAGCACAAGTCGACGCCCAATAAGCGTCAACCCACAACATCAGTCGCAACGGCGCTTGCCGCCTGCTGCAGCCAGAGCACAAAGCGGCTGAGCACCGGCCGCTCCTCTGGCGTCTGCGGCGTCACCAGGTAGTAGGCGCGCTCACTGGGCAGAACCTGCTCACACGCCACCACCAGTTCACCGCGCGCCAGCTCGGGCTCGATCAGCAAACGCGGCACCAGCGCCACGCCCAAGCCGTGCGCGGCCGCCGCCGCGGTCATGGAAAACAGCTCAAAGCGCGGGCCCGCCAGGGCCAGCGGCGCGCTCACGCCCATGGCCTCAAACCAGCGCCGCCAGGCCTCGGTGCGGGTGCTTTGCTGCAACAGGGGCAAGGCGGCAATGGCGGAGGGTGTCAAGCTGCTTTGTCCGGCCAGGAAATGCGGGCTGCACACCGGCACCACCTGTTCAACCATCAACTTGCGCGCTTGCGTGCCGGCCCACTGGCTCACCTGCTCGGGCGTGCCGGCATACAGCGCCGCGTCAAACACGGTGTCGGCAAACATGAACGGGCGGGTGCTGGTTTCAATGTGGATGGTCAGATCGGGCTGCAACTGCTTCAGCTCGGGCAGGCGCGGGATCAGCCAGCGCGTGGCAAAGGTCGGCACTGCCGCCAGATGCAGGGTGCCGCCCGGGCCCTGGGCCGACATCGCGTCGAGCGTGTCCTGCTCCAGCGCCTGCAAGCGCGGCGCCACCTGGGCAAAGTAGTCGGCGCCGCGCTCGGTCAGCAGCACGCCGTGGCGGGTGCGGCGAAACAGCGCGATGCCTAAGAAGTCTTCCAGCGCCGTGATCTGGCGCGACACCGCGCCTTGCGTGAGCGCCAGCTCCTGCGCGGCGCGCGTGTAGCTTTGCTGGCGGGCGGCGGCTTCAAAGCAGGCCAGGGCCTGGAGCGAGGGGATTTTTCTGCGCATGATGTGCTTAATGTACACAATTACAGGGTTGATCTATCAGAACATTCAATTATTTTGATAGCTGTATGTTGTTTAAATACGTGGGATGTAGTGCAATTAGATCACTATATTGAACAAATATTGGTACAAACTCAATGATCCACATATTACAAATAGTCATTGCTTGGTGATTATTCATCGTTTGCCTTCAAGCCGCACGGGCGCTACCATGCGTCATCTGCCCTTTCATTCTCACCAGGAGACGCTTCAATGGCCCACGCCGCATTCAACTGGCAAGACCCCTTCTTGCTCGACAGCCAACTCAGTGACGACGAGCGCATGGTGCGCGAGGCCGCTAGCGCCTACTGCCAAGACAAACTGCAGCCGCGCGTGCTGGAAGCCTTTCGCGGCGAGAAGACCGACGCCGCGATCTTCCGTGAAATGGGCGAACTCGGCCTACTGGGCCCCACGATCCCCGAAGCCTACGGCGGCCCGGGCCTGAACTACGTGGCCTACGGCCTGATCGCGCGCGAAGTCGAGCGCGTGGACTCCGGCTACCGCTCCATGATGAGCGTGCAAAGCTCGCTGGTGATGGTGCCGATCTTTGAATTCGGCACCGAGGCGCAGAAGCAGAAATACCTGCCCAAGCTGGCTACCGGCGAATGGATAGGCTGCTTCGGCCTGACCGAGCCCGACCACGGCTCCGACCCCGGCTCCATGGCGAGCCGCGCGCACAAGGTCGCCGGCGGCTACAAATTGAGCGGCAGCAAGATGTGGATCTCCAACAGCCCGATTGCCGACGTCTTTGTGGTGTGGGCCAAGGAGGTGAGTGAATCAGGCCAAGTCGGGCCGATTCGCGGCTTTGTGCTGGACAAAGGCGCCAAGGGCCTGAGCGCCCCCACCATTCACGGCAAGGTCGGCCTGCGCGCCAGCATCACCGGCGAAATCGTGATGGACGGCGTCTTCTGCCCGGAAGAAAACGCCTTCCCTGAAGTGCAGGGTCTCAAAGGCCCGTTCACCTGCCTGAACTCGGCGCGCTACGGCATCGCCTGGGGCGCCCTGGGCGCAGCCGAAGACTGCTGGTTCCGCGCCCGCCAGTACACCCTGGACCGCAAGCAGTTCGGCCGCCCGCTGGCTGCCAACCAGTTGATCCAGAAGAAGCTGGCCGACATGCAAACCGAAATCGCGCTCGGTCTGCAAGGCTGCTTGCGCTTGGGGCGCATGAAGGACGAAGGAACCGCCTCGGTCGAATTGACCTCGCTGCTGAAACGCAATTCCTGCGGCAAGTCGCTCGACATTGCCCGGCTGGCGCGCGACATGATGGGCGGCAATGGCATCAGCGACGAGTTTGGCGTGGCGCGGCATCTGGTGAATCTGGAAGTGGTCAACACCTATGAAGGCACGCACGACATCCACGCGCTGATTCTGGGACGCGCACAGACGGGGATTGCGGCGTTTGCGAACTGAGCCATTTCCGGCATGGCGGGCCGACGGCGAGCCATAGTGAAATTCAGTTGGCATAGTGTTGGTTTGGTTCGTTGATTGGCTCTTGGGAAGATTGACTTTGTTGCTTTTGTATTCCCCCCCTCTCCCCCAACCCCTCTCCACCCCCGCCGGGGCGGAAAGGGGAGCTAACAGCCACATTTGGCCAACGCTTTGATGGTGGGAAATCTGTTTCTGGATGGCACGCTGCCTCGAAGTAGCCGCAATGGCGAGGCCGTTTCCCCGCGCAGCCGCTGCGTGCTTTGCCGTCGAAGTCTGAGCGCGACGTGCTCATTGACGAGAGCGACTGGTTCCTGAGATACCGCCACTTTGAGGCCAGCGCGCCCGTGATTACCAGTTTTCCCGCCTTTCAAGATGCGGCCAAATGAGGCCCCCCTCTTTCGCCCGGCGGGGCGAGAGAGGGGTTGGGGGAGTGAGTGGGGGAAAAATGGCAAAAAACAAATCATCACCAGTCAACCGCAGCGCAGGCAAACAAGTAAAAAACGAATAGAGAAGAGATTGAAAGCAACTATGAACCAAGCAGACCCCCAAGCCACCGCGCCAGCGGGCGCCCTCAGCCACCTCAAGGTGCTGGATCTCTCCCGCGTCCTGGCCGGCCCCTGGTGCACCCAGATGCTGGCCGACCTGGGCGCCGACGTGATCAAGGTTGAACGCCCCGGTGCCGGCGACGACACGCGCCACTGGGGCCCGCCGTTCCTCAAGGACGCAGACGGCCACGACACGACCCAGGCCACCTACTTCACCGCCTGCAACCGCAACAAGCGCGCCATCACGCTCGACATGGCCAAACCGGAAGGCCAGGCTCTGATCCGCCAGCTGGCGCTGGAAAGCGACATCCTGGTCGAGAACTTCAAGGTTGGCGGCCTGAAAAACTATGGGCTGGATTACGAGAGCCTGAAGGAGGTCAACCCGCGCCTGATCTACTGCTCGGTCACCGGCTTCGGCCAGGACGGCCCCTATGCCGAGCGCGCCGGTTACGACCTGATGATCCAGGCCATGAGCGGCCTGATGAGCATCACCGGCGAGGCGGACGCGGTGCCCGGTGGCGGCCCGATGCGCGTTGGCGTGGCGGTGATCGACATCTTCACCGGCGTCTATGCCACCAGCGCCATTCTGGCGGCGCTTGAAGCGCGCCACCGCACGGGCGCAGGCCAGCACATCGACATGGCGCTGCTCGATGTCGGCATGGCCGTGCTGGGCAACCAGGCGGCCGGCTACCTCAACACCGGCGCCGTGCCGCAGCGCCAGGGCAACACCCATCCAAGTCTGGCGCCATACCAGACCTTTCCCACCCTGGATGGCGCCATGCTGCTGGCGGTGGGCAACGACGGCCAGTTTGCCCGCTTCTGTCAGGCCGCCGAGCACCCCGAGTGGGCAAGCGACCCCCGTTTTGCCAGCAACACCTTGCGCGTGAAACACCGCGATGCCTTGATACCGGCGCTGCAGGCAGTCACGCGCGGGCGCAGCACCGCCGACTGGATTGCCCTGCTCGAAGACAAGGCCGTGCCCTGCGGCCCGATCAACGACATCGGCCAGGCTTTTGCCGATGCCCAGGTGCAGGCCCGTGGCTTAGTGGTCAATCAGGCCGTAACCCCCGTCGATAATGATCAAGCAGCTATCAAATCAATTGTGACCGTGGCGAGCCCGCTGCGCCTGGTGGCCACGCCGCCGGTGCTCCGCCGGGCGCCCCCCAGCTTGGGGCAGCACACCGAGGAGGTGCTGGGGGAGTTGGGGCTCGATGCGGCGGCGATTGCCACACTGCGCCAAGCCGGGGTGGTGTAATCCGGTCTTTGACCGGGGGTTTGATGACACTGCGCCAATTTTTTCAAGGCTTCGGTCCCCTGGTCCTGCTGCTCGGTTTGAGCAGCCTGGCCAGCGCCCAGCCGCTCTCCTTCGGCTTGATCGGCGACATGCCCTACAGCCACTGGGAGCGCCAGCAATTGCCCGAATTGCTGGCCGACATGGACCGCGAAGACTTGGCCTTTATCGTCCATGACGGCGACATCAAGAGTGGCGGCAGCGCCTGCAGTGACGCCGTCCTGCACGACATTCTGGGCGTCTTTCAGGCGTCCAAAACCCCGCTAGTCTATGTGCCGGGTGACAACGAATGGACCGACTGTCACCGCAAGAGCAACGGCGGCTACGACCCGCTGGAGCGCCTGCAAAAACTGCGCGAACTGTTTTTTGCCGGGGATAAGGCGCTGGGCCAGCGTGCGCTAAAGCTGGAGCGTCAGAGTCGTGACCCGGCCTTTGCCAGCCACCGCGAAAACGTGCGCTGGGAGGCAGGGGGCGCCCTGTTTGTCGGCCTGAACCTGCCCGGCAGCGAGAACAATTTCCATGGCACGACCCGCAGGGGCGGCCCGGCGGCGGAGTTCATCGCGCGCAGTGCGGCCAACCGGGTCTGGTTGGCACAGGCCTTTGAGCGCGCCCGCACCAAGCAGCTGACCGGCATTCTGATCGTGATCCAGGCCAACCCGGGGTTTGAAGCCGCCAACCAGGGGCGACCGCAGCCGGGCTATGCCGACTTCCTGACGCAGTTGCGCGAGGAGACTCAGGCTTTTGCCGGGCAAGTGGTGCTGGTGCATGGCGACTCGCACTGGCAGCGCATCGACCGGCCGCTGCGCGACCCGGCCAGCCAGCAAGTCATCGGCAACTTCACGCGGGTGGAAACCTATGGCTACCCATTTTTTGGCTGGGTCAAGGCCAGCGTGGATGTCAACGATCCACAGGTATTTCGCTTTTCGCCCCGGCCCTGGCGCGCCGCGACGCAAGCACCCTGAGCGCAATTAAACGCGCAGCCCTTTACCTGGGGAAAAACTCCGGGTGCGCCTGGATGATCTTCTTCAGGTGCGCAAAGCAGTCGGCATCGATCGCCGTGCCCACGGTGTCGGCCATGATGGCCAGCGTTTTGTCAACCGGCACGGCGCCGCGGTAGGGCCGCTCGGCGGTGATGGCGTCAAAAATATCGGCGGTGGTGATGATGCGGGTCTCCAGCACAATGTCGGCGGCCTTCAGGCCCCGCGGATAACCGCCGCCGTCGAGCCGCTCGTGGTGCGCGGCGGACACGCGCGCCAGTTCATCGAATATGCGGATGCGGCCCAGGATCGATTCGGTGTAGACCGCATGGCGCTTCACGGCGGCCCATTCGGTCGCGTCGAGCTTGCCGGGTTTGTCCAGGATGGCGTTGCTCACGCCCAGTTTGCCGACATCATGCAGGAGCGCGCCGCGCTTGAGCCAGCGCCGGCGCGCCTCCGGCAGGTCCAGCGACTCCGCCAGCAGTGCGGTGTACAGGCCCACCCGCGCACTGTGTCCGGCCGTGAACGGGCTTTTGGCGTCCACCACCTGGCCAAAGGCTTCGGCAATGTCGTCCAGATAATCTTCATCCAGCACGGCTTCATGGCCACCGGGCTCCAGCGCAAACACCTGCGCCTCGACCTCGGGCGAGTTCAGGTTGGCCCAGAAGGGGGCGCTGGCCGCCACGGCGAAGAACGCGTCCACCACGGCCGGGTCAAACCACTTGCCACTGCGCTGGCGCAGTTCCGCAGCCACGGCGGCTTGTCCGCCTGAACTGTTGACCACATCCACCACCTGCGCCAGCAGGGCAATGCGCGCGTACAAAGGAATGGCATCACCGACCAGGCCTTCGGGCCGGCCTTGCCCGTTCCAGTGCTCATCGAGCGAATGAATGCCCCGCGCCACGCGTTCAGAAAAGCGCAACTGGCGCGCGATGTCGGCGCCGCGCGTGCAGCGCGTCAGGATCAGTTCCTGGGCGATGGCATCACCATTGGACAAAATGCCGCCCAGCGCCTTGAGCCGGTCCATCAAACCCGCGGCCGGGCCGGTGTGGCGCAGCACAAAACGCAACACCTGCGGCAGGCTGCCGTCGACCCACTTGAAATCGCGCTTGAAGGCCAAGTCGTCGCTCAGGTACAACTCGCAAATGCGCGAGGCATTGCTGCTGCAACCCAAGTCTTTGAGCAACAGGGTGTAATAAAGCTCCCACAGCTGCTCGGCAGGCAAGGCCAACTGCTGGCCGATGTGCATGCCGATCCAGCAGCAGCGCACACAGTGGCCCTCGGGCTGGCCCTCGGTGATGTCCAGCGCATGGCTGAGCGCACCCATGAGTTCCGATAGTTTCAATGCGTGCATAAAGGGCTATTCGTGTTTGTCGGACAATTATCATTTGCAAAGATCAGCTGCCAATGCACAAAGTAGTTCAGAAAATCCGCTTAGTTTGGATGATGCTGGCAGGGCTCATCGGCCTGCTGTGCTTGGGCGCCGCCCACGCTGATGTCGCCACACCCGACACCGATTCGGCCGCCTCGCTGCGGGCCAGGTACCTCGCCTTGACGCCGCAACTGAGCAGCAATCAATTCAAGCGGCCCTTGTACCTGCATTCGGTCGAGTCGCCCAAGCACTTGCGGGGCGAGATCTATGCGCTGGTGGACTACCCGTTTGCCGCGGTCAACCAGGCCTTCAATGACCCGACCCATTGGTGCGACATGCTGATTCTGCACATCAACACCAAGTACTGCCAGGCCTCGACCAGGCCCACCGGCACCCTGCTGGCCGTGAGCATCGGCAAAAAAGACTACCAGCCGCTCGGGCAAGCTTACCGGGTCAACTTTGCCTACCGCGTGGCCACCAGCACGCCCGACTATTTTGACGTCGGGCTCAGCGCCAAAACCGGGCCGCTGGGCACCAGCGACTACCGCATCCGCCTGGACGCGGTTTCTGTGCCGGGCAACAAGACCTTCCTGCACATCACCTATTCCTATGCCTACAACTTGGCCGGCCGACTCGCCATGCAAGCCTATCTGGCCACCATCGGGCGGAACAAGGTGGGTTTCAGTGCCACCGGCTCGCCGGTCAGCGGCGGGCCCGGCCTGATTGGCGGCGTGCGCGGCGTGGTGGAACGCAACACCATGCGCTATTACCTGGCGATTGACGCCTATCTGGCTGCCTTGGCCACCGCGCCGGCGCGGCAGGTCGAGCAGCGCCTGCAGAACTGGTTCACATCCACCGAGCTTTATGCGCGGCAATTGCATGAAGTCGACCGCGCCACCTACCTCGACATGAAGCGGCGTGAGTACCAGCGTCAGCAGCCGGCCCGCTAGTCCTGGCGGGCGCCACGCCGCACGAAACGCCAAGCTGCCTAGAATGGCCCCCGCCATGATCAAACGCCACCACCACCCATGAACCCTGCTCTGCAACGCGCCGTCACCGTCGCCACGGCGCAATACCACTGGCTGTTGGCCGCTGCCCGGCGCCACCCCTGGCGGGCGGCTGCGCTGCTGCCGGCGCTGCTGCTGCTTTACGTGCTGGTGCTGATTCCGTTCACGCCCGGCATTGGCGACTTGCGCAAGGCCAAAGCGGAAGCGCCGTCGGTGCTGCTGGCCAGCGACGGCACCTTGCTGGCCGAGTACAAACGCATCAACCGCGAGTGGGTGAGCCTGGACGTGATCGCCCCGAGCGTGATGGACGCCTTGATTTCCACCGAAGACCGCCGCTTTTACGATCATCACGGCATTGATTTCCGCCGACTGGCCGGCGCCGTGCTCAGCACCTTGGGCGGCGATTTGCAGGGCGGCTCAACCATCACGCAGCAGCTGGCGCGCAACCTCTACCCGGAAGAAATCGGCCGCGCCAACAGCATCACACGCAAGATCAAGGAAGCGATCACCGCGCTGAAGATCGAGGCGGTGTATTCCAAGCGGGAGATCCTGGAAACCTACCTCAACACCGTGCCGTTTCTCTACAATGCCTTTGGCATCGAGATGGCCGCGCGCACCTATTTTGACAAGCCGGCCGGCAAGCTTGACGTGCTCGAGAGTGCCACGCTGATCGGCATGCTCAAGGGCACGAGCTACTACAACCCGGTGCAGAACCCCGAGCGCGCGCTCAATCGACGCAACTTGGTGCTGGCGCAAATGGTCAAAAATGACAAGCTTGAGCCGGACCGACTCGCGCCGCTCTCCAAACGCCCGCTCAAGCTCAATTTTGAGCGACAAGTGGTGTCGCTGGGGCTGGCGCCGCACGTGGCCCAGCACTTGCGCCAATGGCTGGTTGACTGGGCCGACCAGCGCGCCTATGACATTCAGGCCGACGGCCTGCGCGTATTCACCAGCCTGGATGCCAACCTTCAGAAAACGGCCACCCAGGCGGTGGCGCGGCAACTGGGGCAATTGCAGAAGCTGGCGGACGGGCGGCGCAAGGCCGGGCAGGAGCGTGCCGTGCTGCAAGCCGGCTTTCTGGCGCTGGACCCGCGCAGCGGCGCCGTGCGCGCGTGGGTCGGCAGCCGGGACTATGCCCAGGAGCAGTTTGACCATGTGAGCCAGGCGCGGCGCCAGCCGGGCTCGACCTTCAAGCCCTTTGTCTATGGCGCGGCATTCATGCAGGGCTTTGACCCCTCGGATACCTTCATGGATGAGCCCGTGGAGATCGCCTTGCCCGGCAGCGGCGTCTGGACCCCCAGTGACAACTCGCCGCCGAGCTACCAGCCCACCAGCCTGCGTAACGGGCTGGTCTATTCCAAGAACACCATCACGGCCCAGTTGGTGCAGGAAGTGGGGCCAGCCAAGGTCGGGCAATTGGCGCAGGCCCTGGGG
Organism: Rhodoferax sp.; assembly: GCF_010365055.1. GTDB lineage: Bacteria > Pseudomonadota > Gammaproteobacteria > Burkholderiales > Burkholderiaceae_C > Rhodoferax. The sequence goes on from NZ_JAAFHA010000021.1 coordinate 44,338, forward strand.
GTGCGCCAAAGCAAGCTCAACCTGGTGCCCTCGCTGGCACTGGGGACCAGCCCGGTCACACTGCTGGAGATGGTCGCGGCCTACGGCAGCATCGCCAATGGCGGCACCTACCGCCAGCCGTTCCTGCTGCAGCGCGTGGAAGACCGCAACGGCAATCTGCTTGAGCAGTTTCAGCCCGTCACCGAGCGCGCGCCGGCGATGCCGCGCGCGCACGCGCTGACCCTGGTGAACGTGATGCGCGGCGTGATCGACGAAGGCACGGGTTCGGCCATCCGCACCCGTTACGGTATTGGGGCCGACCTGGCCGGCAAGACCGGCACCACCCAGGACAACACCGACGGCTGGTTCATCATGATGAATCCGCAGCTGGTAGCGGGCGCCCGCGTCGGCTTCAACGACAACAGCGTCACGATGGGCTCGTGGGGGCAGGGCGCGCGCAGCGCGCTGCCGATGGTGGGCGAGGTGTTCCAGCAGGCCTTTCGCAAGCGCTGGCTTGACGCAAAGGCGGAATTCGACATCCCGCGTCCGCGGCCACCGCCACCGCCCGAACCGCAGCCCGAGCAGCGCGACAACCCGCTGCCAGGCGTCGTCAACAATGTGCTGGAGCGATTCCTGCGGCAACTGCTCGGGAATTGATTTAGTGCTATATAAAGCATAGCTGTATATGCTTATTGCACGAATACGAAGGGACTTCCCGCTTCCCGGTAACGGCATCAAGTGCCAAGATTGGGTTTGGAAGTCAATCTGCAACCTTTA